>DASSIL010000031.1:0-15682 GCA_035691925.1 Gemmatimonadales bacterium
CGGCGTGCTGGCGACGTGCGAGGAGCTCGGCATCGGCTTCGTTCCGTTCAGTCCGTTGGGCGCCGGCTTCCTCACCGGGAAGATCGATACGACGACGACGCTCGACCCGAAAGACTTCCGCAGCATATCGCCGCGCTTCGCCCCGGATGCCCGTGCGGCAAACATGGCACTGGTCGACCTCGTGAAGCGTGTCGCGGAGGGTAAGGGCGCGACGCCGGCGCAGATCGCCCTCGCGTGGCTGCTCGCGCAGAAGCCCTGGATTGTCCCGATTCCGGGCACGAAGAAACTGTCGCGCCTCGAGGAGAACCTGGGCGCCGTCAACGTGCAGCTGACACCGGCCGACCTCCGCGACATCGCGGAGGCCGCGTCCAGGATCCCCGTACAGGGGGAACGGCTGCCGCAAGCCGTCCTGAGGTTCACGAATGGGTAAGGGCCAAATGCGAAACCATCACAGAATCGCTGGTAGCCTGATCGCCGCAGTCGCCACACTCACGTGGTTCGCACCGCTCGCTCGAGCGCAGAACCGTACCCAGGTAACGATCAGCGACACCGGCGTCGTGGCGGAGAATCTCACCTCGAGTCGAGACGGTTCCGTGTACTTCGGCAGTATGGCGAAAGGGACGATCTACCGCGCCGCTCCGGGCGCCGCTCAAGCTGAGCCGTGGATTCTCGCCTCGACTGCCGGCCTGACGAGGGTGCTCGGCGTGCTCGCGGACGACAAGACCAACACCCTATGGGTCTGCCAGAATGCCACGGACGGCCGAGACGGGACGCCCGTGGTCGGACAGACGGCGCTCCGATCGTTCGACCTGACGAGCGGCGTCGCCAAAGGCACGTACCCATTCCCCCCCCGGCAGCGGCGTGTGCAACGACATCGCGCTGTCGGCCGACGGTGCGGTCTATGCCTCCGAGTCGTTTCGCGGCCGCGTGCACCGACTGAAGCCCGGTGCGACCGCACTGGAAGTGTGGGCGAGCGACGAGCAGTTGAACGTCATCGACGGTCTCGCCTTCCTCGCCGACGGGTCCTTGTACGTAAACAATTTTGCCACCGGCAGGCTGTTTCGCATTCCGGTGAACCCGGACGGCAGCGCAGGCCCGATCGTGCCGATCGAGACGTCACTGCCGCTGGTTCGGCCCGACGGAATGCGGAGCGCGGGTCCACGAACGTTGCTACAGGCCGAGCAACAGGGACGTGTCGCCGAGCTGACGATCAGTGGCGATCGCGCGGAGGTGCGGGTGGTGCAGGACGGGCTCACGCGCGCCTCCGGTGTGACCGTGGTCGGCAACACCGCCCTCGTGCTCGTCGAGCTCGCCAGAGCCGTTGTCGTTCCGTATCGCCCACGATGAAGGCGGGAAAAACCGAAAGGACTGACTGAGCCATGAAACAGATCGTCGTCACGCTCGCCGCCATCTCCCTCTTCTCCGCGGCACCCGCAAGGGCGCAGACACCCGCTACACCGAGGGACACGAATGCGGAACGGGCGATCCTGGATCTCTCGAAGACAAAGTGGCGCTGGATGTCAGAGCGCAAAGTGGATTCCCTGGCCGCGCTCTTCGATGACCAGGCCGTCTTCGTCCACATGGGTGGAACCATGTCGAGGAGCCAGGAGCTCGAGGTCATCAGAAGCGGAAGGATTCAATACTCGCACGCGGAGATTTTCGAAACGTCGGTGCGGTTCATCGGGTCGACGGCCATCCTATTGAACAGGATTCGACTGGATGCCGTGGTTGGCGGCAACGCGGTCACCAATCCCTTCATGGTGACGGAGGTGTATGTGCAACAGAACGGGACGTGGAAGTTGGGCTCGCTGTCGTTCACCAGGCTTCTCACGCAATAGACCCGTATCGAAGGACGTTGCGATATGTCGAACGAACGCGACAACCGAATCGCGCGCCGCACCTTCCTGCAGTTCGGGGGCGCCCTGGCCGCCGCGCCGCTGCTCGGCGGCCTCGCCGGGCGGGCGAACACTCAGACGACATCGTCAAACGGGACGCCTGCCGCCCAGGCGATTGGCCGGCGCCGGCTCGGCAGGCTCGAAGTGTCGACGATCGGACTCGGCGTCCAGAACATGAGGCGGAAGTACGAGACGACGGTGCCCTACCGCCCGGAGATGCTCAACATCATCCGGCGGGCCTTCGACAGCGGGGTCACCTTCTTCGATACAGCGGAAGCCTATGGGCCGCACGAGTGCGAGCGCATCCTCGGCGAAGCCATCCAGTCTTTCCGCGATAGGGTCGTGATCACGTCCAAGTTTGGTTGGAACATCGACCTCGAGACCGGCGAGCGGCGCCCGGGCCTCAACAGTAAGCCCGACCACATCAAGCTGGTCGTAGACGGGATGCTGCGGCGCCTTCGCACCGACCGCATTGACCTCCTCTATCAACACCGCGTCGATCCGGAGGTCCCGATCGAGGACGTCGCCGGCGCCGTTCAGGAGCTGATGCGGCAGGGGAAGGTCCTGCACTGGGGCCTCTCGGAGATGGGGCTCAACACGCTGCGCCGCGCGCACGCCGCGTTGCCGGTCACCGCCGTGCAGAACGAATACTCCATGCTCTGGCGTGGTCCGGAGCGGGAAGTTCTGCCGCTCTGCGAGGAGTTGGGCATCGGGTTCGTGCCGTGGAGTCCGCTCGGCGTGCAGTTCCTCACTGGCTGGATCGACGAAAACACGCGCTTCGCTCCCGGTGACATTCGCGGCGCCGAGTCTCGCTTCTCGCCGGAGAACCTGCCGCACAACCTGCAGCTCGTCGCGCTGGTGAAGCATTGGGCCGAGCAGAAGCGCGCCGCGCCCGCGCAGATCGCGCTCGCGTGGCTGCTCGGGCAGAAGCCGTGGATCGTGCCGATCCCGGGGACGACGCAGATGGCTCACATGATCGAAAACAGCGGGGCAGCTGCCGTACAACTCACCTCAAGTGAGCTGGCCGATCTGAATACCGCCGTTCGAGCGATCGAGATCCGGGGGCAGCGTCTGCCGGACCAGGTGCTGGCCTTCTCAGGCGTCGAGGCACCGCCGAAGCAGTGAGCGGGCCGTTGCACCTCCTCCGGCCGTGCGGGCTGTCGAGCCGAGTGGGGAACTAGCCTGACCCTTCGTTCCCCCTCTCCGGAACGGAGAGGGGGTCAGGGGGTGAGGACTCTTGTCCGAAACGTCCAATCGCCGGCGGCGAGGGGACGCGTAACGTTCGACCATGAACCACACACTGATTCGCGTCGCAGGGCGACGCACGCTGCTGGCCCTCGGGCCACTGTTCACGCTGCTCCACGTCGCCGCCGTGGCCGCACAGCAGCCGTTCGATACCTCGGCATGGGACATCAGCGCCAAGGAGTCGCGCGTCGAGTCGTACCGCGGGCGCAGCGCGCTGCTGCTGCGCGACGGCGCCGCATGGCTCCGGGGCAGCCGCTTCAAAGACGGGATGATCGAGTTCGACATCGCGTTCGGGAATGCGCTGGGGTTCCCCGGCATCGCCTTCCGCGCCGCCACGCGCCACGACTACGAGCTGTTCTATCTCCGGCAGCAGCTGAGCGGCGAGCCGCACGCCACGCAGTACACGCCGGTATTCCACGACCTGTACGCCTGGCAGATCTACGCAGGCCCCGCCTGGGAAGGCACGGCGCGGTGGACCTACGACCGCTGGATGCACGTCAAGCTGGTGGTGTCGGGATCGCGCGCCGAGCTGTACGTGGACGGTGACAGCGCGGTGCAGGTCATTCCACGCCTGCGCGGCCCCGAGGGCGCCGGCGAGGTCGGGTTCGTGTTGGCACCGGGGACCGTGCACATCGCCAATGTCGTGGTGCGTCCAATAGACGCCACGAGCCCTGCCGCCGTAGCACCCGCGGCTCGCGATTCGATACCCGCCACGATCGTGCGCTCCTGGCGCGTCTCGACGCCATTCCCGGAGTCGCTGCTCGTCCACCGGACCGAGCTGGATGCCGTACCCGGCGCGTGGACCGCGCTCGGCGTCGAGGAGCGCGGCATCGCCAACCTCGCGCGGCTGTCGGGCATCGCGGATGGCCACAACACGGTCGTCGCGGCCATCACACTCACCGCCGATCACGCCCGGACCGTGCGGCTGCGCTTCGGCTTCTCGGACCGCGTGCACGTGTACCTCAACGGGCGGCTGCTCTACGCGGGCAATGACGGCTTCGGCACCCACGACCCCGAGTTCCTGGGCATCGTCGGGCTGTTCGACGAGCTGGCCCTGCCACTCCGCAAGGGCCCCAACGAGCTGTGGTTCGCGGTGAGTGAAACGTTCGGCGGGTGGGCGGTCACCGCCGACCTCCCCGAGCGCGACGGGATTACCGTGCGCCCGTAGGCGTCTCCTCGGCGCGGCGCTCCCCGTGCAACCGGGCCGGCGTCGTCCCGGCCAGGTCCTGCACTTCGCGGATGAGGTGGGACTGGTCGGCGTAACCGTGATGGGCGGCCAGTCGAGCCCAGGCCGGACGCGGTGCCAAGTCGGCCGATCGCAGCAGCGCGTGGAACCGCTGGATGCGCGCGAAGTGGCGGGGCGAGATCCCGGTCGCATCCACCATCAGGCGGCGCAGGTGCCGGTCGCTCACCCCCAACCGCCCGGCCAGTTCGGCCACACGCGGAGCCCGCGCGCCACGCCGCAGCGATTCCATCCCCGCAATGAGGAGTGTCCCCGCCCCGGCCACCCGGCTGCGGCGGGCGCGCACGAACTCCACGAGCAGTGCCAGCGCGTCCGCCGATTTCGTGGTTTCCGCCAGACGGGCCTCGAGCGGCGCGGCCAGATCGGGTTGCGCGTCGGCGTAGAGCGGATCACGATCGGCGAATTCCCAGGGCGCCACGCCCAGGAGTGGGAGGGACCACTCCAGCTTGATGCGGACGGCCTCCATGCGGTGGCCCGGCGGCGGCGTGAACGGGCGGGGCCGCGTGACGGGACCGATCAGGCGCAGACGGGTGCCGCCGCGCGAGCCATCGTTCGCGCGCGAACCGGTGAAGCACAGGCTGACCGCCGCGTCGGGCACTACGCGGTGCACAACGTGCTGGAGGCTCGATGTTTCGTGGATCCACAGCGCCTCGAGGGCGTCCGCAAGGTCGAGCGGCGGGGGGAACTCCGCATACCCGCCCACGGAGTGAACAGTCATCTCTAGCGGCGCCGGATGGGCGCGCTCCACTGGAACGTCCCCCACTCCATCACGAGCCGTCCAGCCGGCTCGATGCGAATGGTGAACCGCTCGACGTTCTCTGGAAGGGAATCCACCGTCATGGGCCGGCGCGCGACGTCCTGGTCGGCGTGGTACTCCGTGCCCCACTGGCCGGACTGGCCGTTGATGATGAGCGAGACTCCGCCCCGGGTCGGGAGCGTCCACAGCGTGTACGTCCCCGGATGCAGCCGAACGCCTGCGAGCTCGATCGGCGCCGAGGTGGTCAGCTGCGTCGCGGCGTTGGCGCCGGTGCGCCAGACCTGGTCGTAGGGGAGCAAGTCGCCGACCAGCGTTCTCCCGCGCCGCGCTGGGCGGCCATAGTCGACGGTCACGTCGGCAGTCCCCACCGTAGCGCGGACGGTGTCGCGCGGGCTGAGCGACGTTGCCACGCCAGCGCGTTTCTCATCGGCCGCGAATCGCGCCGCGATGGCATCGATGTCCGGGACGTCGGTGATGCGCCGGACTTCCTGCTTGTATGTCGTTCCCTGCCCTGAATAGGAGGCTAGCCGGCCCTGCGCGTCCAGCCGCGCGGTCCCCGTGCCCGCCAGCCCGGTGCTACTGATCGCGTAGGAGCCGTCGGGGTTGCGCTCGATGTCCGCGTACCCCACGTGGCCTTCGTCCCAGCCTTCGAAGAAATACTGGCCGATACGCTCGCGCGTGGTATCCGGCTGCCGGCGCGCTGCGTCGAGCAGCAACTCCCAGGTCGCGTACACGAACGCGTTCCACGGGACGGTCTCGGCGTAACTCTTCTTGTATGCGAACGACCGCGTGCCCGCCGCCGTGCCGCGGGTGAACGCCGTGACCTGATCGGTGAACGTGGCGGTATGGTGGAGATGCCGCCCGTCGGCTGGCCCGTTCGGGATGTCGGTGTCCATCGTCCAGTGCGTGATGACACCGTTCCGCCCCAGCTCGGCTTCCCAGTGCCGGCGGGTCACCTCCGGGGAGCGGCCGATCGCGTCGCCGACGATGCGATGGCCGGTCCGGGTGACGCGTTCCACCGACGTCGTATCGTTGCCGAGGACGGCCACGAATCCGTAGGTCTCCGACCGCGTGCAGGCCCCGAGCATCAGCAGCAGGGCCAGCCGTGCCTGAACAGTGGGTAGGGACATCAAAACCTCGACTATCGGTGGTGTCTGTAGGCTAAGTCTGCATTGGTTGGTCAACGCGGCGCCACGCCGCGTGGCGACCGCACACGTCAAGATTTGGTGCGGTCTAAGTGCCCTGGAGTGAAGTGGTGGGGCAGCGGCTCCGGCGACTCACCAGCCCTAGTGGCCGCCCGAAGCGCGTGTCAACGTCACACGGGCAAACGGGCGCCGCACTCCGGAGCTGTCATTATCCAAGTGCCACTGCCAGGAGTCCGTGGCCCGGTCGTAGACGAACGTGTTGTGGAACCGGTCCGTGGCACTGTAGATGAACAGGAAGGGGATGGAATCGCCGTCCACGGAGCCGTGACCGGTACCTGCCGGGTCGAAGGCGCTGGTGCCGGTGTTGTCGAGCCAGAGGGCGCCGTATTCCCCGCTCTTCGGATCCCTGCCGAACAGGACGACGGCCTCGTAGACCGGCTTGCCGTCGGCGGTCCGCTCGCGCGACACCTCGTGCATCTGGACGTACTCGCGGCCGAGCAGCCAGTCGAATGTCACGTCATGCGTGGTTTCCTGATGCCGCATGGTCCCGTGCAACACCCAACGCCCGATGAGGCGGTCGAACAGCGAGTCGGCGGACAGCGATTGCGCCTGCAGCCTACTCGCAGTGAGCAGGAGTACGGCCCAGAGACCGACGGTCGTTCGCATGCGTTCCTCCAGCAGGTCATCCCTTCGCTCCGCTCGGGGCAGGCTCTGTCGATTGTCGGCCACCCCGTTCGTCGCTACGGTGTACAGGCCGGATCCACCGGCCGCCCAACCTCAGACGTCGGAGACGAATATGCCATTCCTGTCGATCGTAAAGTCAGCAGAGGACCAGGGTGCGCCGCCTGCGGCCCTGCTCGAGGCCATGGACAAGTTCGTGGCAGGGTCCGTCAATGACCGGTCGGTCATCCAAACCGGCGGTCTCGCGCCCAGTGCGGCGGGGTTCAGGATCCGGATGAGCGGAGGGAAGCTCACGATCACCGATGGCCCGTTCGCGGAGGCGAAGGAAGTCGTGGGCGGCTACGCGGTGCTCGCCGCCAAGACGCGCCAGGAGGCGCTGGACGCCGCGCAGCGGTTCATGGAGCTCCATGTCAAGCACTGGCCGACGTGGGTAGGAGAATGCGAAGTGCGCGAGGTGGTGTTCCTGGCGCCGTGAAAAACTTCAGGACCGAGCGGCTGCAGTCTCGGTAAACCTGGCTGCCTGGCTCTCGGCGCGCCGCTTGAGGCCCGTGAACTGGCGCGTTTGCATGATCCAGGTCGAGGGCTCGACGAAAAGGAAGCCAACGAGACCCTGCAGCCACTGCGGGCGGAATGCCCAGTAGCCGCTGACCACCAGTCTGGTACGGTCGTCGGGCAGCTCCTCCAGCAGGAATGCCCACAGTGAATCGCTATAGGAGCGCGGCTGAGTCGTCTGGGGATCGAAGCGCCGCCCCCGCAGGTCCACCGACATCCGCAAGCCGAGGAAGCGCTCCGGCTCGAGGGCGGCGACCTCCCACCACACGCTCCCGTCGGGGACAGACGGCATGTGCTGTCCGATCGAAATGTCTTGCCATTCGGGATGGATCCGCTCCGCGCTGCGGCGGCCCCAGGGTCGCCAATAGTCCCACGTGTACCAGATGGCGCGATCGACCCCCATCTGGACCAGCCACGGCCAGACCGCCGACGGTGGGGCCTCGATCGTGACCGCCATCGTCGTGCCTCGCCTTCCTCCCGGAATCAGATCGGCCCCTGGGTACGGCCGATCCACTTCTTCGTCGGTGGCGCCCCACCGCACGAGCCTGGGCCGCACGCCGAATGCGTACACACACAAGAGACCGAGCGCGACCAGCAGAACGGTGACGATCATATTGGACTCGCAGCTACCCGGTGCGCGACCATGAGCCCTCCTCGACATCAATGGCTAACCATGGCGCGATCGGCGTGACGGGAAGCTGAGGATTCGATGAAGGCTACAACTTTCGTTCGTTCAGCCAAACGAGGATTCGCTCTGCCACAGTCTGCCACCGCAGCTCGAGCATGCTGTTGTGTGCCACATCGGGGACGATTTCGCATTGCGTGTGGTATGCGCGTGCCGTGGCTTCTATTTCACTGGGTCTGAGCATGTTATCCCGCGCAGCGCCCAGGATGAACAAGGGAGTCTTTACCTTTGCAGGGTGTGGCAGATCCAGGGCGACCATATCCAGAAAAGCCATATACGACTCATCCTGCATCCGTTGCCAATAGGCACGCAATTCGTCATCGGGAAGATCCGCCGAGAAGAACGCTTCCCGCGCCAATTCCGGAGTGGCGATCACCGGCAACAGGCTCAGCGTCAGGTTGACTTTTGTGAAGACGAACGGCCGCCGCCGGGCGATCCGGAGCGCCGTCGCCCACAGCCCGACAGGCGGTGGCGACGACAACAGGACGGCACCGGGAACACTGGAGTCCTCCAGATACTTCTGGATCACGAAACCACCCATGGAGTGGCCGATCAAGACAGGTGGGCTGGGCAATTGCCGAATTGCACTTCCGACATCCTCGACGTAACCGGCAATGCGGGTGCGGCGCAATTTTTCCCGTCCATCACTGTTTCCGTGACCACGCAGATTGACGGCATGGGCGGCGAAGCCGTGCTGAGCGAAGTAATCGAGAAAATGCACGTCCCAGCACCAGGCTCCGTGCAACATTCCGTGAATGAAAAGGAGCGGCGTTGGATGCCGGCTCTCGACAGGGAGCTTGGCGATCATCTCCAGTTTCATGGCTTCCTCGTACGGCCGGCGTGAAAAGGTGCCTGAAGAGAGAAGACCCCTCAAGGACCCCTACCCCTTTCGTCAGAGGCCTCATGAACCACGAAGAATCTCGAGCCGAGCGAATCACGAGGAGATACCGCCAGACCATCCATGCCTCGTCTGACGACGTGTTTCCGCTGATCTGCCCGGTCCGCGAGGCGGACTGGCTCGTCGGATGGCGGTACACGATGCTGTTTTCCGTATCCGGCCTCGTTGAACTGGGAGCTGTCTTCACCACGCCTGGGGACGGGGAGGAGGATACGGTGTGGATCGTGACCAGGCACGACGCGGTTCAGCGGGTCGTCGAGTTCACCCGGTTTACCCCCGGCTCCAGAGTGTGTGTGTTGCGAATCGACGTCTCGCCCGACGGCCCGAATCGCTCGCTCGTTGACGTCGAGTACACGTATACCAGCATCGCCGCGGCCGGTCGGGCGTTCCTTGACGGACTCACCGAGGAGGTGTTTCGCGCGGACGTGACGTTCTGGGAGAAGTCCATGAATCACTGGCTGGCAACGGGCGAGCGGCTGGCGAAGGAATGAGTGAAGGCCTCTTCACGATGGCTTCGTGAAGCCTTGAGCAGTTTCTCAGTTTTTTTAGTCCCGTGATCCACAGTCTGGCGGACCTCCCCTTCGGTCGGCACGCCGTCCTGGACGAACTGGCGCTCCCGGCCGAGGACGCGGCGCGGCTGATGGAGCTCGGCTTTCTCCCAGGATCAGTGGTGCACGCCGTGCGCGCCGCTCCCGGCGGGGACCCCCGCGTGTTCCGGGTGGACGGCGCCGACATCGCCCTCCGCCGTGAGACGGCGCGGCGCATCCGCCTCCGGCCCGACCCGTGAGCGGCTGCCACGACTGTGCACTCGCGGCTCATGTCGACTCCGAGGCCTCTCCCGGGGTCGTGAGCGTCGCGCTCGTCGGCCCGCCCAATTCCGGAAAATCGTCGCTGTTCAACCGGCTCACCGGTCTCCGACAAAAGGTCGCGAACTACCCCGGCGTCACGGTGGAACAGCGGCGTGGTCGCGTGCGGCTCGGCGCCGGGCGTGCCGTCGAACTGCTCGATCTCCCCGGCACCTACGCGCTGCAATCGCGCTCCGAGGACGAGCGCATCACCGACGATGTGCTGCACGGTCGGATGCCCGGCACACCGCGGCCGGACGCGCTCCTGTTGGTGCTCGACTCGACCAATCTGGCGCGCCACCTCGTGCTGGCGGCGCCGGTCCTGGCGCTCGGGATACCCGCGCTCGTGATCCTCAATCTCACCGATGACCTCGAACGGCGCGGCGGCTCGCTCGACCCCGCCGCACTCGCCGAGCAGCTGGGCGCACCCGTCGTGCTGGCGAGCGCCGCGACGGGACGGGGACTCGACACGATCCGCCAGTTCCTGGCAGGCCGCTTCGCCGTTCCCGCACGAGTCCCGCTGCCCGTGGTCCAGAATATTCCCGCCTGCCGGTTGTGGGCGGGGCGACTCGCGTCGCAGTCCACCTACCGCGCCCCGGCACCGCCGCTGTGGACCCGGCGCCTGGACGGTGTGTTCCTCCACCCGGTGATGGGCCCACTCCTCCTCCTGGCCGTAATTGTGGGAGTGTTCCAGGCGATGTTCGCCGCCGCTGCCCCGCTCTCGAACGGCCTGGAAGCGGTGGTCGGCGCCTGCGGTCAGTGGGCGGGCGCCCTGCTGCCCGCCGGTGTGGCCCGTGAGGTAGTGGTGCAGGCGGTCCTGGCCGGCGTCGGCTCGGTGATCGTGTTCCTGCCGCAGATCGCCGTCCTCTTCCTCTTCATCGGCGTCCTGGAGGACTCGGGCTACCTGGCTCGGGCGGCGCTCATCGCCGATCGCACCATGGCGCGCATCGGGTTGCAGGGGAAATCGTTCATCCCGCTGCTCTCCGCCTATGCCTGCGCCGTGCCGGCGATCCTCGCGACCCGGACTATCGAGAGCCGGCGCGACCGGCTGGCCACGATCCTCGTCGCCCCGTTCATGACGTGCGCGGCGCGGCTGCCGGTGTACGCCCTGATCATCGCGGCCTTCCTGCCGAACACGCCGCTCCTGGGTCCGGTCTTCGGGGTCCGCGCTGCCGCGCTGCTCGGGCTCTACGTCCTCGGCTTTCTCGCCGCGGTTGGGACCGCGCTGCTGCTCCGGTCCACGATCCTGAAGGGCGACCGGGCGCCGTTCCTGCTCGAGCTTCCGCCCTACCGCTGGCCCACACTGCGCTCGCTGGGTCTGCGTGTGGTCGACCGTTCGCGTGCGTTCCTCACGCGCGCCGGAACGGTGATCATGGGTGTGACGGTGGGGCTGTGGATGCTCTGTCACCTGCCGCTCGTGAACGGACACGCCCCCGATCTCTCGCACAGCGTGGTCGGGACGGTGGGCCAAACGATCGAGCCGGCCATCCGGCCACTCGGCTTCGACTGGAGGATCGGCGTGGGACTCGTCACCTCGCTCGCCGCGCGCGAGGTGATTGTCGGTACGCTCGGTACGATTCACGGCATCGAGGGCGACGCCGGATCGGCCGGCCTGCAGCAGGCGCTGCGGCACGACCTCACGCCGGGCGGTGCGGTAGCGCTGCTCGTGTTCTTCGCCTTCGCGATGCAATGCGTATCCACGATCGCCGTGGTGCGGCGTGAGACGGGAGGGTGGCGCTACCCGCTGCTCCAGTTCGGCTACATGCTCTCCCTCGCCTACGGCGCGGCCCTGCTCGCGAAGACTCTGATCGGCTAGCTTGCTGTTCGACCGGCTTCCCTTGGTCGGCGAACCTCGACAGGAACCAGAGGAATGCGAACTCGGACAATCGTCGCAGCAGGCACCGCGCTGTTCCTGGCTGTCGGGCACGTAGCCGCCCAGGATCCCTTCGAGATCATCGTCTACCCCGCAGCGACTGCCGCCCCCGGTGAATGGGAGCTGGAGACCCACCTCAACTATACGGCCCGTGGCACCACGGCCTACGACGGCAGCGTGGCGCCGAGCCAGCACCAGACGCATCTCACCTTCGAGCTGACGCACGGGATCACCGCCGGTTGGGAAGCCTCCATGTACGTGCTCAGCGCGTATCGACCTGGAGTAGGTGTGCAGTACGCTGGCTGGCGACTCCGCTCGCGCGTGCACGCGCCGGCCCGTTGGAGGTTGCCGCTCGACCTGGGGTTCAGCGCCGAGCTCGAAGCGCCGCGTCCTGCCTACGGCGGCGCGTCGCCCACGCTCGAGCTGACGCCGATTCTCGAAAAACAGATCGGCCGCCTGCGGTTGGGAGTGAACGCCAATTTCGAGCGCGATCTCGGTGAGGGCGAGGCAGGCGGCACGGATGAGGGATGGGAGTTCGAGCCGAGCGCGCTCGTCGCCTATCGCGTGTCCTCCATCGTCACGGCCAGGCTCGAGTATCACGGAGCGGTGGGGGAACTCGGCACTCCGCTCCCGGGATCGGCCCAGGTGCATCAGTTCTTCCCCGGTGTCGATCTCCGTCTGGGCGACGAGGTCACGCTTGGCCTGAGCGTGGGTGCGGGCACCACCAGCGCGGGGAATCGGCTGGTATTCGCCTCGCGCCTCGAACTCGAGTTCTGAGCCACCAGGCGGGCGGTATGAACCGCAGGTCACTCACACGCTTCGCCTGGCTCTCGGTCGCAGCGGCGATCCTGACCATTGCCCTCAAGGCGGCTGCCTACCTGCTGACCAGGTCGGTCGGGCTGCTCTCGGATGCACTGGAATCGGTCGTCAACCTGGTCGGCGCGCTCATGGCGTTGGCGATGCTCATCGTCGCCGCTCGCCCCCCCGACGACGACCACGCTTTCGGACACGACAAGGCCGAGTACTTCTCCAGTATCCTCGAAGGCACCCTGATCCTTCTCGCGGCCGGCGTCATCGGGGTCGCCGCGGTGCAGCGCCTCCTGCACCCCCGGCCGCTCGAGCAGATCGGTCTCGGACTCGTCGTCTCTGTTGTGGCTTCGCTCGTGAACCTCGGTGTCGGCCTGGTCCTGCTCCGCGCGGGAAAGCAGCATCAGTCCATCACGCTCGAGGCCGATGCCCATCACCTCCTGACCGATGTATGGACCTCCGTCGGCGTTCTCGTGGGAGTCGGTGCCGTTGCCGTAAGCGGCTGGCACCGGCTCGACCCGGTCGTTGCGCTGATCGTCGCGTGCAACATCATCGCCACCGGAGTTCGCCTGGTGCGCCGCTCCGTCTCGGGGCTCATGGACTCCGCGCTCCCGCTCGAGGACCAACGGACGCTGCAGGCATCGCTCGCGCACCATGCCGAGCCCGGAGTGCAGTTCCATGCCCTCCGCACGCATCAAGCGGGAGCCCGCCGGTTCGTCTCATTCCACGTGCTGGTCCCCGGCGACTGGACCGTTCAACGGGGCCATCAGCTCCTGGAACGCATCGAAGCCGACATCCGCAACTCCCTGCCCCGCACGACGGTGCTGACCCACCTCGAGTCCCTGGATGATCCCGCCTCCTGGGATGACGTCGAGCTGGATCGCCCGGGGGCGCGTCCACCGGAGGAGCCCGGCATTAGGCCGCAGGCGGCAGGAGAAGTTGGCGGCGCCGAGCCCGAGTGATCCTGCGCCACCCGCCAAGCGCCACGTACAGAAGGAGAGCGTTCCTGCTGGGACCCAACAAAGGTTCTAATTGCCAGCCAGGACAGCGACCGTAACGCCGACACCGGGGAACGAATCCATCCCTGCGAGTTCAGCACCGACCTGCGATAGGGCGATCGTCTTCCCCAACAGTCTCTCAGGATGCAGCCGTCCGGTGGTGATCAACTCCAGCATCCCGGCGTATTCTCTCGCCTGCAGCCCGTGCGTCCCCCGGATTTCGAGCTCCCGCGCGATCACCTGACTCATGGGCACGGGCGGCTCGCTCTGATCGGCGAGGAGCAGCCCGACCTGGATGTGCCGGCCCCGCTTCCGCAGTGAGAGGATCGAATTGCGGCACGTAGCCGGGCTGCCGAGGGCGTCGATCGAGACCTGGGCGCCGCCTCCCGTCACCTCCCGGATCGTCCCCGCCACATCCGCCGCCGCCGTCGCATCGATGACGACTTCGGCGCCACAGGAGCGGGCCAGCTCGAGTTTGTCCCTGGCGATGTCGACGCCGATGACGCGCGCATCCAGGGCCCGCGCGATCATCGTTGCCGAGAGGCCCACGCCGCCGCAGCCGTGCACGGCCACCCATTCGCCGGGCCGCGTCCGGCCCTGCCCGACAACGGCTCGGTACGCCGTCGCGAAGCGGCACCCCAGGAGCGCGGCGGTCGGGAAGGTCATGGCATCGGGGAGGAGCACCAGGTTCACGTCGGCGTACGGGAGGGCGACGTACTCCGCGAAGCTGCCCCAGCCGGTGAAGCCCGGCTGGTAATAGCGATCGCAGATCTGCTCGTCCCCCGCTCGGCAGCGCTCGCAGGTGCCGCATCCCATCGAGAAGGGGACGGTGATCCGGTCGCCCGTCTTCCATTTGCGTACGTCTTTGCCCGTCTCGATCACGGTGCCGGCGAACTCGTGTCCCGGGACGTGCGGTACCCTCACGTCGGCGTCGTGGCCCTTCCATCCGTGCCAGTCGGACCGGCACAGTCCCGAGGCTCCCACCTGGACGATCACACCATCGGGTGTCGTCCGGGGATCGGGGACATCGACCAGCTCGAGCGGACCTTCGAATCGGTCGTAGCGAACGGCTTTCATGGAGTCACCATCGAGCGAGTCGCGACCACTGTATGGTTGTTTAGCTTCACTGCATGGGCAAGGGCCGGCTCGAAGCATTCAGCGACGGCGTCATCGCCGTCATCATCACGATCATGGTGCTGGGGCTCCGGACGCCCCGCGGGCAGGATCTCCCAGCGCTGGCGTCCCTCGGGCCTTCGGTGCTGACGTATGTCTTGAGCTTTGTGTTCGTCGGGATCTACTGGGTCAATCACCACCATCTGCTGCACGCGGCGCAACGCATCGACGGGCGTGTGCTGTGGGCCAATCTCCACCTCCTGCTCTGGCTGTCGCTCGTGCCGTTCACGACCGGCTGGGTCGGCGAGCATCCGGCGGCCGCCGTGCCGACGGCGATCTATGGCGTCGTCTTCCTGATGGCCGGCGTGGCGTGGCTCCTGCTCCAGACGGCGCTGGTGAGGCGGAATGGACCCGATTCGCTGCTCGCGCATGCCGTCGGACGCGACATGAAGGGCAAGGCGTCCGCGCTGCTTTATGCGATGGCGATCGGCCTGGCGTTCGTCGATACGTGGATCGCCGACGCGCTCTACGTGCTCGTAGCGCTCATCTGGTTCGTGCCAGATCGCCGCATCGAACGGGCACTCGAATCGCTGCGTTGACGGAACGAGGTGCGACGAGTTCCGCCATCGCGGCAACGAAGGCGCGATCGTGGCACTCCACGCGGCGACCCGGCTGCGCGACCACGCCTGAGGGTGTGTTGCCGCTATTCAGAGGTGGTTCAACCTGCGACAAAAGAATGGCGACCGGAGGGTAACTCGCCCGCCGGTCGCCACGAATATGATATAGAAAGGTGGGGGACTTGCGGCAAGACCCGGGGGCGCTGGCAGACTGTGCGCCTTCCTTAACCCGGGACTTCGAATGCACCAGCAACATGCGGTGGTGATCGCCGGAGGCGGTCCGACGGGGCTCATGTTGGCGGCCGAGCTGGCGCTCGCGCAGGTCGAC
>DASSIL010000032.1:0-14757 GCA_035691925.1 Gemmatimonadales bacterium
GTTTCATACGCTGGCGGGCCTCGCGCCCCGGGTCAAGATGGGCCACATTCCGCCCCGACTCCAACCTACCCCCGGGCCCCCGCATGAACCCGCGCCGCATCCCACTGGTGCTCCTGACGCTCGTCCCACTCGCCGCCGTCCGGCCGCTCGACACCGCGTGGCGCTTCGTGGAAACGACGGACGATCTCACCGGCGCCACCGACCGCCGCCTCATCCTGCGCGCCGACAACTGGAGCGCCGCCGGGACACCGGGTGTGACGACCACCGCCACGCTGGTGTTGGCGTGCGGCGACCGTATCCCCAACGCGGACGGGAAGAGCCTGCTGTTCTTCGCCGGACAGCCGCTCGAGCCCTTCGGGAACGAGCTGGCGTATGCCGAGCTGCGTTTCGACGACCAGCCCCGTCCCATCAAGGCCTTTTTCACCATCTTCGACTACGGCGAAGCCGTCGTCACCCAGACAGGGCGCCGTGGGGCGAGGCAGGTCGCGTTCCTCGGCACCGATCAGAGCCCGTACTTCTCCCAACCGCTGTTCGATCAGATCGTCACCGCGACCAGGCTGGCGGTCACCTATCGCGCGTACGGCGAGACGCATCGCGTGACGTTCCACCTCGCCGGGCTCGGCGACGCCCTCCCCCGGATCGCGCCCTGCCGCTGGACCGGATGACGGCGTTCCCTCCGTAAACACAACGACTTAACCGGAGGCGACCGGAACCGCGCACGGCACGAGTTTCGCTCTACTTGCGGTCGACTTCAATGGCCCGGAGCTTTTGCTGCGTGAGGCCGGGAGGGTGTTGATGAGGGCAACACTCGCCGCTATCGCCGATTCCGCTGCCGTCGGCGCGGGCGACAAGCTCAACGTCCAAGGGGTGTTCGACACCATCTTCGCCGAGGTGTTTCCGGCCGTACACGCGAAGATGGTGCTAGTAGTACGGCTGCAACTCGAATCCGATGATGCCGAGAGCGAGCACACGGTGCGCATCCGGCTGGTCGATCAGCAGGGCCATCGTCTCTTCGAGCAGCGCACGCGCACCCAGATCGGCGCCATCGCGCCGGCGGAGATGCCGGGCACCAATCTCATTTTCCAGCTGAGCAATACGACGTTTCATGGCCCGGGACGCTACCAGTTTCAGGTCGATGCAGGAGAGACGCACGTCACCGTGCCGTTGCGCGTGGTGGGGCGCGAGATATGAGCGGGAAGGAGCAGCGCGTCGCCGCGGCGCAGGCGATGCTGTTCGAGCTGTCCCGCCCGGAGCGCACTACCGGGGGGCTCGAGGTCGCGGCGCTGCTCGAAGCATGGGGGTTCGTGCGCGGGGGGCGGCTCAACGGTGAGGATCCCGAGACCGCCCTGTTCTACGTGCACCCCGAGCATCGCTTCCTGCACATGTCGATCCCGATCGGCGGCCCGCTGCCCCGTCACGTCGTCGACTTCGCTGCGCACCTCATCCGGTCGCTCGACGGCGCCGAGGCAACGGAATAGTCATGCGGACGCCGGCCTATCACGTTCGGATGTTCTGGCCCGAGTCGCGGCCCGACGGCAACGACCCCTGGTGGCTCGTGGCGTTCGAAGAGCTGCCGGGGTGCATGGTGCAGGGGAAATCGATGAGTGAAGCGGAAGCGCGGTTGTGGCGCATCCTCCCCGGGTACCTGCGCGAGATGCGTCGCAACAAGCAGCCGATCCCCCAACCGCTCGAGAGCCCTGCCCCGTCGATCGAAGGCATCAGCGTCGTCATGGTTCCCGGGGGCGGGCAGTCGCGGCCCTTCGATCCGGGGGCCACTGCCCCGATCACGCCGGTGGGGGAGCTGCGCTCCGCCGCCGCCCGCGCCGACGCATCGCTGCTGGGCTCCTAGCCCCCGCTTGAAAACGGCTTGAGAGCGCGGGGAGAAGGTGTAGGCGCACATGGGCGCCACCCTTTTCCTCTTCGGTTACGCGTTCCTCTCGAACGTGGCGCTGGCCGTCGTCCCCCACGAGCCGGTCGTCATCTGGTACGGGGCCCACCTTGGCGTCGTCACCACAGCGCTGGTCGCCACCGCCGGCACCGTCGCCGCCGCCTGGACCGACCATCGTCTCTTCGCCTCGAGCATCAGCCGCCTGACGCAGCACGCGGCTGCATCTCGGTCCGCACCGTCCGTCGCGCTCCGCTGGTTCGCGCGGGCTCCGTTTGCGGTGCTCGCGCTGAGCGGCGTCACCCCCTTGCCGTTCTTTCCCTTCAAGGTGCTGGCCTTCGCCGCAGCCTACCCGCGGGGCCGCTATCTCGCGGCCGTCGCTGCGGGCCGCCTGCCGCGCTACCTGTTGCTGGCGTGGCTCGGGATGACGGTGCGGCTGCCCCCATGGGCGCTCGCCGCTGCGGGCGTCCTGCTCCTCCTCCCAACGCTGAGGTTGTTCCGATGCGCGACCCCGAACGCGAATTGACCTTCTGGCTCGCCGGTCCCGAGCGCCGGCTGCTCCGCGCCATCGCCCGGCGGGTGCCCGGCGTGATCACGTCGGACCACTTCACCGTCCTGGGCGTGCTCGGCGCGACCCTCGCTGGCGTGGCCTACGCCCTGAGCAGCCGGCACCCGGCGTGGCTCTGGGCGGCGAGCGCCGCGCTCGTCATCAATTGGCTGGGCGACAGCATGGACGGAACGCTCGCCCGCGTGCGGCACACCGAGCGACCGCGCTACGGCTACTACCTCGATCATCTAGTGGATGCGTATGCGACGGCCGTGATCGGTATCGGGCTGGGACTGTCGCCGTTCTTCAGTCTGAGACTGGCCTTGGGACTCGTCGTCGTCTACCTCGCGCTGTCGATCAACGTGTATCTCGAGTCCGCCGTGTTCGGGACGTTCCGGCTCGGCTACGGGCGATTCGGTCCGACGGAGGCGCGGCTGGCGCTGATCCTCGTGAACCTGGCGGCGCTGCTGCTCTCCCCGGCCCCGGTGCAGCTGATCGGTGATGCGGTGCTGGCCGTCGCGACGGTCGTCATGCTGGCGCTGCTCGCGACGCGGTGCGCGCGCAACCTGCGCGACCTGGCCCGGCTCGAGCCGCGCGTCACTCCGAATCGACGAGTGTCCGGACGCGACGGAACACGGCGTGCCACATCGCTCGCGTGAGCTTCCCCGTGTTGGTGTTCTGGCGGCTGGGGTGGTAGGAGGCGACGAGCCAGGTCTCATCGGGGAGCCGGGTGACCGCGCCGTGCGCGAAGCGCGGGCGCCGGCCCGGTGGCAGACGGGCGCGCCATCCCGCGGCCTCGAGGAAGGCGTCGTGGCCGACGCGCCCCAGCGCCAACACGACGCGGCGCCGCGTCAACAGCTCGAGCTCGCGGGCGAGATACGGCCGGCAGGTGGCGAGCTCGTGCGGCGTCGGCTTGTTGCCGGGGGGCGCGCAGCGCGCGGCGGCGGTGATCCAGCAATCTGCCAGCGTCAGCCCGTCCGTGCGGCTACAGGCGGTGGGCTGGCTCGCGAAGCCGTAGCGATGCAACGCGGCGTAGAGCCAGTCGCCGCTCGCGTCGCCGGTAAACATCCGGCCGGTGCGGTTCGAGCCATGGGCACCCGGGGCGAGGCCGACGATCACCAGGCGGGCGCCGGGATCCCCAAAGGCGGGGACCGGGCGACCCCAGTAGCCCTCGGCGGCATAGGCGCGACGTTTCTCGCGTGCGACGCGCTCGCGATAGACGACGAGCCGCGGGCAACGCCGGCAGTGGGTCACCCGCCGCTCCAGCACGGTGAGCGCCCGGGCGCTCACCGCTCGGCGGACCAGGTCCCCGTGAAGGTGTAGGTGATGGTCTGATCGCCCACGGAGCAGACGACGTTGCCGTCGATGCGGTCCGTGGTTTCCAACGGCGTGTGCCCGTCGTACTGACAGTTGGGCGCCTTGAAGCGGATGGTGCGACCGATGACACGCCCTTCGGTCACGGCTCCGGAATCGGTGTTATCCGCCGTTCCCTGGGGGGTTGTGCAGTAGCCACGCTGGCCGTACACGCCCACGAAGCCATCCAGCGTCTGCATGATGTCGTACGTCCCCGAGTCGAGGCACGCCGCCTGATGCGGGATGTCCGTATAGCGCTCGACGTAGCGCCAGCGTCCCGAGATGTCGACGAGATTGGGATTGGTGCCCCCGCCGGCACAGGCGATCGCGACGGCACCCGCCAGGGCGGAGAGCGCGAGGGTCGCGCGAATGGCGAGGAGCGATTGAGCGGGCATCGGTCGGCTCCGGGTGCTCTACGATATAGCATAATCCGGGCCGGTCAACGGCGCGTCACCAGGACCCGCGCCTTGTTGCCCACCGGCAGATAGCGATACACGAAGTACTTGAACGGGTTGACGGCGTATGTCTCCCAGTGAGCCAGCGTGAGCCCCGCCTGTTCCGCCGCGAACGCGAACGATGCCCGGCAGAACTCCTGGACATGTCCCGGCACGTAGCCGGGCCGGTAGCGGTGGCGGTGCAGACGCCAGCGCCGTAACGCCCGCCGCAGCTTCGCATCGAGCGCGTCGATATTGGGAAACTCGAGAACGCCGATCCCGCCGGGGGCGAGCAGCTCGCGGATCTTGCGCAGTGCGCTCACCGGGTCGGGGAGGTGTTCGAGGACGTGGGTCAGCAGCACGACATCCCAGCTCGCGGCAGCGCCGCGGAAGCTCTCGATATCGGAGACGGCGACGTCGAGGCCGAGGGTCGTGCGGACGAGATCGGCCTGCTCGGGAAAGAGCTCGATGCCCTGCACCTGCCAGCCGTCCTGGCGCGCCAGATGGAGCACGATGCCGTCGCCGCAGCCGAGATCGAGCATGCGCCCCGGCGCAGGACGGTGGCGGCGGATGAAGGCGTACGTCTGGCGGTGCCCGCGGTTTTGTCGCGTAGGGGCGTCGGGGTCGATCCGCGCCATGACATACTTCTCCTGGTTGACCCCTGTCGTCGTGTCATAGACCACGAGGCGACAGCGCGGGCAGCGATAGAAGCGGTACTGATCGTGATCCCCCTGCGTGTAGAACAGCGGCAGGTTTCTCTCGTCGCACAACTTGCAGTTCATGAACGTGATCTACGCGCGCAGTCAGGCGGCTGTAAGGGGACCTCGCAAGCCGTTGCCGAGTACATCAACCCGCCCGTGCGATGTGTCCACTCACAATGAAGGGGAGAGAGAATGCGTGCGACTCTTGTCGTGAGCGCCGTGGTCGTCGCGGCACTGATCATGGCATGTAGCAGCAGCTCCACCAGCGTCGCGAACTCCTGTGGCTCGAGCGGCGCCAGCGCCAACGTGAATACTACGAGCTCGAACACGTTCTCCCCGCAAGCCACGACGATCACGCATGGACAATCGGTCTGTTGGCAGAATAGCAGCGCGGTCCCCCATACCGTGACCGACAACGGCGGAGCGTTCGATACCAACCTGCCGGTGGGGCAGATCTTCGTACACACGTACGCGGTCGCGGGGACGTACCCCTACCACTGCAAGATCCACGCGGGGATGACGGGGACGATCACGGTGAACTAGCCGTCATCCCGGTTGGCTCCATCGGGTTGAGCTCCATTCTCTAACGGGTCCGGATGGTATCGAGGGATACCAGTGGAGCGATCATACAGATGTCGGATGCGGATGAGCCGTGAGCGACCACGTACACCGCCAATCCGTCGATATGGAACTGTTGAGGCAATACGGTCGGCGAGTAGGTGCCGACCGACGTTTGCAGTGCCCAGCAACCTCCCTCGAGACCCACATATCGCACAGTGGCATTGGTCGCGATCGTCTGGTTGGTTGCCAGCGGCTGTCCGGCTGGAGGGAGCGGGCCCAGTGGAGTCGCGCGCCCACAATCGAGCGCGCCAACAATGACGACCGTGGCAACGATTCGAAGGAGCACGCGATCTATGTGGATGCGACGCCCCCGAACAAGATTAGGTCGGGTGCAAGGCCGTGCTAGGAGGACCATGCCAGCCTGATGAGCGTGGATCCACACCACCCGAACGCTCCTCCAACGGTTCCGAAGAACACACCCAGGAAAACGCAGCCCAGAATGAGCGACAGCCTCACGAACGTGGGCGACTGCACCATCGCTCGACTCGCCGAGTCATAGCGGGCGGCTTGCGGGAACGCCTTGGTATACCAGTCCGGCAGCTTGACGGGCTTCCGATTCTGCGACTGCGCCGCAGCCGATTGGAGCTCCTGCAGCGTAGGCCGGGGCATCGCCGCGAGCAAAAGCGACCAGAGAACAGTCGCCAGCACTATCGAAGCGAACACGGCTCCCATTAGCGAAGCGATCCGGGTGACGGGCCGGTTGCGTCGTCGTGCCCGGCGGCGCACCAGCCACATGCCGACGGGAGCGGTGACGATCGCGCCCAAGGACGCCACGAAGCCGAGCAGGTATACGATCACACCAGCGACGCCACTCAGGAGACGCACGACGAGCGGCAGCGGGGCCCTGGGGGATTCGAGCGGCGGGGTGGCGGTCATCATGTCCCCGCCGCGCGACGCAGCATCGCACCGAGCATCCGCAGATCCATGGCGAGGAGCCCCCGCCACGTATTCCCCATCCGGAGCATCGAGAAGACGGCCATCTTGGATATGGCGGCTGGCCCCTTCTCATAGCTCATGCGATACACGACATGAACGGTATCCTGCCCTTCCGGGACGTGGCCGAGGACCTGAATGGTGGCGTCGTGCATGAGGTCCTGCAGTTGTGCCTGCGAGACCATGATGCGCGAAATCAGGGCGACGAAAACGGCGGTGTCGGACAGCGCCCGCGCTTGCGCGAGCGTTGGCACACCCAGCAACTCCTGACGCGCACTGTCCATGGTGGGCGACTCGAACAGCGGACCAAGCACCTCGCGCAGCTGGTGGAGCGCGACAGGGTGCATCAGCACCGCCATCGAATCCCATTGCCTGGATCGCATGGCCTGCACGTACCGCGCGGCCACCTGTTCGGGCGTCTCCGCATCCTGCTGGGAGACGAGAGGGACCGTCGCACACGCGACGAGGGCGGCTGCGAGCGCATGCGCTCGGAAGATGGGGAGCGATGACACGTGACCCGTTCCTGAAGTTCTGGCTGGCGCCGCACGAGCACCAGAATGAACATCCCATTTTCTCTGCGCCCTGTCTATCAGCGCACCGCCGACTACGGGATCGGGACCGCCCGGTCCTCTCGCGGCTTGCCGCAACCGTTGTGGCTGGATAGACTTCGCAGCCGCCACCCGCCGGCGAGCCGAGTACGGGCCCATGCCCACCGCTCTGCGCTGCGGCGGGCCCGCGACGACCGTGGTTGCGGTGATGGGGTCTGGAGAGGTGGCCGAGTGGCTGAAGGCGGCGGTTTGCTAAACCGTTATAGGGGCTAATACCCTTATCGGGGGTTCGAATCCCCCCCTCTCCGTCAAAAAGAGACAAATGTCCAATGTAGAATGTCGAATGACCAATTTCGAAATTGGACATTTGATATTCGACATTCTGCGGTTTCCTCCCCAAGGCCCACCGTGACCAAGAGCGTTCGCGTCCGCTTCGCTCCCTCCCCCACCGGCTACCTCCACGTCGGCGGCGCCCGCACCGCCCTCTTCAATTGGCTCTACGCGCGCCACACCGGCGGCAAGTTTCTGCTGCGCATCGAGGACACCGACAAGCAGCGCTCCACCGACGCGCATACCAGGGTCATCATCGACGGGCTCGACTGGCTGGGACTGGACTGGGACGAGGAAGTCGTGTTCCAGGGCGCGCGCATCGTGCGCCACCAGGAGGCCGCCGACCGGCTGCTCGCGGAGGACAAGGCGTATCTCGATGAGGGGGCGATCCGCTTCCGCATGCCGCAGGGGGAAATCGCCTGGGACGACGCGGTCCACGAGAGGATCACGTTCCAGGGCGAGGACCTGAAGGACTTCGTCATCCTGCGCACCGACCGCACGCCGATCTACAACCTCGCCGTGGTCGTGGACGACGTGGACATGGACATCTCGCACGTGTTGCGCGGCGACGATCACATCTCGAATACGCCGAAGCAGATCGCGCTGTACCGCGCGCTGGGACACGAGCCGCCGGTGTTCGGCCACGTCCCCATGATCAACGGCATGGACGGGAAGAAGCTCTCCAAGCGGCACGGCGCCACCGCCGTGGGCGACTACCAGCACCTCGGGATCCTCCCCGCCGCGATGCGCAACTTCCTCGCCCTGCTCGGCTGGAGCCCGGGCGGCGATCGCGAGATCATGACGCGCGATGAGATGGTGCAGCTGTTTTCGTTCGAGGGCGTGCAGAAGAAGGCCGCGGTGTTCGACACGACGAAACTCGAGTGGATGAATGGGCAGTACCTCTCGGCGTCGACACCGGAGGACCTCTATCCCCTCATCGCCCCACAGCTCACCGAGCTGGGGGTCGATGGCGGCCGCGATGCCGTGCTGCGAGCGATCGGGGCCGTGAAGACACGCAGCCGGACGACGATCGACGTCGCGAAGCAAGTCGCCGTGCGGCTCGACGCGAGGTTCGTGACGCGCGACGAGAAGGCGGTGACGGAGATCGCGAAGGACCCCGCCGGCTATGCACAGGCGCTCACGGCGGCGGTCGCGGCACTCAACGGCATCGAGTGGACGCCGCAGACGATCGAACAGGCGCTGCGCGGCGTCGCCGACACGCTGGGCGTCGCAGCGGGGAAAGTGTTTCAGCCGATTCGCATCGCGCTCACCGGCGGCACCGTCTCCGAGCCAGTGAATGAGCTGGTATTCGTGATCGGGAAAGACGCCGCGTTGCAGCGGCTCTCGGCGGCGGTTACGGCTGCGCGGTAGCGGTGTCTCCGCGCTGGCGCCGTTCGGCGTCGCGCGCTTCCTGGTTCCGCTCCCGTAACTCCCGCACGTACCGCCGGAACTGCTCGAGGTTCTCGGCGCGCGTCGCCGCCTGCATGATGTCGGCCCGCATCGCGGCGAGCTGGCGCTGGCGCACGGCCTCGTCGTAGTTCCCCGGCGGCAAGAGACTGCCGAGCAGCGCGAGCACCGGCGTCGGCACCTTCACCCCCGCAACATAGATCCCGCTCGAGTCGAGTCCCCACACCGGCTTGCCGTTCGCTCCGCGGGTCACCCACGCGGGCGCGCGCCCGGCGCGCTGCTGCGAATCGATGATGACGTTGAGCGAATCGACCATGGCCCGCAGCCGCCGCACGATCACGGTGTCGCGAGGCGCGTGATCCTGGTAGATCGCGTCGGCGACGTCGGTCGGCAGCGCGGGCCGCGGAGAAACCCACAGCTTGCCGTCGCCGACCGAGGGGCCGAGGATGAACCCCGGCCGGTGCCGCTCGCGCTGGATCGGCGTGACAACGGTCGGCGCCGTCGTGGTCGCGAGCGTCTCGGGTGGAACGGCGGGGAGAACGGGGTGCGCTCGCTGCCTGCCGGTCCCGGCGCGATCGTTGGGGCCGCGACCGGGGCGGATGCCGGTAAACGGCGGCAGCTCGGGCACGGGCGCGAGCTGGATGTATTGCACCGGGGGTCGCGTGAACTCGATTTTCAGGAGGATGGCGACCCCGAACGCCACGAGGTGCAGCCCCAGAGCGATTCCCCAGGCCGTTGCCGGCCGAACGCGCCGCTCCCCGGTCTCAAACAACAGCAGCCAGCACCTTGCCGAGCCGCTGCGCGGCTTCGATGAGCCGCGGCGTCTCGACGGTGAGCGCAATCCGGAAGAACCCTTCGGCGCCGGCGCCGAACGCCGTGCCGGGAAGCGTCACCACGCCGGCGTCCTCCAGCGCGCGACGCTGGAACTCCGCCGACGCGATTCCTTCGGGCAGCGGAATCCAGAGATACATCGTGGCGCGCGGCGTCTCGACCTCGAACCCTTCGGACGTGAGCGCCGCGACCATCGCGTCGCGCCGCTCGCGGAAGCGCGCCACGTATCCCGCCACGATCTCCTCGGCGCGCTCCAGCACCGCCGCCCCGGCCGCCTGCACGGCGAGGAAGGCACCGGTGTCGACGTAATTCTTCACCTTGGCGAGCGCCGCGACGAGGTCGGGCCGCCCCACCGCGAAGGCGAGCCGCCACCCCGTCATGCAGAAGCTCTTCGAGAGCGAGTGGAACTCCATCGCCACATCCTTCGCTCCCGGGATCTCGAGGATGCTGGGCGCGACGTAGCCGTCGAAGCCGATCTCGCAATAGGGATTGTCGTATGCGATCAGCAGATCGTGGCGGCGCGCGAACTCCACCGTGCGCTCCAGGTACGCACGCGGCGCGACGGCGGCGGTTGGGTTGTTGGGATAGTTGAGGTAGACGAGCTTGGCGCGCTGCACCACCTCGGCCGGCAGCTGCTCGAGCTCGAGGAGGAAATCGCTTCGTGGCGTCAGCGGTACGCAGTACGGCTCCGCCGAAGCCAGCACCGTGCCGCCATGGTAGACGGCGTAACCGGGCTCGGGGACGATCGCGACGTCGCCGGGATCGAGCACCGCCGCCGCGAGGTGGGCGATGCCCTCCTTCGAGCCGAGCAGCGGATGCAGCTCGGTGTACGGATCGATCGCGAGCCCGAAACGCCGCTTCAGGTATCCGGCGGCAGCAGTGCGAAACGCGCCGAGGCCGATCTGAAACCCGTAGCGGCTCATCGCCGGATCGCGCACCGCGCGGTTCAAGGCCTCGACCGCCGCAACCGGCGGCGCGAAGTCGGCGTCCCCCGCGCCCACGTCGATGAGATCGACGCCCTGCTCGAGCAAGCGCTTCTTGATGGCCGGGATGTGCGCCATCGGATAGTTCGGGAGATCGGAAAGGCGCCTGGCGAATTTCACGAGCTTCCTCTAGTCGGAGAAAGTCGTCGTCGGTAGTCGGTCTTCGGTAGTTACCGATGACCTGACGACCGACAACGCCTCCTGTAATCTACTACGGCGATCCAGCCCTCGGCCGGAACAAGGCCGGCACCTGCGCAATCGCATCCACGGCGATCAGCATCCCGTCCTGGGGCAGCGCCTGCACTCCGACCACGAGACCGGTGGGCGGATTCTTTTCGGGGAAGAACTCGGGCGCCGCCTGCCGTATGACGGCAAGATCCTGCGGATGATAATTGACGACGTACACCGTCAGCTTGACGACGTCGGATGGAACGTTTCCCGCGATGTGCAGCACCAGGTTGAGGTTGGCGAACGCCTGCCTCGCCTGGGCGGCGAGGTCCCCCGCCCCTACGAGGTGCCCCGTGCTGTCGAGCGGGACCTCCCCCGAAACGTAGGTCACGAAGCCGATCCGGACGGCATGGGTGAAGCCGTCGAGCTGGGCCATCGTTCCAGGATTGACGAAGCGTCGATTGGAGGGCTCGACGCCCTGTTGCCCGCTGAACCCGCCGCTCGGGACGGCGCAACCGACCAACGCCAACGCCAGACCACCTGCCAGCACACGAACTCCGCGCATCGACCTGCCCTCCGTGGCGATTGCTACGTTCCAGCCCGTGCCGATGTTGGCTCGAGCGGTTCCATGATGCTACTGTGGCGCGCGAAGAACTCCTCGCAGGCGTCGCGAATCTCGTCCCATGAGCCGATGATGCGATCGGCCCGCGGCAGCCCCTCGAGCACCTGTGCGCCATAGCGCCGCGTCACGACCCGGGCGTCGAGCAGCACCACCGCCCCGACGTCCGCCCGGCTGCGGATCAGACGCCCGAATCCCTGTTTCAACCGCAGCGCGGCGTGCGGCAGCAGATACTGGGTGAAGCCGTCCTGCCCCTGCGACTCGATTCGCTCCATGCGCGCCGCCGTGAGCGGCTCGGTCGGCACCTTGAACGGCAGCTTGGCGAGAATCAGGACGCGTAAGGCCCGTCCCGGCACATCGACCCCTTCCCAGAACGAATCCGTGCCCAGCAGCACGGCGTTCCCCGCTTCGCGAAAGCGGCGCAGCAGCCGGTCGCGCTGGTCCTCTCCCTGCACGAGCAACGGCCACCGCAGCCCCACCCGGGCGCGCACCGCATCCGCGGTGCGGCGCAGCGCGCCGTGACTCGTGAACAGGCAGAACATGCCGCCGTCCGACGCGTGAGCCAGCTCCACCAGCACCCGCGCCACGGCGGCGTCGTGCCCCGCCCCATCCTGCTTCGGCTCGGGGAGGTCGGTCGGAATCCCGAAGAGACACTGACTCGCGAAGTCGAACGGCGACGGCAGCACTTCCCGCACCGTGACCCGGGACGGCGGCAGGGCGAGCCCCAGCCGCTCCTCCAGGAAGCCGAAGTCACCGCCGGCCGCGAGCGTTGCGCTGGTGAGCACGACCGTCTCGACGCGATCGAACAGCGCCTCTTTGAGGACCGCTGCGAGATCGAGCGGCACGGCGGCGAGTCCGAGGCTCGTCGCCTTTTTGCCGCGGCGCTCGAGCCAGCGCACCGCCGGCGTCGCGCGATCGGCGCGCGTCGGGCGCAGGCTCGCCGTGAGCCCGCGCGCCGCCATGTCGAGTCGCCGCACCACCCCGCGCATCTCGGCGATCAACACCGCAGGCCGGTCGGCCGTGTCTTCGAGCGAGAGCCGGTCGGCGATCGTCTCGACACCGTCCTTCAAGCCCCCGAACGCCACGAGCAGGTTGTCGAGCGCCGCCTCGAGCCCCGATCCCCAGATCGCGTCGTCGGCGAACGCGTCGGTGAGCCGCAGCTGATGCCCGCCTGGTCCCGCCGGCTCGCGGTCGAGCCGCGCGGCGAGCAGGGTGAAGAGCTCTTCCGAGCCGCGTCGCGCGGCACGCAGCGCGTCGAGCAGCCGCTGCTCGAGGAGGTCGCGGCTCGCAAGGCTCAGGAGATCGCTCCTGGCGCCGAGCGCGGCATGCAGCGCCGGGAGCAGCCCGCGCCCACCGCGCTCCAGCCGGCCCAGGAGCCGCTGCACGCCCGCCTGCGAGACCTGCGCGCCGAGGTGCGACGCCGCCACGTCCTCGACGTGATGCGCCTCATCGAGAATCAGCCGACGGTAGGGCGGCAGCACCGCCGCCTCGAGCCAGTTGTCGGCGGCGAGCCGCACGGCGAGATCGGAGGCCAGCAGGTGGTGGTTGACGACGACGACGTCGGCTTCCGCCGCCTTGCGCCGCGCCTGGAAGACGAAACAGCGCTCGAAATGCGGGCACTTGAGCCGGGTGCAGAGATCGGACTCGGCAGCCACGGCGTCCCACACGTCGTCGGACGGCTGGTCGGCGAGATCGGCGAGGCTGCCGTCGGCCGAGCGCGCCGCCCACGCGGCGAGCGCTTCGAGCTCCTCGCTGCGGGCGTTCTCGAACAGCGTTTCCTGGCTGCCGCGCGTCTGCTCGAGGCGCGCGAGACAGAGATAATTCCGCCACCCCTTGAGCAGCGCGAACGTCGGCTCGTGATCGGGAGTGGCGAGGGCCTGCGCCAGGAGCGGCAGGTCCTTCCCGACGAGCTGTTCCTGGAGATTGATCGTGTTGGTCGAGACGACGGTGCGCTCTTCGTTGGCCTGCGCCCATAAGAGCGCCGGGACCAGATAGGCGAACGACTTCCCCACGCCGGTACCGGCTTCGAGCAGCGCAATCCCGCCGTCGTTGTAGGCATCGGCGATGTAGGCGGCCATGTCGCGTTGCGCCGGCCGATCCTCGAACCGCCCCGCCCCGATCGCCTGCGCCACCGGACCTTCGGCGCCGAGCAGCCGCGCCGCATCGACGGCGTCGATGCTGTTCTGCGCACGGGCCCGCGGACACTCGACGACGACATAGAGCTCCGCGACGTCGTTGTCGAGAATACCGAACCCGATGCCGTCGTCGTGCAGCCGCGCCGCGACGGCGAGGTCGGCGCCCGACGGCTCGAGCACGCCGCTCGGGTGGTTGTGCAGCAGCATCTCGCCGCGGCGCGCCGCTCCGGGAAGCGCGAGCACGGCGTCCACCGTGCCGCGCGCTACCACCGCCGCGGCGACGATCAGGCCGTCGCCGTCGAACGACGCGACGAACGACACCTCGCGCCCGTGCGCGGCGGCGATCTCGCCCCGGATCTGGTCGCGCACCGCGGGAGCGAGCCGCTCGATGCTCACGTCTTCAGCTCGCGCTTCTTGGCCGCGGGGAAGAGCACATTGTTGAGAATCAGGCGGTAGCCCGGCGAGTGGGGATGCAACGACAGGTCGGTCGGCGGATCGCCGATCTGGTGCTGCGGATCTTCGGGATCGTGGCCGCCGAAGAAAGTCCAGGTGCCCTTGCCGAGGTCGCCATGGATGTACTTCACCCACGGCGCGCCCTCCTCGTCCGCCAGCACCGTCACGCCGGGCTTCAGCCGCTCGCGGATGAACGAGGTCGTGAGCCCGTAGAAGTCGGGGATCACCTCGCGGTGGTTCTGCACCAGCATCGTCGGGACCGGGTCGATCTTGGCGCTGAAGTTGAACAGCTTGTACGCGCCGAGCGGCTGGCGCCGCGGGCCCGCGTTGACCTGGTGTCCGTCGATGTCGGAAAAGCTCGCGATCTGCGGATCGGCCTCGACGTGCGCGCCGGTGAACGCGAACGCCTGGCTCCAGTCGAGCTTCTGGTCGGCGTTGGGGTCGATCGGCGTCCCGTCGGCGAAGCTCGCGGCGATATCGACGTCGTGCGCCGCGAGCGCGAGGTCGATCGTTTCCGTCGCGGTGCACATCGCGAACAGGAATCCGCCGCCCGCCACGTAATCGTGAATCGTCCGCGCCACCGCCTTCTTCATCGCCGGCACCGACGGGAAGCCGAGCTGGCGGCGCGCCGCGTCGTTGAAGCGCACCATCTCCGCGAGCCACGGCGCACCAGTATAGATGAGGAAGAACTTCGAGTACTGCCCCGTGAAGTCCTCGTGGTGCAGGTGCAGCCAGTCGAAGCCGTGCAGCCCGTCGGCGAGCACCTGCGGATCCCACAACTTCTCGAACGGGATCCCGGCGTACTGCAG
>DASSIL010000033.1:0-40866 GCA_035691925.1 Gemmatimonadales bacterium
GTCAGCTCGACCGCCGCCTTGCGGAAGAAGAGCGCGTAGTCTCCGACGTCCGCCTGCATCGGCAGGTATTTCACGTCCGGGCCGCGGATCTTCCACGGCTCGTCGTCCATGCTGGTGGGCTCGGTCATCGGCGTTCCGGGCCCGGTCGCGACGATGCGGCCCCCCTGCACCTGGCGCGCTTCCACGGCGGTGGCCGGGAGATAGAGCCCCACGTTGGTGCGCTCCTCGCCCGCCTCGGGGACGATCAGCACACGGTCGCCGACGACGATGAGGCGCTTGGGTGCCTCGTCCGGCACCGGCGCGTCAGCAGAATCGGTCAAACGCGTCCACCAGATCGGCGGCGATGTCGGTCGCCGACCGGCCCTCGATATTGCGGCGCTCCAGCATGAAGACCGGTTTGCCGTCCTTCAGCAGGGCGATCTGCGGCGAGGATGGGGCGTATCCGGTGAAGTAGCTCCGGGCGCGCGCCGTCGCTTCGGCGTCCTGACCGGCGAACACCGTCATCAGGCGCGCCGGCCGCTTGGGGTGCTGGATGGCGAGGGTCGCCGCCGGGCGCGCGTTGCGCGCGGCACACCCGCAGACGGAGTTGACGACCACGAGCGTCGTGGTGGTTTCCTTCGCGAGGGCGGCGTCTACCTCCGCCGCCGTCCGCAGCTCCTGGAACCCGATGCGCGTCAATTCCTCGCGCATCGGCTGCACGAGCCGCGGGTCGTACATGGAAATGTTCAAGGGTGTCATGGCACCGAATCTAACCGGTTGGACGCGAAATTCCGCGTGGTGCCCTACCCTGGCGGACGCTTTCGAACTGAGACGCGGCGGGGAGGACGGTCGTTCGGGGGGTCGCCGATGTTCTCCACCATCGCCAACTGCCCGGCCAGGGCGGATTGAATCACCTCGCTCACGCCATTCGCCCCCGTCGCAGGGGCGGCGTCACCATTTGCCGCAACGAGGTTGGCGTTGGCCAGCGCCTGGGCGATGGCCGGCGTGAGCTTGGGCAGCATCTCGATCAGCCGGTAGCGGAAGTAGCTGTCGCCGCCTTCGCGAATGGTGTCGTTCACCTTGCGGAAGCCGTCGGCCTGGGCGGCCGCAATCTTGGTGATCCGCAGCGCCTCGTCGAGCGCGAGGCCGAACTGCGCGCCGCGCAGTGCCTCTTGAGCGGCTTCGGCCTCGGCGCGCACCCGCTGCGCGTTGGCTTCCGCTTCGATCGACTGCTGCCGCGCCTTCGCCTGGGCGATCAGCCCGGCGTTATCGGACCGGGCCTGCTCCAGCTCGCGCTCGCGGTCCGAGATCGCCCGCTCACTCTCGAGCTCGGCCTCCCGCGCACGGCGCGCCTGCAGCGCGACGGCGATGTCGGCGTTGGCACGGGCTGCCGCGTCCGCCTCGCGCCGTTTCGCCTCGGCCAGTCCCGACACAATCGATTTGACGTACAGCGATCGCATCACCAGGCCCAGCTCCGCGAGCTCGCGCGCCGCCACCTGCCGTGTCATCAGCGCGAGGGGGTGTCCCTCACGCTCGGCGAGCGTCGCGTCCTCTGCCGGGACCGCCGCGAACAGCTGATCGTGACGCAGGAGGTTGAGGGCTCGGACCCCGGCGCTCGACAGGAGGTCGCGCAACACCTCGGCCTGTTCCGTCGCGCCTCTGGCGAAGAAGTTCGTCGCTGCGGCCTGCACCATGGGGTCGGGGTCCCCCACCGACACGAGTGCCGTGACTGCCGCCCGCACCGCGACCGGATCGCTGGTCTGGTCGGCGAGATCGAGGGTCGCATTGATCGGGGAGCCCGGGATCGTCGTCCCGGTCGATAGCACGGGCAGCTCTATGGATTTCGCGGGGCCGCGATAGATCCGCGTGCGGCCATGGAACCAGGTGACCAACCGGATCTGACCGGACGGCACGTCGCGCAGCACCGCGAAGGCGACGAGCCACACGACGAGGACCACTCCCGCGACGCCGAGCACGATCGTCAGCATCTCCCCTCCGATTCGACGGACCCTCGAAGCCTCGGGGTACATTGAGCCGGACCACGCGGGGGCGACCCCAGCAGCCGGATCCACGCCGGACCTGCGGTTTGTGATGCCAGCTTTCCGATATGCTGCAAATTGCGCGCCCGCAAGGAGCGCGCCCGATCAGGCGGTCACGTCTGGTCGGTGTTCGAGACTCTGGTGAGAAAGCGCAGCAGAAATGCGACAGACAGCAGACCGACAGCCAGCCACACGAGCCACCGCAAGGCCAGGGCCATGCCCACGATCGCCACCGTCAACCCGAGACCGAATGTCCATGCCTTGAGGATGGCGGTCATTTTTTGAGAAACCCGGCGATCGCGGAGCGGAAATCGGGAGTCGTCCGGCTCACGGCGTTGACGTCGGCCGACAGCCGGATCCCGTCCTCGAAGCCGACGCCGTCGAGCCGATAGAGCTGCTGCTTGGTGAGGGCGAGCGCCGTCGGACTGAGCGCCGCGATGCCCCGCACGATCTGCTCCACCCCCGTCTCGAACTCCGCGTCGGGGAGCACCCGCGACACGAGTCCCGCACGCTCCGCCTCCCGCGCCGTCACCAGCCGGCCGGTTGCGGACAGATCGAACGCGATCTTCTCGCCCACCGCCCGCCGCAACATGTTCATCACCAGCGCCGGAACGAAACCACGCTGCACTTCCGGGTAGCCGAATTGCGCCGATTCGGCCGCCAGCACGAGATCGCAGGCGGTGGCGAGACCACACCCACCGGCCAACGCACGGCCCTGCACCACTGCGATCACCGGCTTCGGCAGCGAGCGCATCTGGAGGAACACCCCTCCGAACCGCAGGGCCGCGGCCCGGTTCTGCTCCACCGTCCGGTCCGCCGATTCGAGCAGCTCGGTGAGATCCATGCCGGCGCAGAAATCCTTGCCCGCCCCCCGCAGCACCACCACGCGCACCGCCGCTTCCAGCTCCGCGCGCTCGAAGAGCACCGCCAGCTCGTCCATCATCCTCGAGTCGATCGCGTTCTTCTTCTCGGGCCGGTTGAGGGTGCCGGTCAGCACCCCGTCGACCAGCGTCACCGCGACGCGCTCGGTCACCGGTCCACCTCGATCTCCATCCGCAGCAGTGCCGTCGAAAACACCTTTCCCTGCGCGTCGGTCTTCAGCGAAATCGTTCCGCCGCCGTCGAGCGCGCCGTGCAACAGGAAATTCAACGCCCGCAGATTGGGCAGCTCGAAGCGCTCGACCGGCCCCGTGATCATCCCCTTGAAGTGGCGCGCGACGCGGGCGGCGGTGACGTGCCGGACGAGGATGGGATAGTCGGCCGCGCGCCGGGCGATCAGGCCGACGTTCGCCGTGTCCCCTTTGTCGCCCGAGCGGGCGTGCGCCAGATCGAGGAGGCGCACCGTCTTCGTGCGGCGGGCGCGCTTCACACCGCGACGAGATCGACGCATGCCTGTACCTCGGACTTGTCCAGCAACGCAGGCCAGTAGGCCACGATCTCCTCGGGCTTGGGGCGACCGCCCGCGAACCCGGTGACACTGGGGGGTCCATTCAGAATGAGCGGCGCGATCTCCCGGGTGAACCGCTCCACCGGCTCGCGCTGCGGCGCACGGACGCCGATGCGCAGCTGCACTTCCGGGACGTCCCCGAGATCGCGGTCGCGCAACGCCAGCGGACCGTGCGTCGCATCGACGCCGACGAATTCCGTGAGGATCGTCTCGAATTGCAGGCTGAGGTGGCCGAGCCGCTGCCGCAGGACTGCGTCGGCGGCGCGCGCCTTCTGCAGCGCGTCGGGCCACGTGTACACCAGCGTGCCGACCGCCTTGTAGCCGTAGAAGTACGCTGCCGACACTTTCAGTTTGTCGGTGGCGGGGCGGCCGCGGATCCCTGAGAAGCGCACTCGATCCTTCCCGCTCTGGCGCAGCTCGATGGTCGTGAAGTCGGCAACGCAGTCGGGGGTGATGTAGGAGCGGGGGTCTCCCATCTCGTAGACGAGCTGCTCGGTCACGCCCGCCACGCTCACCCGGCCGCCGGTTCCCGCGTGCTTCCTGATCTCGAACGTGCCGTCGGCGTTCGCTTCGACGATCGGATACCCGACGTTGGCGAGATCGGGGATGCGCTGCCAGTCGACGAGACAATTGCCCCCGGAGCACTGCGCCCCGCACTCGATCGTGTGCCCCGCAACGGTTCCCGCTGCCAGCAGGTCCCAGGCATCCGCCGCCCAGCCGAATTCGTGCATCATCGGCCCGAGGGTGAGACCGGTATCGGTCACTCGCCCGGTGATGACGATGTCGGCCCCGCGTCCCAGCGCCTCGACGATCGGCGCGGCGCCGAGGTAGGCATTGACCGACTGCAGGCGATCGCGTACGTCGCGCAGCGGTCGGCCGGTATCGAGGTTCGCGAGTGCGTGTCCGTCGGCCAGCAGCTGATCGACGCGCCCGAGCAGGTCGTCACCCGAAACGACACCGATCCGCAGCTTGCCCGCGAGGCCCAGCCGGCGCCCGATCTGGGCGACCGCCTCGGCACAGGCCCGCGGATTCACCCCTCCAGCGTTGGTCGTGACCTTCACGCGGCGCTGCACGAGCTCCGGGAGCAGGCGCTCCATCAGCGGCACGAAGTCCTTCGCGTACCCGAGCGACGGATCGCGAGATTTCTGTTTCTGCATGATGGACATCGTGACCTCGGCGAGGTAGTCCATCATGAGGTAGTCGATCGGACCGCCGGTGACCTGGCGCCATGGAGCCTCTTGCCAGTCGCCCCAGAAGCCCTGTCCCGCCGCGATGCGGATCGGTCGCGTCACGGCCGGCGGGCTTCCTGGTATTCCACGGCTACCGCGCCCCGCCCATCGCCGGCCGGCGACAGCTGCCATTCGACGAGCGGCACGAAGCCATCAGGCAGTGTCATGGCCGGAACAGTCACAGGAGGAAGGAGTCCCCGGCCGCCGGCCACGACCGTCACGGCCTGGGGCGGTCCCGCCGGCTCGAGTGAGTCGGTGAAGAAGCGAACACGAACAGACCCCTGCCACGGCGGCGCCGAATCGGACCGCGCGAAGGCGGGAAACAGCTCGATCATCGCCGCGTGCCCGGCGAGCGCGGCGGGGACGTCGAAGACGGCTCGACCGCGCGCATAGTTCAGCGGCGCGGCCTTGATTTGCTGCCCGCTCGAGTCGTAGACACTCAACCCAAAGTCGGTGAACAGCTGCCACTGCGGCCGCGGCATCTCGACGAGCACATCGGCGCGCGTCGCCCACTCGGGAACGCCCACCCACACACTCTCGGCGGGAGCGCCGCGCCCCGCGATGTCGACCCTGCGCTCGGCGCCGGCCAGCGACGCCAGCGCGTTGAGGCTCGCCGTCCCGTCCCCCACGTTCGTCATCTCGATCGCGCCGTCGCTGCGGGGGGCCAGCGCCACGGAGGCCTGTTGCGCACGCACCGACACCGTCGAGCGCGTCGTCCCCTGATTGATGAGGTCGAGCTCATACACGCCGGGGCGCACATCCTCGGCCGGGACGATCACCGTGCTCGATCGGGACTTCCCATAGCCTACGAGGACGATGCTGTCTTCGCTCGCCGTTTCGGGACGCCCGTCGGGGTCGAACAGCTGCACCAGGACTCCATCGTCCGGATCCGCGATCGATACGTTGTAGGTGAACGAAGTGCCGCCCGGGATGCGCACGAAGTAGCGGCGCACGGCCCCCGGACCAAGCACGCGCGCCGTATCGATCAGGGGGCGGGACAAGTCGCTCGGAATGATGACGGTGCTGACCAGACGGAACCGCTCGCCCGCGAGACTGTCGGTCGGCGAGCGGCCGGTGACGGTAGCGACGTAGACGCCGGGAGCCAGCAACGTGTTCGGTCGGTACGTCACGCGAATCCCGGTCGAGTGGGCCAGCGAGGTGATCACCGGGGGGACGGTGAGCCAGGGAGCGTCGCTCGTCAGAAGAAACTGCGCGGCGCGCAATCCGTCGGCGTGGGTGACGGTAAACACGTCGCTCGTGTCGCCCGCACCCGCGAAGCCGTTGCGGCGGAGCGCCGCAGGCGCACCTCCCGTCGTTCGGACGATGTAGCGCGATCCCTGGTGTCCCGCCACGAGCCAGCGATACGCCGCCTCGAGGCGCGGCACGCCCGCGCCCTGATCCACCGCGTTCCACCCGGCAATCGGCACGGCAGAGGTGCGTACGGCCTGCATCACATCCGCGGCCGCGACCGGCCGGCCCTCCTGGGCCATCGCCGAGAGGAGACAGGCCACGAACCCCGCCATTTGCGGCGCGGCCATGCTGGTTCCCGACTTGACCTCGTCACCGAGGTTCCAGCGCGGCACCGAAGAGAACGCTTCGCCGGGCGCCACGACGTCGGGCTTGGCGAGATCGCCGCCCCGCGAACTCCACCACCCCATGCGATCGGGGGGAGGTGGCGCCGCCTGCGGCGGCCGGGTGAACGCTCCCGGCTCGAGCGCGCCGACCGACAGCGCCAGGTCCGCGGAGCCGGGGAGGGCGACGGTCGACAGCCCCGGGCCGTCGTTGCCGGCGCTCACCGCCAACACGACGTTGGGGTGCGCCAGTAGGAACGCGTTCACGATCGAGTCGATCGCCGCGTGCCCTTCCTGCTCGTTGCCGACGCCGAAGCTCAGATTCATGACCAGCGGCAGCCCGCGCTCGCTCGCGAACCGGGCAGCGTATTGCATGGCCCGCAGCATGCTGCCGCTCACCGTGATCGCGCCCCGCGAGTCGTTCGCGATCTTCAGACCGATCACTTGGGCGCCGGGGGCGACTCCGTCGAATCCGGCAACGCCGAACAGCCAGTGCCCCGCCGCAATACCGGCGACGTGCGTGCCATGCCCCTCGGTATCGAAATAGAGATCGAGGCTCGGCACGCCGCTCGAATCGGAGAAATTCGCGGCGAGGGTCAGCGGCCGCCGGCCGAGCGCGATGGTCTCACGGCCCTGGCGGTAATCGTGCAGCGGTTGCTCGTCCTCGAACGATCCGTTCAGGTTCGAGTCGAAGAACACGACCCAGCCGTCGCTCGCCCGCACCACGACGAGCGGAAATGCATCGGTGTTGGTGCCGTTGCCGTTGACGTCCGCCGCCGGCAAAGGGCCGAGCGGCAGCTCGCGGAACGTCCCGGCATACCAGGCCGTGCCTGCAGCGAGCCGGCCGATGCGGGACGCGCCGCGCAGCAACCGGCCGCCGACCTCCACCGCTCCGTCGGCGGTGGGAGACACGGGTCGCAACGCGATGTGTCCCTCTCCGGAGAAGTCGCGCAGGTCGAGCAGCTTCGGGCCGCCGGTCGAGGTGATGACGAGACCCTGGACACCGGGATCGATGCCGGAGTCGAGAATGGCGATGAGGACGCCGCGGCCATCGTAGGTCGGGTGCGCAGAATGGAACTGCTCCACACCGGTACTGCGCAGCGGCATGAGCCCGGCGAGCAACGCCAGCGGCGGCGGTACGGCGGGGCCGGTCGGGCGGGCCTGCTGGACCGGGGTTGCGACGACCGCGTCCGGGGCCGCTGGAGCGGCGGACGCCCCCACAGGCGGCGCGACCGCGCCTTGCGTGTTCGCCGGAGTGGGAACCTGGACGGCGGCCGCATGACCGCAAGCGGTGGCGAGCAGCCCTGCGAGAATCCGTGCGCGCATCAGGGAGTCGGTGGGAGAATGAAGGAGCCGAGGTGTGGACCGCTGAATTCTCCCGTCACCTCGAGCAGGAACGACAGGACGGCGCGCGTCTCCTCCGGCAGCACGATGGCGTCGACGAACCCCCGCGCGGCCGCGTAGCGAGCGTCGAGCTGGTGCTCGTAATCCGCGCGCATCGCCTCAACCGCGGCGGCGTTATCGGGCTTGGCCACGTCGCCGCCGAACACCGCCTGCACCGCCGATTCCCCTTCCATGACGCCCATGCGGCCCGTCGGCCAGGACAGAATGAAGTCAGGGTCGAAACCCTGGCCAGCCATCGCGTAGTAGCCGGCGCCGGACGCGTGGTTCACCGTGAGCACGAGCTTCGGAACGGTGGCGGTGGCCATCGCCTCGACGAAGCGGGCACCGGCACGGATAATCCCGGAGTGCTCCGCCTCGATCCCCACCATGAATCCCGAGACGTCCTGCACAAAGACGATGGGAATCCGCTCGCGGTCGGCGTTCTCGATGAAATACGCGACCTTCTCGGCGCTCTCCGTATAGACGATGCCGCCGATGCGCGGCGGTTGACCCGGCTTCCCCTTGATGACGCCGCGCGCATTGGCGATCACGGCCACCGTCCGGCCGCCGATCGCCCCGTGCCCGCAGATCATCTCGTGGCCGATGTCCGGCTGGAACTGATCGAGCCGGCCCGCGTCGAGCAAGCAATCGAGCACGGCACGGACGTCGTAGCTCATGCGATGGTCGGGCGGGAGCAGCGTGTAGAGGTCGGTGGCGGGACGCTTCGGGGCCGTGCCGTTCGACTGGGTCGCCACGGCGCGCGGCAAGCGACCGAGGTACTCGCGCATCTGCTCCAGGCACTTGGCGTCGCTCGGTGCGCGATAGTGCGCCACCGCGCTGATGGCCGTGTGGGTCACGGCGCCGCCAAGCGATTCGGCATCGACCGTTTGCCCGGTCGCGCCCTTGACGAGGTTCGGGCCGCCGAGTCCCATGAACGACGTTTCGTCCACCATGAAGATCACGTCGGAGAGCGCCGGGAGATACGCGCCTCCGGCGATGCACGGACCCATGACGGCGGCGATCTGCGGCACGCGCAGAAAGCGCCGCATGATCGAGTTGTAGTAGAAGATGCGGGCGGCACCGTACTGACCGGGGAAGACGCCACCCTGATACGGCAGATTGACGCCCGCGGAATCGACGAGATAGATGATCGGGATGCGCTGGCGCATCGCGATTTCCTGCGCGCGCAGGATCTTGGTGATCGTTTCGGGCCACCACGATCCCGCCTTCACCGTGGCGTCGTTGGCGACGACGACCACCGGTCGACCGGACACACGACCGAGTCCCGTCACGACCCCGGCGCCGGGAGCCTGACCGTCATAGCGGTCGTGGGCGACGAGCAGCCCGATCTCGAGCCACGGGCCGCCGGGGTCGAGCAGCCCCTTGAGGCGCTCGCGCGCGGTGAGTTTTCCCTGGTCGTGCTGGCGCTTGATGCGCTCCGCCCCGCCTCCCTGCTCCAGACGCGCGGCGAGCTCGCGGTATTCCCGCGCGAGATTCTCGAGACGGCTCATCTAGGCGGAGACATGTTCGGCTGCCCACCCCTCGATGTAGTGCACGAGGTCGGAGGTCGGCGTTCCCGGTCCGAAGAGTTTCCCGATTCCCTGTCGCTCCAGCTCGGCAACGTCTTCGGGAGGGATGATGCCGCCGCCCGTGACCAGGACCTCGGAGCGTCCGGCGTCGAGCAACAGCTTGCGCACGCGCGGAAACAGCGTCATGTGCGCGCCGGAGAGGATGGAGAGCCCCACCACGTCGACGTCCTCCTGAATTGCCGCCTGGGCGATCATCTCGGGCGTCTGATGCAGCCCGGTATAGATGACCTCCATCCCGGCATCGCGCAGCGCCGCGGCGACCACCTTTGCTCCACGGTCGTGTCCATCGAGCCCCGGCTTTGCGACGAGCACCCGGATCGGTCGCTTGCGCGCGGCGGCGCGGGCGGCGCTCATGTGCGGCGGAACCGCAGCAACGCCGCCAGCCCCTCGACGGCGCGGCGGGCCCGGTCGTCCTGCAGCACGTCGACCTGGGCGCGCTGCCCCAGGGCCTCTTCGACGGCGTCGTCGATGCGGGGATCGTCGTCCCGGCCGTCGGCGAGCAACGTACGGACTTGTCCGCGCTCGAGGGCTTTCGCGGTCGCGGCGACCCCATTCACCGCCCACCCCGTCGCCAGACCGTCCTTGACCGCTTCGGCGTGAGCGCGCTCCCAGGCGCGCTGCCGTTCGTCGCGCAGCGCCAGGGTCGCCTCCCGCACCTCGGCCGGCGTGGCAGTCTTGGGGTTGAGGCGCACCACGCCGAAGAGCAGGTCGTGGAGATACGTATGGAAGTGCGGGACAAGGGCCGCGGCATCCACGCCGATCCCGGCTACCACGATCCCTGCCAGCGACCGCTGCGCATGGATCCGGAAGATCTGCTCGGCGACGCGCGCATAGTGGCGGTGTTTTTCCTCGCGAATGCGGCCGTGGTGCGCATGTTCGCCCGCGGTCCCGATCACGGCACCGCGCATCACTTGCCGGTCTCCATGAAACTTCTCGGTGCGCGAGGCGAGGGAAATGATTCCCGGCAGCTCGACGATGTTGAAGGCCGTCACCTCGAAGAAGCGCGCACCGGTGCGGTCACACGCCGCCACGAGGATCGTGCCGAACTCCTGCTCCAGCGCGACCAGCTCCCGCGTGGCAGGCGCGTCGGCGACCACCAGGCGCGAACGGTAGACCTGCGGCAGGGGGATCGATTCGAACAACCCGACGCGACCGCAGGCAAACACCGCAATCCCCCGCGCCGGGGGGAGCCGGCCCGGCTCTTCCAGATGGCGCATGATCCGCTCCAGATCGTGCGCCACCGCCTCCCGGTCGGCGTGGGCCAGGGGGCGTCTGGCGAGCGCGTCCACCGTCTCGCGTACCCGGTTCTTCATCTTGATGAGGTACTTGCCACGCGCCTTGTCGCGCGGCTCGAGCTTCAGATAACACGACGAGACGAGGCCGCCGCCCGGGGGGAGGGCGTTCAGCCGGGACAAGACGTCATGTACCGAAACGGCGGCGGGGGCGGCTGCGGATGCCGGCATCAGAAGAAGACCGGCTCGCGATACGCGCCGTACACGCGTTCGAGCGAGCTGCGGATCTCGAACAGTGTGCAGTAGGCTCGCGCACACTCGAGCATCGGTCCGATCACGTTCTGATCGTGCTCCGCCGCCGTGCGCAGCTCCTGCAGGCGGCGGTCCACCAGCTCCCCGTCGCGTTCGGCGCGCAGCCGCCCGAGCCGTGCCCGTTGAGAATCCTCGGCGTCATTCGTCACGCGCAGCACCGCGACCGGATGGTCGTCCTCGGAGAAGAAGTCGTTGACCCCGACGACGATCTGTGCTTGCTCTTCCACGGCGCGCTGAAATTCCGCCGCCGAGCGGGCGATCTGCCGCTGGAACCAGCCGTTCTCGATACCCTTCACCACGCCGCCGATCGACTGGATTTCGGCGAACAGCGCTTCCGCCTCGCGCTCGAGCTGGTTGGTGAGCGCCTCGACGTAGTGCGACCCGCCCAGCGGATCGATTACGTCGGGCACCCCCGTTTCGGCCGCCAGAATCTGCTGGGTCCGCAGCGCCACCTGCACCGCCTGCTCGGTCGGCAGGGCGAGGGTTTCGTCCAGGGAGTTGGTATGCAGCGATTGCGTGCCGCCGAGCACCGCGGCGAGCGCCTGATAGGCGACGCGCACGATGTTGTTCATCGGCTGCTGCGCCGTGAGCGTCACGCCGGCCGTCTGCGAGTGGAAGCGCAGTTTCCACGATCGCGGATCCTTCGCGCCGTAGCGCTCGCGCAGATGCCGTGCCCAGATCCGACGCGCCGCCCGGAGCTTCGCGATTTCCTCGAAGAAATCGTTGTGGATGTCCCAGAAGAACGACAGGCGCGGCCCGAAGCTGTCGACGTCGAGCCCGCGCGCAATGCCGCGCTCGACGTAGGTGAAGCCGTTGGCGAGCGTGAACGCCAGCTCCTGCGCTGCCGTCGCTCCGGCCTCGCGGATGTGGTACCCCGAGATCGAAATCGTATTCCAGAGCGGGGTGTGCTCGGCGCACCACTCGAACATGTCGACGATGATCTTCAGCGCCGGCTCCGCCGGATACACCCAGGCGTGCTGCGCCATGTACTCCTTCAGGATGTCGTTCTGCACCGTCCCGCGCAGCTTCGCGATCGGAACTCCCTGCCGCTCTCCCGCCGCGACGTAGAAGCAGAAGAGGATCGCCGCGGGGCCGTTGATCGTCATCGACGTGGAGACCTGGTCGAGCGGGATCCCCCGGAACAGATTCTCCATGTCCGCGAGGCTTGAGATCGCGACCCCACACTTCCCTACTTCGCCTTCCGAGCGCGGATGATCGGAGTCGTAGCCCATCAGCGTGGGGAAGTCGAACGCTACCGACAAGCCGGTCTGCCCCCGCTCGAGCAGGAACTTGTAGCGCCGGTTCGTATCCTCGGCCGTGCCGAAGCCCGCAAACTGCCGCATCGTCCACAGCCGGCCGCGGTACATGGTAGGATGAATGCCGCGCGTGAACGGATACGCCCCCGGCTCACCGAGCTGGGTCGCCGGATCCCACCCGTTCAGGTCTTCGGCCGTATACAGCGGTTTGCGTTCGATGCTCATCGGGGGGCTCCACTCTTCGCCTGCTCGAGGATTTCCGCCGCCACCTCGTAGGGACTGCGCGTTCCGGCGGTCATGTCGTCCAGCGCCTGTGTCAGAATCGCCTCCGCACCCGGCCCTTCCCATACCCATTGCTGCACCGCGCGGTTGACCGCCGCGCGTGTCCGTTCGGCGAGCCGCTCGCGCCGGCGCTGGGCGAGACGGCCGCTCGCTTCGAGATACGCGCGATGCCGGTCGAGCGCTTCGATCAGAGCGGGAATCCCCTCGCCCTTCGGGGCGATGGTCCGGAGCACGGGAGGCTCCCAGACGGGAGCCTGGGCGGGCGGACGGACGGACGGACGGGCGGTCGCTGCTGGATCGGAGACCCCCTGACCGCCCGCGACCGTCCCAGAGTCCTTTCGGGACCGCCCGACCGCCCCATGGTGCGCCCCGACATGCCGGTACGCGTTCCCCCGACGAATGCCGAGCATGATCTCGATCTCCCGCTGCATCTGCTCGGCGCCGGGACGGTCGGCCTTGTTGATCACGTACACGTCGGCGACCTCCATGACTCCCGCCTTGAGCGTCTGAATCCCGTCCCCGGACTCGGGAACGAGCATCAGCACCGTCGTCTCCGCGCTGCGCGCGACATCCAGCTCGGTCTGGCCCACCCCGACGGTCTCGATGAGGATGCGCTCGAAACCGAACGCCTCCAGCACGTCGCAGACTTCTTCCGTGGTGGTCGCCAGCCCGCCGATCGAGCCGCGGGTCGCCATCGACCGAATGAATACGCCGGGATCGGTACTCGCCGTTTCCATCCGGATGCGGTCTCCCAGGAGCGCCCCACCGCTGAACGGGCTCGTCGGGTCGACGGCGACCACCGCAACCTTCAGGCCCACGCCCCGGAATGCCCGAATCAGCTGCTCGGTGAGGGTGCTCTTCCCGGCGCCCGGGGGGCCGGTGATGCCGATGCGCCTGGTCCCACCGCGCCCCAGCCGCTCGTGGACATGCGTCAGCACCCGCTCGAATCCGTCGCGCTGGTTCTCCACGAGACTGATGGCCCGAGCGAGCGCGCTGACATCGCCCGTATCGAGGCCCTGCAGGATGGGATCAGGAGGCATGTGCGCCGCCGAAAGATATCACGACGCGCTCCGCTCCTCACCGCCATCCAGCACGACGGCGCGCGCCGGGGTGCGGCGCACGACCACGCGCTCGACGCGCATCGCGCTCGCGGCCAGGATGTCGATCTCCCAGCCGCCGAGGACGAAGCGCTCCCCGGTGCGCGGAATTCTACCCAGCGCCTGCATCAAGAGGCCACCGACGGTCTGCGCCGCACCGACCCTGGGGCCGGCGCCGAGCCGCTCGATGAGTGTGCTCACCGGTGTGGACCCATCCGCCTCGACGAGGGCCGGCGGCGCCGCCTCCGCCGTGTCGGGGTGCGGCGGGCCCTCCAGCACTTCGCTGACGAGATCGCGCAGCAGGTCTTCGAATGTCACGAGGCCGGCGGTGCCGCCGAATTCGTCGAGCACCACCGCGAGATGGGTGCCGCCACGCTGCATCTCGAGCATCAGATCGGCGGCGCGGCGTGTGCCGGGCACCGACAGGACCGGACGTACGCGCACCGGCGCATCAGGAGCCGCCGCGAGCAGATCAAATGCGTGCGCCGCGCCGACGATTTCGTCGAGCGAGCCACGGTAGACGGGATAGCGGCTGTAGCCCGACTGCACGAACACATGCGCCGCTTCCGCAGCGAGCATCCCGTCGGGAAGCGCGACCACCGCGGTGCGGGGCGTCATCAGCTCCGCGACGGGACGATCCGAAAACGCGAGCACGCCCGACACCACTTCGATCTCATCGGTGGCCGCGATCACGCTGGTGTCGCCGGTGAGCACGGCGGCCAGTGCTCCGCGCGTCGTCGGATCCCGCGTTGGGATGAACGGCGCGAAGAGCACCGCCGCCCGCTCCATCCAGGGCACCGCCGGCGCGACGATGCGCTCTGGCCAGCGGCGACCGACGACCCGCGGCAACAGGTACGCCGCGATGACGAACAACGGGACGATCAACAGCACACTGACGAGTCCGAGGAACGTCACCGTGGTCCGGGCCAGGAGCGCCGGAATCGCCGCGGCCGCCACCAGCACGCCGAGGGTGGTGAGGACATTGGCGGTGGAGAGGACGCGGCCCGGGTTGCGCAGCGCCTGGGCGGCCGCGGGGGCGCCCCGGAGCTTGTAGGACACCCACCGCGTCAGGTCGGCCTGGCTGACCGCCGCTGCCGACACCCCGATCGCCGCGGCCGTGCCGGCGAGCCCGAGGCCCAGGACGAGCAACAGCAGCGGCCAGATCACTGCGGCTCGAACATGACGGCCCGAACCCGCTGCCGCTCCACGCGCTCGACCACGACCCGGTATCCGTCCAGCACCAGCTCGTCCCCGGTGCGCGGGACACGTCCCAGGATGGTGTAGATCAACCCGCCGACCGTCGATACTTCGGGGTGCGTGAACGGGCGGCCGAGCGCTTCGGACAGCTCGTCCAAGCCGGCACTGCCGTCGACCCAGACCCGATCGCCCTCGCGCCGGATCTCGGGCCGGCTGTCGGTGTCGTGCTCGTCGCGGATCTCCCCCACGATTTCCTCGAGCACGTCTTCGCGCGTGATCAAGCCGGCCGTCCCCCCGAATTCATCCACCACGATGGCGAGATGAGCCGGACCGTGCTGGAAGTCGCGCAGCTGGGCGTCGAGCGTCTTGGTTTCCGGAACGAACGACGCCGGGCGCACCAGCTCCTGCCAGCGGGCAGGCCGGCCGGCGGCCGGCAACTCCATGGCGAGCGGCAGGAGATCCTTGGCGTACAGGATCCCGACGAGGTTGTCGGCGGTGCCGTCGTACACCGGCAGCCGGGTGTGCTCGCTCGAGCGAAAGGCGTCGAGCGCCTCCTCTTGGGTCGCCGAGAGATCGATGCCGACCATATCGAGCCGCGGCGTCATGACTTCATCGACGGTCGTATCGGCAATCGAGAAGATGCCGAGCAGCACATCGCGCTCGGTATTGCCGAACGCAGGCGTCGCCGAACTGCGGGCGGGGATCATCGAGTGCAGGCCGCGGTCCACCGCGGCGAGGATGCGCAGCAGCGGCTGGAACGGCGGCAGCGTTCGCCGCCCGAGCGGGAGGCTGAGTGCGGCCAGTTCGGGGGCGAGCCGCGCGATGCTGCGCGGCAGCGCGTCGCCGATCACGAACATCAGGAGCGCCGTGAGCAACACCGCGCCCAGGGCTTCGAGCCAGGGGCGGTCCCACCAGTGCACCGCGTGCGCCGCCGCGACGGCGCCGAGCACGAGCAGCGCGAGCCGGGCAACGTGCAGGGCGCGATTCAGCGGCACTTTCCCCAGGATCGCGACCGGCGGCGCATCCACCAGCGTGTGCATCGTCTCTCCGGCGGCCGCCTCCTCGCCGAGCGCCAGGAGGCCTGCCCACACCGCAGCGGCGAGCGCAAGCAACGCGCCGCCCCAGGCGAGCACGATCACGCGCGCCTCCGTCCCATGACCTTGCGGACGTACCGCTCCTGTCGCCGCCACATCGTCGAGCGCATGCGACCGGGGCCCTCGGGATGATCGTACCCGAGAACGTGCAGCGTGCCGTGGACCACGAGGCGGACCAGCTCTTCGAGCAGGCGCTCGGAGGGTCGGGCGGTCAGGCGATCGCTGGAACGTCCGCTCGTCCGCCGGCGACCGTCAGGGAGTCCTTTAGGGTCCGCCTGACCGCCCATCACGAATGCCCGGGCAGCTGCCGGGCAGATGTACACATCGCCGAGGATCGCACCGTCGGGCTGTGGCAGGGTGAAGGCCAGGACGTCGGTGAGGCCGCGGCGCCCGGTCGCGCGGCGGTTCAGGCGCCGCATCGCCGTCGGTCCGAGGAGCGCCAACTCGACCCGCGCCCGGCGCGCCCCTTCCCATCGCAGCACGCGCGCCGCGGCTCGCGCCAGCGTGTCAAACAGCGGGCCGCGCGGGCTGCCAGGCCTTCGTGATGCCGCCACTGGACTCCGGGTAATCGATCCGATTGTGATACATCCCGGTGAGGGCCCGCACGAACTCGTCCCGGACCTGATCGAGCTGTTGCAGCGTCAGGGGAGCCTGGTCGAGCTCGCCCGAGGCGAGACGGCCTTTGACGATCTGCTCGATCGCCGCCTCGAGCTTCGACGGAGTGATCGGCTCGAGGACACGCAACGACGCTTCCACGGAGTCCGCCAGCATCGCGATCGCCGTTTCCACCGAGCGCGGCCGCGGGCCAGGGTAGCGAAAGTCCTCGCGCCGCACGCCGGGACCGCCCAGCTTCTTCGCCCGGTCGTAGAAGTAGGAGATTTCGGTCGTCCCGTGATGCTCGGGGATGAATGCCGCCACCACCTCCGGCAGCCCCGCCTCGCGCGCCAGGCGCAACCCTTCCGTCACGTGCAGCTTGATGATCTCCGCCGACTGCGACGGGGACAGCCGGTCGTGCGGATTGTTCGACGGCGTCTGATTCTCTACGAAGTACTGCGGGCTCGCGAGCTTCCCGATGTCGTGGTAGTAGCACCCGACCCGCCCCAGGAGGCCGTTGGCGCCGATCCGGTTGCACGCTGCCTCCACCAGATTCGCCATCGCGAGGCTGTGTGCGTAGGTCCCCCGGGCTTCGAGCGACAACCGCCGCAACAGCGGCCGGCTCGGATCCGACAGCTCGAGCAGCGTGAGATCCGTAGTGATCTGGGCGACGCGCTCCGCCACCGGCAGCAGGAGGAAGGTCAGAGCCGCCGAGACGAGCCCGTTCGCCGTGCCGAGCAGCGCGCGTGTGAGCAGCTCGCGCGTCGACCAGTCGCCGGCGAACCCCAGGGCCAGCGCGCTGACCGAGTACCCAACGCCCACGAGGAGAACGGCGAGGTAGAGATGCGTGCGCCGGCGCAGCGTCTTGACCGACAACGCGGCCGTGACGCCGCCCACGAATGTGAGAAACAGCACCGGCGTGTCGTGGAATACCGGCTGCACCGCGATGAGGACCGCCAGAATCATCGCCGCGATCATCGACACACGCCCATTGAACAACACCGTCATCATCATCGCGGCGAACGGCAACAGAATCAGCTCGGCATGCTGCGGCGCCATGCGCGCGACCGCAGCGGCCGCGAGGATTGCACAGCCGAATATCACCGCCACGGTGCCGACCTGGCGCAGCTCGATGTAGGTCTCGCGCCGGTAGAAGAAGAGCAGCACCCAGAACACCGACAGGATCAGCATGTTGCGCAACAGCGGCCCGACGACTCCACCGACCGACCCGCTCGTCGCCGCGCCGCGGCGCACCAGCTCACCGTGCAGCGCGGCGAGCTTTTCTTCGATCGGCCCGGTGACCACCTGCCCCGTCTCGACGATGACATCGCCCTGGCGGATGGCGTATTTGGTGCGGTCCACTCCGGCCTTCAGCTCGCTGCGCCGGCGCAGGGTTTCGAGATCGTTGCGCACCAGCGTGGGGCGGAAGAAGTGCCGCACCAGTTTCAGATACACGACATCGCCGATGCTCGACCCCGGATCGGGGTGGACGGCCTGGGCGCTCTGGAGGTACGCCTCGAACGTCAATACCTGACCCCGGGCGAAGGGCGTTTCGGTCGCCCCGCGCCGCACGATGACCTCGGCTCCCGAGTCGGCGGCGAGCGTCGGCGCTACGCCCTGCGACAGGGTGCGCTGGAACAGATCGCCGAGCGCGCGCTCCAGCGCGTGTCGCTTCGAAGACTTGGAGAGATAGTCCGCCTCGGTGGCGCTGAGCGACACCCCCGCCTGCTGGGACACGCGGACGACGACGTCGCGCCCCTGAGTGGCTGCCGAATCGGTCGCCACGAAGTACGTGCGCGAGGCCGAGCGTACGCTGTCGAACGCGTCGCTGCGATACTCGTAGATCGGCCGCACCGTGGCGGCGACGGCATCTTCTTCCCGCTGCTGCTCGTCCTGGCTCTTGGTCACGACGAAGTCGAAGGGCGCGAGCACTTGACGGTCGGCCCGTACGCCGATGTGGAGCAGCGGCGCCAGGTCGGTGACGCCAGTCGGGAACGCGATCTGGGCGAGGACCGCGAGTCCCGGCATCCACACCCAGCGGGCAAAGTGATAGCGCGCGATCGCTGCCGGGGTCGGGGGCACGTCAGCCCTGGGCGTCTTCAGCGTACGCACGGATGATGTCCCGGACCAGCCGATGCCGTACGACGTCGGTGTCCCCGAGATAGCAGAATCCGATCCCCTCGATCCCGGGGAGGATGCGCTCGATCTGCAGCAGCCCCGAATCCTCCCGGTTCGACAGATCGATCTGGGTCTTATCACCCGTTATCACGGCGCGCGAGTTCACCCCGAGACGCGTCAAGAACATCTTCATCTGCATGCCGGTGGCATTCTGCGCTTCGTCGAGGATGACGAACGCGTCGGCCAGGGTGCGCCCGCGCATATAAGCGAGGGGAGCGATCTCGATCGTGCGCGTCTCGATCGCCTTCTGCACCCGGTCGCGCGGCATCATGTCCTCGAGCGCGTCATACAGCGGGCGCAGATAGGGATCGACTTTCTCCTGCAGGTCGCCCGGCAGGAAACCCAGATTCTCACCGGCTTCCACCGCAGGACGGGCGAGGATGATCCGCCGTACCCGCTTCCGCGAAAGGGCGTCGACGGCCGCGGCAACGGCGAGGTAGGTCTTCCCCGTTCCGGCCGGTCCGATCCCCACCACGATGTCGCTCTGAATGATGAGCTGCAGGTAGTCTCGCTGTCCGCCGGTTTTCGGCTGAATCACGCGGCGCAGCCCGGGGAGAATGATCTTCATCTCGCCCGCGGTGGCCGAGCCTTCGGTGAGCGTGCCGGCGTCCCCCTCGAGGGTGAGCCGCTCGACGTCGTGGACGTCGAGGGTTTCCCCCATGCGGGCGAGATCGACCATCGCCTGCGCCACCGGGACGGCGCGCTCCACCGCCGCGGCGGGACCCTGCAACGTGAGGGCATCGCCGCGCAACGCCACGCGGACGCCGAGGCGCCGCGTCAGCTCGACGAGGTTGCCGTCGTTCACCCCGGCGAGCGACAGCAGGTCGACCCCTTCCACCGACAGCTTGCGCGTCGCTTCGTCGCTCATGGCACCACCCGGATGTGCAACGCCTCGATGTCGGCGCTGCGGGCCGGCGAGGGAGCGCCTTCGAACAACGCGCGGGCCGCCGTCGTCTTGGGGAACGCGATCACGTCCCGCAGACTCCCGGCCCCCGCGAGCAGCATCGTGGTGCGGTCGAACCCGACCGCGAACCCGCCGTGCGGCGGCGCCCCCGCCGCCAGCGCGCCCAGGAGAAAGCCGAAGCGGGCTTCGATGTCCGCCGGGGTGAGCCCCAGATGCTCGAACACCTTGCGCTGGACCGCGGGGTCCGTGATGCGGATCGATCCCGAGCCGAGCTCGTTGCCGTTGTAAACGGCGTCGTAGTGCAGCGCGCGGCAGGCGAACGGCTCGTGGTCGAGCTTCGCGATGTCGTCGGGGTGCGGCGACGTGAACGGATGATGGGCGAACACGGGCCGGCCGGTCTCGGGGTCGGGCTCGAACAACGGGAAGTCCACCACCCAGCAGAACGCGTGCGCCATGCCCGGCGCCGGCGCCAGCCGCCGGATGATCTCGTGCCGGACACGGTCCAGGACCTGCGACGTCACGCGATCCGGACCGACGGCGAACAACGCCGCGTCGCCGTCGCCGATGCCGAGCCGGCCCAGCGCGTCCGTCGTGAATTGCTTGGCGACCGATCCCGACACCTGGTCGCCCTGACGCTTCACCCACGCGAGCCCCGAGCCGCCAAGCTGCTTCGCGGCTTCAGCGAGCTGATCGACATCCTTGCGCGACAGCACGCTTCCGCCCGTTACTGCGATGCCGCGCACCCGCGTACCGTTTTGGCCGGCGGCCGCGAAGAACGGTACGCCCAGCGGGCCGACCTCGGCCGTCCAGTCGGCGATCGGGAACCCGTACCGCAGGTCGGGCTTGTCGGTGCCGTAGCGCTCCATCGCGTCGCGCCACGACATGCGCGGAAACGGCCGCGCAATCGTGTGGCCGGCCTCGTCCCACAAGGCGACCAGCACCGCCTCGACGAAGCCCATCACGTCGTCCTGCCGCACAAACGACGCTTCGATATCGATTTGGGTGAATTCCGGCTGTCGGTCGAAGCGCAGGTCCTCGTCCCGGAAGCACCGCGCCAGCTGGAAGTACCGATCGTATCCCGCCACCATCAGCAGCTGCTTGTAGATCTGCGGCGACTGCGGCAACGCGTAGAATTCGCCCGGGTGCACGCGCGAGGGAACGAGGTAGTCGCGCGCCCCCTCGGGTGTGGGCTTGGTGAGAATCGGCGTCTCGATCTCGAGAAACCCCAGATCCGACATCGCGCGCCGGGCGCGCTGCAACAGACGGTGGCGCAGGATCAGATTCGCCTGCAGCTCGGGCCGGCGCAGATCGAGGTGGCGGTGCTTCAGGCGCAGCTCTTCGGTCGGCAGCTCTTCGCCTTTTCCACGCGCCACCGGGATCGCGGGCGTCTCGGCGGGACCCACCACTGCGATCTCCGTCGCGTGGACCTCCACGTCGCCCGTCGCCAGATCCGGATTCTTCATCTCGGCAGGTCGCGCCACCACGGCGCCGCTCACCACGACGACCGACTCCGCCCCGACCGCCTGCGCGCCGGCGAGCGCCTCCGGCTTTGCCCACCCGGGCCCGAACGCCACCTGGACGATGCCGTCGCGGTCCCGCAGGTCGAGAAACACGATCCCGCCGAGGTCGCGCCGCCGATGGACCCAGCCACCCAGTCGTACCTGCTGCCCCACGTGCTCGGGGCGCAAGGCCCCGCACCGGTGCGTCCGCCAGCTCGTTGTGCTCCCCTCCGTCACGCGCCCTCCGCCTCCAGAATCGTCCGGTAGAACTCCTGCGGCGTCTTCGCCGCCAGGAGCCGCAGTCGCAGCGGCTCCTGGCGCACCAGCCGGGAGATCCGGCTGAGCGCCTTGACGCTCGCCCCCGCGAGCGCCTCGGGACCCGCCAGCAGGAAGAACAGCCGCACCGGCTGCCCATCGATGGTTTCGTAGCGCACGGGATCGGGACTCGTCCCGGCGACGATCCCCAGACCCTGCATCGCGGGCGTCCGGCCGTGGGGAACGGCCACACCGTGTCCAATACCCGTCGGGAATTGGCGCTCCCGTTCCAAAATGGCCGCCAGCACCTCTTCCTCCTGACCGCCATCCCCGGGGAGCAGCAGGGAGACCAGCTCGCGCAGGACCCCCGTCTTATCCCGCGCCTGGAGCGGGACTCGGATCCGGTCGGGGGTGAGCAATTCGGTCAGTCGCACGGCACGCCCGTAAGTGGTGTAAACGATTGAATCTAGTTAAGTTGGGCCGACGGCGCCACGACACCTTTCGAGCCCTTTTCATGCGCGTTTCCAGCCCCCTCCTCCTCTTTCTCGCCATCGGGCTCCCCCCGATGGCGGCGTCCCAACAAAGCGCCGGGAGCGAGCTGTGGCGTCTCGCCGCGGTGACGATCCCACTCCCCCCCTCGCTCGCAACCGGAGCGGCAGCGGCGTTCTGGACACCAGTCCAGGAAACCGACTACGGGCAGTTGGGATTGGACCTGCTGCAGACGCCCGCGGTGGTCGGGGCGACCGGGCTGATCGGCGCCGTGCGGGTGCCCGTTCGGCATGTGGGGGCCGTCGGGTTGGTGTATGCGCGCATGGGACTCGGAGACCTGGTCCGCACGACGGACAGTCCCGACCCCGTCGGTGAGGCGATTCCCTTCTACACCCAGAGCGGCGGGTTCACCTGGAGCAACACGTACGGGCGCACCGGCGTCGGTGCGAGCGTCACCTATTACGACACGCGGTTTGACGGTGCGCGCGCCGAGCGGTGGTCGCTCGACCTCGGGGTGATGCAGGCGATCGGCGACCGGGCTCGCATCGCGTTGTCGACACGGGGACTCACCCGGCTCGCCAACGATCCGGCACAGGACGTCGATGTCGGGGCGGAATACCGGCTGTGGCGCGGTATACTCTGGGGAACGACATCGGGACGGCTCGTCGGGAGGTATGGAATCGGATTCGGGCATCCCGGCGGCATCGACCACGAGCTCGGCGCCGGCCTCGACATCGGAACCCCGGTCACGCTCGACGTCCTGTTGACCCGCGAGGCGAGCTATGGCAACGCGGCCTGGCGTGGGGCCGCCGGCCTGCGTGTGAGCGTCGGTCGTTACCGCGTGTCGTTCGCGCGCGACGGCGGGGTTTCCGATCTCGGCTCGACGTTCCGCGTCGGACTGGAAGCGAGTTTCAAGTGACGGATCTGCTGTCGCTGCTTCCCTCGGAAGTGGAACCGCTGCTCGCCGCTTGGCTCGCCGCCCGGGGTGAGCCGGCGTACCGCGTTCGCCAGATCCTGCCGCGGCTGTGGCAGCGCCCGGTGGCAGCGTGGAGCGACGCCACCGATCTCCCCGCTCCGCTGCGCGCGGCGCTGGAAGCCGAGTTCCCCATCCCACGTCTCACCCTGGCGGCGCACCAGGTGTCGAGCGACGGAACCCAAAAGTTCCTCTGGCGGCTGGCGGACGGCGAAGCGATCGAGTCGGTCCTGATTCCGGAGGGGAAGCGGCGAACGCTGTGCATCTCGTCGCAGGTCGGCTGCGCGCTCGGCTGTGTGTTTTGCGCTACCGGGCGGATGGGGTGGCGGCGCAACCTGACGGCAGCCGAGATCGCCTGTCAGGTTCGCGAAGTCGAGGTGCAGGGGCTGGGAGAGCGGCCCACCAACGTCGTGTTCATGGGAATGGGAGAGCCGCTCCTCAACTGGGACGCGGTCGACCGGGCCCTCACGCTGCTCAATCACCCCGGCGCGTTGGGGATCGGCGCACGACATATCACCGTCTCGACCGTCGGCATCCTTCCCGGGCTGGCGCAATTCGCCAAACGGCCGGAGCAATTCCGGCTCGCGCTGTCGCTGCACGCCCCGACCCCCGACGCGCGTCGCTCGCTGATGCCGATCGAAAAGAAATATGCCCTTCCCGACGTCCTGCGAGCGCTCGGCACCTGGCGTCGTCGCGTCACGCTCGAGTACGTGTTGATCGCCGGCCGCAACGATTCCCTCGCGGCAGCCGACGAGCTGGCGAAGCTGGCGCAGCCGCTTGCGGCGCACGTCAACCTGCTGCCGCTGCACCCCGGCGGGGCTCCCGAGTTGACGCCGAGCTCGCACGCGCGGATGCTCGCATTCGAACGCCGGCTCAAAGAGCACGGCGTGGAGGCGGTGCTGCGCAAGAGCCGCGGCCTCGACATCAGCGCGGCGTGCGGTCAGCTACGGGTGGAAATCGAGGGGCGCCCGCGCCGCGAAGTCGGCGCCGAGCTGCACGCTCACGTCGACTAGGCGGCTGGAGTCCGGCTGCACGACGACGCGGCCGACCTGTAACACCGCCCGCACCCGCTCTCCCATCGCCGCGGTCCCCCGCCGCACCACGATCCGGGTCGAGTCGAGCATGCGGTCGCCGGTGGCCGACGAGAAGTAGTTCACGACATCGATCCCGGCGCTGCGCAGCAGACGGGCGCCGGTGCGAGCCAGTCCGGTCTTCCCGGTCGTATTCATGACCTCGACGGTCAGCGCGGGACCCGCATCGCCGGGGATCGCGAACGCCTGCGGCACAGCGCGATGCCGGCAACCGCTCCCGAGTGCGAGCGCGACGATCAGCGCGAGACGAGTGCGTTCCAGAAGGCCACCGTTTCGGGGGCGAGCGGCCATCCGGAGTGCACCGTCCGGCCGACGCGGCGCCGCGCCACCTCTCGCAGCACCGCATCGCGCTCGCGCGGGACGCGTCCCCGCAGCGCCGTGCGCTCGGCCGCGTCATGCACCCGTCCCGGCTCCAGGTAGTCGGCGAGATAAAGCATCTTCCCGGCGTCGTCCCATCCAGCGTAGCCGATAGAGTGGTAGCGCACGGCGTCGAGCACACCGCGATCGCGCTCGCCGTCCTGCTCCAGCCGCGTCGCCGCGCGCGGACCGTGATCCATCTCGGTCGCCAATTCCGCGTCGCGCAACGCATCGTGCCACCAGGCGGCGCGCTCCCACCGCCGCAGCTCGGCCGGTGCGGTGCCCATCGCCGCTCCCCACTCCCGCACCAGCGCGGCGACTCGCTCGATATGCGCGCGACGTGCAGCCGTCACCACCGCCCAATCGGGAAGCATGGGGGTCAGCCGCCGACGGTGGGATCCGCTCCCACCCCTTCGCCGAGGATGACGTTGTCGATCAAGCGAGTCGTTCCTACGCGAGCCGCGACGAGCGCGACGGTCGCTTGCGTCACCCGGTCGACCGGCCGCAAGTCGTCGTCGACCAGCGCCACATATTCGGGCGTCACTCCCGGGACGGACAGCGCTTCCAGACCGCGCCGCTGAACCACCGCCGGGTCGGCCGCACCGCCGCGCCAGGTCCGCTCCATGTCCCGCAGGCAACGGGACAGCGCCAGCGCCGCGCGCCGCTGGTCCACGGTCAGATACTGATTGCGCGACGACAGCGCGAGCCCCTCGAGCTCGCGCACCGTTGGGGCGATGTCGACCTGCACCGGGAAATCGAGATCCTCGACCATCTGCCGCACCAACATCCCTTGTTGGAAGTCCTTGCGGCCGAAAACGGCGACGTCCGGCTCGACGGCGTGCAACAACTTGGCGACGACGGTCAGGACGCCGGCGAAGTGCCCCGGCCGGGCTGCACCTTCGAGCGTTTCCGCCATGGGGCCGGGTGCGACGCGGACCAGCGGGTCGACGGGATACATCTCCTGGGGCGTGGGAACGAAGCAGCCCTCCACCCCACGCGCTTCGGCCAGCGTACGGTCACGATCGAGATCGCGGGGGTACCGCGCGAAGTCCTCGGTGGGACCGAATTGCAGCGGATTCACGAAGACGCTCAGCGCGACGACGTCCGAGCGCTCGCGCGCGGCATCGACCAGTCGCAGATGCCCCTCGTGCAGCGCACCCATGGTCGGCACGAAGCCCACGCGTTTGCCCCGGGCGCGCTCGGCGCGCGACCACGCGCGCATCTCCGACCGGGAGCTGATGGTGAGCACGGGAGAAAGCAAACCGGGGACCTGCGAAGTCGGTAGGGTCCCTACTTCTGGAAGGAGTGCTCCGGACCGGGGTAGCGGCCGGCCCGAACCTCGTCGGCGAAGGCTCCCGCCGCGCGGCGCACCTCGCCTGCCAGCTGCGCGTATTGCTTCACGAACTTGGCGTTGAACTCCTCGTTCAGACCGAGCATGTCGTGCAGCACGAGCACCTGCCCGTCACACTCGGGGCCCGCGCCGATGCCGATCGTCGGAATCGTGAGCGACTTGGTGATCTCGCCGGCGAGCGCCGCCGGGACGAGCTCGAGCACCACGGCAAAGGCGCCGGCCTCCTGCAGTGCCGTGGCATCGTTCTTCAGGCGCTGCGCCGCGACCGCGTCGCGCCCCTGAACGCGCGCGCCGCCGAGCGCATGCAGCGACTGCGGGGTGAGACCGATGTGGCCCATCACCGGGATGCCCACTTCGACGAGGGAGCGGACCGTCGGCGCGATGTGCACGCCTCCTTCCACTTTCACGGCGTGACACCCCGTCTCGGCCATGGCGCGTCCGGCGTTGCGGATCGCGTCCTCGCGCGTGACCTGGTAGGTCAGAAACGGCATGTCACACACCACGAGGGCCCGGTGCGTCCCGCGACGCACGATCCGCGTGTGATAGATCATCTGCTCGAGGGTGGCCGACAGTGTCGACTCGGCGCCGCCCAGGACCTGGTTCACCGAGTCACCGACCAGCAGAATGTCGATGCCAGCGGCGTCGAGCAGTCGCGCGAACAGCGCATCGTAGCAGGTCAGCATGACGATGCGGGTCCCCGCCGCCTTCATTTTCAACAGATCGAGCGTCGTCACGGGCTTGGGGGCGTCAGACATGCGCGGGCGCCAGCGCGTCGAGCTCCACGATCTCGCGCTGCCAGAAGTCGCGGTTCTGCAGCTCAGGGTGTGGCACGGTGAGCTCCGGAGTGGTGATGACGCGGTCGCCGAAGCGAACGATGTCCAGGTCGAGGGTACGGGGCCCCCAGCGCTCCCGGCGTTCGCGCCCCGCTTCCACCTCGATCGCGAGGCAATGCTCCATCAGCGCCAGCGGCTCGAGCGCCGTCACGAGCAACACCATCTGATTGAGGTACGGCTCCTGTTGCACCGGGCCAAGGGGAGCCGTTTCCTCGATGCTCGAAGCGGCGACGAGATGTGTGCGGCGCAGCGTCGAGAGGCGCAGCCGGCCCAGGGCGAGATGCCCCTCCCGATTCCCCAGGTTCGACCCGAGGGCGACGTAGACCCGCTCGAGGTGACTCGTCACTCGACGCTCGCGAAGCCGCGGGTCAGGTCGCGCAACCGGCCGGCCACTTCTTCCAGTTCGCGGGTGGCCCGCTCCAGATCGGTGAGTCCCGTCGCCGCCTCCCCGGCTCGCGCCGAGACGCCCTCGGCTTCGGCGCGGTTCTGCAGCGAGATCGCGGCCACCGCACTGATGCGCTGGCGCAGCCGCTCGAACGCTTCGTCTTGCTCTCCCGCTGTCGACGCGATGCGCTGCGCGTGGGCGGTTGCCTCCGCCGTCGACTGCACGATCGCTTCGAGTGCCGCCAGCGCATCGGAGGACAGCTCCTCGACGCCGGCGACGTTCACCTGGCCGCGCCGCATCTGCTCCACCACCTCTCCCACCTGGCGGTGGATGTCGGCGACGAGCTCGCCCGCCTCGGCCGCGGCGCCGGCGCTCTGCTCGGCCAGCCGCCGCACTTCCTCCGCCACGACCGCGAAGCCCTTGCCGTGCTTCCCGGCGCGCGCCGCCTCGATCGCCGCGTTGAGCGCCAGCAGATTGGTCATGTCCGAGAACTCGCGGATCGAGGCGATGAAGCCGGTAATGCGCCGGCTCATGACGCCGAGCTGCTGCACCTTGCCGGAGCTCTCTCCAACGAACGCCTTCAGGGCGACGAGGCGCGAGAGGGCGTCCTTGATGCGCTCACGGTTGCGGCTCGCGACGTCGCTCGCGGACGTGGACGCCTGGGCCGCTTCGGCGCCGTCCACCACGACGCGGCGCGACACTGATGCCAGGGCGTCGGTCGCCTCGAGTCCGCCCGTGACCTCGGCTTCTTCGCTGTTGGCAGCGCCCCGCATCGTCGCGGTCGACGCCGCCACGGCCCGCGACACGTCGCGCAGCGACGCGGCGGCCTGCCCGATCGTGCCGAGCTGCCGCGTCATCCGGTCGAGCGTTTCGACGATCGGCCGGCGGAGGTCATTGATGTGAATCGCCGTCGCCAGCTGGTTCGCGAACGTCGCGATCGTCACGATGTCCTTGCGGCGATACGCGCGTCGTTTGTGATGCTCCAGCTCGAGCGTCCCGATCACCGCATCGCCGAACCGCAGCGGCACGAGCACCAGGCTCTGGACGTGCTCGGGGACGTCCGCGACGCGCTTGTCCCGCATGACGTCGTGGATGACGAGGGTTTCGCCGTTGGCCACGACCTGGCCGCGCAGTGCGGCGACGTCAGACGTCGGCTCCGCCCGGTTGGGGCGCCCGATCGCACTCCGGTAGGCTAACCGCAGGCCGTCGTCGACCCGGCGGTAGATCCGCAGGTCCCCCCAATCCACCAGCCGGTGTGCCAGCCGCTCGATGCGCTGAAACGAATCGTGCAGGCTGATGTTGCTGGTGATCACCGACTCGATCGCGTGAATCTTGTTCAGCTCCTCGGCGGAGATCGCTTCTTCCAGCATCTGCTTCAGCAGCTGCCCGAGCGCCGCCAGTGCGGCCGCTACGAACAGCCAGGTCACCGGCGGCCAGGCGAGTACCGCGCTCACCACTGTCGTCGCCGCCCCGATGGTGCCGAAGTACGCGATGACTTCGTAGCGAATGATCAGCAGCTGCTCGTCCTGCTCCAGCTTGGCGCGCACCATGAGACTCAGATAGAACAGCAGCCGCCCGAAGAGGAAATACGTCAGCGCGAAGAAGAACAGGGCGGGAATCGCCGCGACGTGGAGTCCCGGGGCCGTCACGCCGGAAATCGACAGGATCGCCGCGTAGACGCCGAAGGCAGCGACCAGCGCGATCGTCTCGCGCCCGAAATTGATCACCGCCGCCCACAGCGTCTTGCGCAGCCACACCCAGTCCGCCGCGAGGGTCCCCGCTGCGAGCGCGATCAACGTCGCCGGCACCCCGACCAGCAGACTGCCGCAGATGCTCACGAGACCCGTCTGGTTCAGATACGAGTACTTCGAAAGACGGACCGACTGCGCCCGTACGCCCATGGCGACCGCGGACATCGCCAGGATCTCCACCCACTGGTGCGTCCAGCGCGAATCGACGATCAGCGCGGCGACGAACACGCCGAGCCCGCCGAATGCGAGGACGCGGCCATAGCCCGTGACGAACCGCTGAAAATTCACGCGGCCCCCTGCGTCGCGACCGCGCCGGCCAGGGCGTCGAGCAGACGGCCGGCCGCGGCGAGTCCGCCGCTGCCGAGCGCGTCGACGAGCGCGCTGCCGACGACCACGCCGTCCGCCCAGCGGGCCGCGGCAGCCGCGTGTGCGGGAGTGCTGATGCCGAAGCCGACGGCGATCGGCAGCCGCGTGGCCGCGCGCAGGCGGCGCACATGGCGCTCGAGGTCTGCAGGCGCATCCGGGCGTGCGCCCGTGACCCCGAGCCGCGAGATCAGATAGACGAAGCCCCCGGCCCCCGCGACGGCGGCCCGGAGCCGCTCATCGGTGGTCGTCGGGGCGACGAGCCGGATCAGATCGAGCTCGGCGGCCGTCACCGCCCGCTCCAGCTCCGGAGCGGCCCCGGCCGGCAGGTCGGTGAACAGGACGCCGGCGACCCCCGCCGCGCGCGCAGCGGCAGCGAATCTCTCCACGCCGTAGGCGAGCACCGGGTTGACGTACGTCATGAGGACGACGGGGATGTCGAGACGCGCCTCACGCACCAGCTGGAGCACCCCGGCGACGGTCATCCCCTGCTCGAGCGCCGTCTGGGTGGATCGCTGAATGGTCGGGCCGTCGGCGAGCGGGTCGCTGAACGGAATCCCGACCTCGACCAGGTCGGCGCCCAAAGCCTGGGCGCCGCGCAGGGCGTCGAGGCACGCGGCCCGCGTGGGGAAGCCCGCCGTGTAGTAGGGAATCAACGCCGCCCGACCTGCGCCCCTGGCGGCGTCGAACGCCCGGGCGATCGGTCGCTCAGACAAAGTAGTCGCTGACGTTGATGCCGAAGCGCGCCGGATCGGTCACTTTGACGATGGTGCGCGGGAAGTTGCCCTGGGCGTCCCGCTCCGACAGATCGGCGAGCACGCCCGGGTGCGTAATGGCGCCGTCGGCCGATGCGACGATGCGGACGATCGGTCGATGCACGAACGATGTGTCGGGGTTCGCGGCGTGCACCAGCGCCACCTCGTAGGTGTCGAGGATGACGCAGGTGCCCACAGGATAGACGCCGATCAGGTTGATGAACGCCTTCACGACCACGCGATCGTAGCCGCGCCGCGGGTTCTCCCACATTTCCTTCAACACCTGGTCGGGTTGAATCGGGACGGTCTGGTACACACGCCGGCTGGTGGCGGCGTCGAACCCGTCCGCCACCGCCACGATCTTGGAGAAGATCGAGAGCGAGCGCGGCCGGATCGCCCTGGGGTAGCCGGTGAGGTCGATCTTCATATGGTGCTCGTAACACACCACCATGCCGCGGTAGGGAATTTCGCCGTAGCCGCGCAAGCCGAACAACGTCAACACGCCGAGCCAGGGGTGCGCCTGCAGGATGCGCCACTCCTCTTCGGTGAGCCCCCCTTCCTTGTTCAGCACCTCGAGCGGCACGCGCGACTTGCCGACGTCGTGGAACAGCGCCGTCATCCCCAGGTCGTAGAGCTGCAGCTTCGTCAACCCGAGTTTGCGGCCCAGGGCGACGGAGAAGATGCACACGTTGACCGAGTGGACGAAGGTGTACTCGTCGTAGTCGCGCAGGGTGGTGAGACCGAGCAGCGACGATTCGTTATTGAGGACCTGGTCGACGATCGCCTGCACCGCGCGTTTCACGCGCTTGACGTTGGCGGTTCGGCCCATGCGCAGGCTGTTGATCACTTCCTTCGTGACCGCGACCGACCGCACATACGTCCGCTTCGCGGCTTCTTTCGCCTTTTCGGTGTCGGCGACGGTCTCGTCGGTCTCGAAGGGCGGCTCGACGGTGATGTGTATTGCGCCGGCCTCGCTCAGTTTCCCGATGATTTCGTGAATCGTGTCGGGGCTCTGCTCGCCCGTCGAATGGGCGAGCAAGAGCGAGACGAGGATCTGCAGCTGGCGCCGGTCGACCTGGGCGTCGAGCCGGATGGCGCCGACGCCGCAGGTCCGCATCACCTGCAGCACGTGGGAGAACGAGGCGTAGTTCTCGAGCGCGAGCCGCAACCGGGTGGCGTTGACGAAGATGAACTCCCCCTGCAACCGCAGTTCGAGCTCCTGCTCGACGTCCAGGACCTGCTTGGCCACCGAGGCGAGATCGTCAAGCGCCTTCTGCACCTGTGCGTTCTCGATCGGATAGAGTTTCAGGGAGCGCAGCGCGGCGTAGAACACCACCAGGAATTCGCGCCCCGCATGACGCAGGAAGCTGTCCGAGACCGCGACCGTCTCGGCGATGGTGGCGCGACGCGGCGCCGGTCCGGTAACGGGCGGGATGTCCGTCACCGCACCGTCTCCCGCAAGGCCCGGCTCACGGCGTTGCGCACCATCGGTTCCTTGTCCTGCGCCGCCCGCTCCAACACGGCCCGCGCATCCGCGCCGCGGATCTTCCCGAGCGCCATCGCCGCGCAGGCCCGCGTTTCCGGGTCTTCCCGCCGGCCCAAGAGCCCGCGCGGCACCAGAATCCGCTCGAGGACCGGGATCCCCGCGACGCCTGCCTGCGAGCCGTACGCCTCGAAGAACGCCATCTTCTCGGTGAGATGCGCCTGGCGCAACTTGTTGCCGTTGATGGCGCTCTCGACGCGCTGGAAGGCGCCGCGATGCCCGCGGCTCGAGAGGAAGCGCACGGCGGAGATCCGCACCTCGCGCTCGCTGTCATCTACCGCCCGCTCGAGCAACCGCAGCGCGGTCGGCGACGCGATCGCGATGAGCGCCTCCGCCACCGCCAGCTTCATTTCGCGGCTCCCTTCCATCAGCAGCCGCTCCATCCCTTCGGGCGCCCCGTTGAGGCGCAGCCGTCCGGCGAGCCGCACCATCTCGAGCGCGGTGCCGTGGTCGTTGCTCGCCAGCGCCTTCAGGACCTCGGCCGGGTTTTGGCCGGCAAGACGCTCGGCGGATCTCTTCACCAGCGTCCGCACCTGCTCGTTGGTGAGCCGTGGCACCCAGCCCGCCAGCGTCACCAGCGCCTCCGGTTGCAACTCCTTGAAGAGCTCCCCCAGCTCCGCTTCGGTCGGATGCATCGTGGCTTCGTCGAGTGCCTGCAGCAGCTGCGACAGGGCGTCGGGTTGGGACAGGCGCGTGGGGATGGCGGCCAGCGCGATCTTGTGCTCCGGGATCAGCTCCTTGCCGCGTTGCAGCACCCCCGCCAGCTCGCGCAGCACGTACGCGACCGAATGGAAGTCTCCCGAGCCGAGCAGGTACGGAATGAAGTTTTCGACGATCGCGATCAGCTCGCTGCGCACCGTCGCATACGTCTGCGCTTCGATCAAATCGAACAGCACCGACAACACGTTGTGTCGCAGGTCCTGCGAGTACTCGCGCTCGACTTCGTCCTGGAGGTAGGCGATCTCCTGGTCTTCCAGGAAGTAGAGCGTGGTGTCGAATTCGTCGACCGAGACGACCTCGCGCGGCGCCTCCTTCTCTATCTGGTCGCGCACCTGCGCGGGCGGTGCCACCTCGCTGGGTCCCTCCGCCTCGATCGGCGTCCCCAAATCGACCGAGATCTCGCGGAAGGTGTAGGTCAGGAACTGAAAATCCTCCTGCCACAGGAGCGTGAGCAGGTCGTCGGCGGCTTCGGCTTGCAGCGTGCGGGCCTGGTGCAGCACCTGAAGGAACCGCACCAGCTCCACATCCTCGACCCCGGGACGCAGGGTCACGGAGCGCACACCGTCCTTGAACAGCGTCCAGGCGATGCTCTCGTTCTTCTGGTCGTGGCTGTAGACGAGGTTGCCTTCCCAGCGCAGCTCGGTTTCCTGCACCTCGAGATTGAGATCTCCAGTGGCCTGCCAGATCTTGCGGCAGGTGGCCCGGACGTTTTCGATCGCGCGCTGGTAGACGGGATTGTTGGGGAGGTAGAGCTGGACGGCCCGCAACGCCTTGCCGATCAGCGAGAGCAGCTCTTCGACCTGGGTGGGCGGAAGGGCGATCTCGGTGCCGAAGGCATCGGTCACGGACGCGCCTCCCCCTGTTCGGCGACCAACGCGACGTCCTTGTCGCCCCGGCCACTCAGGTTGAACAGGACGAGGTCCCCAGGCCGCCACCGCTCATTCGCGTACCTCGCCCACGCCACCGCATGGGCACTCTCGAGGGCGGGCACGATCCCTTCGAGACGGGCCAGGGCAGCGAACGCCTCCAGGGCCTGTTGGTCCGTCACCGTCTGATACAATACGCGACCGGAGTCCTTCAAGAAAGCGTGCTCCGGCCCCACACCGGGATAATCGAGGCCAGCGGAGATCGAATGGGCCGGCTGGACCTGTCCATCGGCGTCCTGCAACAGGTAGCTCCTGCTGCCGTGGAAGACGCCGGGTCGCCCACGCGACAGCGTGGCCGCATGCCGCCCCGTGTCGAGACCGAGCCCCCCCGCCTCGACGCCGACGAGCTCGACTTCCCGGTCGTCGAGAAACGCACTGAAGATGCCGATGGCGTTCGAGCCGCCCCCGACGCACGCCACCACCGTGCGTGGCAGCCGGCCATAGCGCTCGAGCACCTGTGCCCGCGCTTCACGCCCGATGACCGACTGGAAGTCGCGCACCAGCCGCGGGAACGGATCGGGTCCGACGACCGATCCGATGATGTAGTGCGTATCGGTGACGCTCGTGACCCAGTCGCGCAGCGCCTCGTTCGTCGCGTCCTTCAGCGTGCGCGTGCCCGCGGTCACCGCCACGACTCTGGCTCCCATCAGCTCCATGCGGTAGACGTTGAGCCGCTGGCGGCGCATGTCCTCTTCACCCATGTAGACGACGCACTCGAGCCCGAAGCGGGCGCACACCGTTGCCGTCGCAACGCCGTGCTGCCCCGCCCCGGTTTCCGCAATGATCCGGCGCTTGCCCATGCGCCGGGCCAGCAACACCTGCCCCAGGGTGTTGTTGATCTTGTGCGCACCGGTGTGGTTCAAGTCCTCACGCTTCAAGAGGGCGATCACACCCGCCCCGAGCTCCGCGCCGAGCCGCGGCGCATCACTCAGCGGTGTAGGCCGGCCGACGTAGTCGCGAGACAGCTGATCGAATTCCTTCCAAAAGGCGGGGTCCGCTCGTGCGGCGTCGTACACGCGCGCCAGCTCGTCGAGCGCCGCCATCAGCGTCTCGGGCACGTAGCGGCCGCCGTACGGGCCGAACTGCGTCGCGTCTCCAGTCATCGGCTACTCCCACGGGTCCGGCGCGGCACACCGGCGAGCGCCCGCACCGCCGCACGCGGATCGGCGAGACGCGCCACGGCCGTCCCGACGAGAACGTGATCGGCTCCCACCACGCCGACCCGCTCGACGTCGCTGCGGTCGGCGATGGCACTCTCCGCAACGGCGACGACGTCGGATGGGACCTGCGCCAGCAACCGCTCCGCCGCATCGCGATCGATCGTGAAACTGTCCAGGTCCCGGCTGTTGACGCCGATGAGACCCGCGCCCGCCGAGACGGCGATCTCGAGCTCCCCGGGCGAGTGTACTTCGACGAGGGCGGCGAGCCCGAGGTCCCGCGCGGCGCGCAGCAGCGAGCGCACGCGGCGCGGCTCGAGGATGCGGACGATGACGAGGACCGCGGCGGCTCCCGCGGCCCGTGCTTCGACGAGCTGCAGCTCCTCGAGCAGAAAATCCTTGCGCACGACGGGCAGCGGAACCGCCGCTGCGACGCGCCGCAGATCGTCGAGCGAGCCGCCGAAGAACGCCGGCTCCGTCAGCACCGAGATAGCGACCGCCCCGCCGTCGGCATACGCCCGTGCGTGCGCGACGGGATCGAGCGTTTCGTGAATCGCTCCGGCCGACGGAGACCGGCGCTTCACTTCGGCGATCACCCCGATCGTGCCGTCGGCGCAGCGCATCCCGAAGGGCGGCGCCGGAGGCGCGGCGCTGGCGCGGCGCTCGAGCTCCTGGCGCGAGGAGCGTAACGCGGAGACGCGCTGTTGCGCCGCGGACACAAGCGGCTCCAGCCGTCCCGGAGTCATCCTTGCGTTCGGGCCGCATTCGGGTACATTATGCTTCGGCAAATTTTCGGGGAGATGCCATGCCTGTCACCCGGCGTCAACGCGAGATCCTCGACTACCTCACGGAATACATCGAGGACCGCGGCTACGCTCCCAGTTTCGAAGAAATCGCGCAGCGATTCCAGTTCCACTCGCTCGCGACCGTCCACGAGCACCTCACGAATCTCGAGCGTAAAGGCTACATCCGCCGCACGCCCAACGAGAGCCGCGCCATCGAGATCGTGCCGCCACGCGGCCAGACCGGCGCGACCGAGCTGCCGTTGCTCGGACTGGTTGCGGCGGGGCAGCCGATCGAGGCAATCTCCGACACGTCCGATTCGCTCGCCGTCCCCGACGTGCTGTTGCCGCGGCGCGGCAAGAGCTACGTGCTCAAGGTCCGGGGCCGCTCGATGATCGATGAGCACATCAAGGACGGCGATTACATCGTCGTGCACGAGCGCTCCCAGGCCGAGAACGGTGAAACGGTCGTCGCTCTGGTCGGCGGCGAGAGCGCCACGGTAAAGAAGTATTATCGCGAGCCCGGCGGTTGGATTCGCCTGCAGCCGGCCAACGCCGAGATGCAGCCGCTGCGCGTGAACGAGCGCGACGTCGTCGTCCAGGGCGTCGTGTTAGGCGTCATTCGCCGCTATTAGTCCCGGTGCGGCGCAGGCGCTCCAGCGCCGCTCGCGCCGCACCGGAGTCGAGCGCCTCCCGCGCCGCGGCGACCCCTGCCTTGAAGCTCGGCGCGAGCCCCGCCACGTAAATCGCCGCCGCCGCATTGAGCACCACCGCCGCCCGCCCGGCGTGGTCCGTCCCGTCGGCCAGGATCGCCTCGAGGCGGCGCGCGTTGGCGGACGGATCGGCCCCCGCGAGCAGGACGACGTCGGCGATTTCGAGATCGTGCTCCTGTGGATCGATCGTCCATTCCCGCACGCCACCGTCCCGCACCTCCCAGACGCGGGTGGTGCCCGCGGGCGAAATCTCGTCCATGCCGACGGCACCGTGCACCACCAGTGCATGCTCGGCGCCCAGGCGCGCCAGCGCGTGCGCCACGAGCGGGCCACGGCTCGCGTCGGCCACGCCGATCACCTGGCGGCGTACACCGGCCGGATTGGCGATGGGCCCGAGCAGGTTCATCAGCGTGGTGACGCCGAGCTCCTGGCGCACCGGTGCGACGTGTCGCATGGCCGGATGGAAGTTCGGCGCGAAGAGAAACGCCATTCTGGCTTCCCGCAGCGCGCGCGCGACTCCACTGGCGTCGAGCTGAACCGACACCCCCAGGGCCTCCAGCACGTCGGCCGACCCGCAGCGTGAGGTGTAGGACCGGTTGCCGTGTTTGGCGACGGTCGCCCCGGCACCGGCAGCGACGAGCGCGGCACCGGTGCTGATGTTGAAGGTAGTGACGGCGCCCCCGCCGGTCCCGGCAGTGTCCACCAGATGGGGGGCATCGATGTCGACGCGAATCATCGCATCCCGCAATGCGCGAGCGGCTCCAGCCACCTCATCAGCGGTCTCGCCTTTGACGCGCAGCGCCATCAGCAAACCACCGACCTGTGCCGGCGTGGCTTCGCCCCGCATGATGACGCCGAACACCAGGGCGGCGTGTGCCTCGGACAGGGATTCGCCGTTCGCCAACCGGCGGAGGGCCTGCTCGAGGGGCCCCGAACGTGCCTCAGCCATGCGTAAAGAAAATCGGCTTTTGTCAATTAGGACAAGGGGTTATCTTTGACTGGTGACCAGCCGGCCCTTCCTCGCCGTGGTGCAGTACGACGGAGGGCAGTTCGTCGGCTGGCAACGCCAGCCCGTGGGGCGAACCGTGCAGGCGGAGTTCGAGGCGGTGTTGGAGCGGCTCACCGGCCGCCATACCGCGGCCACCGGTGCCGGTCGCACCGACACGGGTGTGCACGCCACCGGTCAGGGGGTGGGATTCATCGCCGCTGAGCGCTGGAGCGCCGATGCGCCGGGGTTACGGCGGGCGTTGAACGCGCTCTTGCCCCCCGACATCTGGGTGGCACGCGTCCACCCCATGACCTCCAGGTTCCACGCGCGCCGGACCGCAACCGCGCGCCGCTACCGCTACGAGATCGGCACCGACGACGCGAGCCGCTCACCGTTCCGGCGCCGCTACGAATGGGCGCTGGGACGCTCCCTCGAGCCGGTACTGCTCGCCGAAGCGGCCGGGACACTCCCGGGAGAGCATGACTTCCGCGGCTTGGCCGCCCAGGGAGCCGCGAAGCCCGATTATCGTTGTCACGTGGCCCAGGCGACCTGGACACCGCGTCCCAACGGATCGGGGATCACGTTCACCATCGAAGCCAACCGCTTCCTGCACCGCATGGTCCGCTTCCTGGTGGGCACGATGGTCGACATCGCGCTCGCCCGCCGGCCACTGTCGGATCTGCGCCTCCTCCTGTCGGCGACCGACAACCAGGCGGCCAGCCCGCCGGCGCCGCCTCAGGGTTTGTATCTCGAGGCCGTCACCTACCCTCCGGAACTCTACGCCGAGGCAATCGCATGAAGTTCTTTCTCGACACCGCCTCCCTGAAGGACATCACCTGGGCGGTCCAGGCCGGTCTGATCGACGGCATCACCACCAATCCCACGCTCCTCTCCAAGCAGGCCGGAGACCTCGATCCGCGCGATGTCCTGAAGGAGATCTGCTCGATTGTCGAGGGACCCGTGTCGGCAGAGGTGGTCGCGACCGATACCGACAGCATGCTCACCGAAGGCCGGTCGCTCGCGAAGATCGCCGACAACATCGTGGTCAAGATTCCGATGCTCGAAGCGGGAATGGTCGCCGTCCGCCGCCTCTCCTCCGAGGGCATCCGCACCAACGTCACCCTGTGCTTCTCGAGCGTGCAGTGCCTCGTCGCGGCGAAAGCCGGCGCGACCTACGTCTCGCCGTTCATCGGCCGCATCGACGACGTGGGTCAGGAAGGGATGGACGTGATCCGCGAGACGCGGCAGATGTTCGACAACTACTCGATCGCGACGCAGATCCTCGCGGCGTCGATCCGGCATCCGCGCCACGTGGCCGAAGCGGCGATGATCGGCGCCGACGTCGCGACGCTGCCGCCCGAAGTCTTGAAGAAGCTGTTGCAGCACCCGCTCACCGATCGCGGCCTGCAACAGTTCCTCGCCGACTGGAACAAGCTCAGTCCGTCGGCCAAGGCCTCCGTGTGACCTGGGAATCCCCGCTCTCCGGCCGCTACGCCTCGCCCCCGATGCAGGCGCTCTGGAGCGAGCGCCGCCGCATCGGCCTGTGGCGCCGGTTGTGGCTCGCGCTGATGGAAAGCGAGCGGGAGCTGGGGCTCGAGATTCCGGCGGACGCGGTCAATCAGGTCCGCGCGCATCTCGACGATGTCGACCTGGGGCGCGTCGCCGAGCTGGAGAAGCGGCTGCGCCACGACGTCATGGCGCACATCCACGCGCTCGGCGAGCAGGCCCCGGCTGCGCATGCCTTCCTGCACCTCGGCGCGACGAGCGCCTACGTCACCGATAATGCCGACCTCGTGTTGATGCGCGAGGGACTCGTGCTGCTGCTCGGCCGCGTCGCCGCGGTGCTCGTCGCGCTAGGGCACGTGGCGCGCCGCTACCGCGCCCTCCCCTGTCTGGCCTACACGCACTTTCAACCGGCCCAGCTTACCACCGTGGGGAAACGGGCGACGCTGTGGATGCAGGAGTTCGTGCTCGATGCCGAGGAGCTGCTGCACCGCGTCGAGACGCTGCAGTTCCGCGGCGTGAAGGGAACCACGGGCACGCAGGCGAGCTTCCTCGATCTGTTCGACGGCGACCACGACAGAGTCCGCGAGCTCGACAGCCGCGTGTCGGAAAAGATGGGATTCACAAAGATCTTCCCCGTCACCGGACAGACGTACAGCCGCAAACAGGACGCTCAGGTGCTGGCCGCGCTCGCCGGCCTCGCCGCGTCGGCGGCGAAGTTCGCCACCGACCTGCGCCTGCTGCAGCACGAAGGCGAGCTGCTCGAGCCGTTCGAAAGCGAGCAGGTCGGGTCGTCCGCGATGCCGTACAAACGCAATCCGATGCGGGCCGAGCGCATGACCAGTCTCGCCCGCTTCGTCATCGAGCTTTCGGGAAACGGCTGGCACACCGCGGCCGAGCAGTGGCTCGAGCGGACCCTCGACGACAGCGCCAACCGGCGTCTCGCGATTCCCGAAGCGTTTCTCGCTGCCGACGCCATCCTCGTCCTCGCAACCAACGTCGCGGCGGGACTCGAGGTGCGCGAGCCGGTCATTGGCCGCCATGTCGACGACACGCTGCCGTTCCTCGCCACCGAGCGCCTGCTCATGCGCGGTGTGAAGGCGGGGGGCGATCGCCAGCACCTTCACGAAGTGATCCGCGGGCACAGCCTCGCAGTCTCCCAGGCCGTGGCCGAGCGCGGCGCCGCCAACGATCTTTTGGCCCGGCTCAGCGCCGACCCGGCGTTTCGCGCCCTCTCGGTGGCGGCCCGCCCCGAAGAGCTCGACCCGGTGCAGTACGTCGGCCGGGCGCCCCAGCAGGTCGATCACTTTCTCGACGAGGTGCTTCCCGCCGTGCTCCATCGCATCGAAGCCGTCGCGCCGACCGCCAGCGCCGCCGAGGTGAAGGTATGACGACCGTCACGCCGCTCGTCGCCAGCAACCTGTCGCTGCCGTTGCTGCGCCGCGGCAAAGTCCGTGAGATGTACGAGGTCGATGCCGGCACGCTCCTGATGGTGGCGAGCGACCGCGTGAGCGCCTTCGACGTCGTCATGAAGGAGCCGGTCGCGTACAAGGGCGCGGTCCTCACACAGCTCTCGGCGTTCTGGTTCAAGCAGCTGGCGCACGTCGTCCCCCATCACCTCATCACCGCCGATGCAGCCGAGATCGTGGCGCGCGTGCCCGCGCTCGCGCCGCATCGCGCCACCATCGCCGGCCGCGCCATGCTGGTGCGCCGCACCACGCCGCTCCCCTTCGAGTGCGTGGTGCGCGGCTACCTCTCCGGCTCGGCGTGGGCGGAGTACAAGAAATCGGGAACGCTGGCAGGCGAGCCGCTCGCCGCAGGACTCGTGGAGAACGCGAAACTCGAGCCGGCAATCTTCTCCCCGGCGACGAAGGCCGAAACGGGACACGACGAAAACGTCACCTTCCAGCGGGTGTCCGATGCCCTGGGCGCCACCCTCGCCGACACGTTGAAGCGCGCCAGCCTCGCCCTGTACGAAGGCGGGCGGGATTTCGCCGCCGGTCGCGGCATCATCATCGCCGACACCAAGTTCGAGTTCGGGACCACCCCCGACGGCACGCTGCTCGTGATCGACGAGGTCCTCACCCCCGATTCGTCGCGGTTCTGGCCCGCCGACCGCTACACCCCGGGCGCAAGCCAGCCGAGTTTCGACAAGCAGCCGCTGCGCGATTACCTCACGGGGCTCAAGGAACAGGGGAAGTGGAACGGCAACGAGCCGCCGCCGCCGTTGCCGCCGGTCGTGATCGCGGCGACGAGCGCACGCTACCGCGAAGCCTACCGCCTCATCACGGGGCGGGCGCTCGAGGTTGCGGCGTGAGGATGGCGCCCGAGGGATGGCCATTCATTGCGATCGGATGGGGACTCGCCGCACTCGTCGCCTGGGCAGCAGTGCGGTGGAGCGCCTGGTGGTGGGGACTCGAGGTGGTGCTCGTGCCGCTGGCCGTCTGGCTGCTGGTCTTTTTCCGCAATCCCGAACGCACCGGCCCGCGCGGCGACCGCGTGGTGATCGCCCCGGCGGACGGTCGGGTCGTCAGCGTGGTGGAAACCGATGAGCCGCGGTTCCTGCATGGCCGGGCGCTCCGGGTATCGACCTTTATGAGCGTCTTCGACGTGCATGTGAACCGCTACCCCGTATCGGGGACGGTGGCATACCGCAACTACAACGCGGGGAAATTCCTGCACGCCGCGGCGGACAAGGCGAGCCTCGACAACGAGCAATCGTCGATCGGACTCGAGGGACCGCACGGCGCCGTGCTGGTGCGACAGATCGCGGGGCTGATCGCGCGCCGCATCGTGACCGACGCGCAAGTCGGTGAGCGCGCCACCCAGGGCGCGCGTCTCGGGATGATCCGCTTCGGCTCGCGCGTCGACGTCTACCTCCCCCTCACCGCCCACGCCACGGCTCGGGTGCAAGTCGGCGACCGCGTAGCGGCGGGTGCGACCGTGCTCGCGGAATACCCGCAATGACACACCCCGGCGCCGGAATCGGCAGCGGCACGGGACGCCGCGGGGTGAAGCGGGTCGTCATCATCGTCCCCAGTCTCTTTACG
>DASSIL010000034.1:0-28577 GCA_035691925.1 Gemmatimonadales bacterium
CCCCGAGCCCGAGGAGCAGGCCCGACGCCAGCGTGCCGATCGCCTGGGCGATCGGGATCGCGCTCATGAACGCCGCGACGGCACGTGCCCGCACCGCACCGGGAAACCAATAGGTGAGATAGAGCATCATGCCGGGGAAGAACCCCGCTTCGGCGGCGCCCAGCAGGAAGCGCAAGGTGTAGAAGCTGGCTGCACCGCGGACGAACATCATCGACGAAGCGATGCCGCCCCACACGATCATCAGCGCCGCGATCCAGCGCCGCGCGCCGACCCGCGCCAGCATGAGGTTGCTCGGTACCTGGAACACCGTATAGCCGATCGACAGCATTCCGGCGCCAAGGCCGTACGCGGTCGCGGTGAAGCCCAGATCGCGATTCATCTGGAGCGCGGCCACACTCACGTTCACGCGATCGATGAAGTTGACGACGAACGCCAGGAACATGACGGGCAACAGCCGCCACGCGATCCGGCGGATAGCGCTGTTGATGCTACGCCTCTTCCGTACGACTTCTCTCAATACGTCTCTTCATGACGTCGTCAGTCTCTCAAGTATCCCCACGTGTGCAGCCGGTCGAAGTCCTCGAACCAGCGATCCCCGATGTCTTTCCGGTAAAACATGTTCGGGATCATGATGTTCTCGATCCGGTTGTAGACCTGCCGCTGCGCCTGCTTCATCGTCGAGCCGAGTCCCACGACGATCAGCACCACACCGGACGTTCCCGTCACGAGCCACTCGTTGTCGATCGTCTTCACGTCCTCGATGTGCACGCCTTCGCGCATCGGCTTCTTGAAGATGATCACTGCGTCCTTGGAGCTGGTCTCGAACGTCTCGGGGTCCCGGAAGGGAAACGGCGGCACCACGATCCGCACCCCGACCTGGAATCCGCTGCGCGCCTTGAAACGCGTGATCGAGCCCTCCGCGAGCCGGTGCAGGAACTCTCCGATCGGCGTGATCATCCCTTCCTGCTGGATGCTGATCGTGGGGTAGCCGAAGCGGGCGGTGAACTCGAGGGGGTAGATGCCGTTGGAGTTGACGATACAGTTGACGTCGATGTAGCCGACGTAGCGCTCCTCCTTCAGTCTCCCTTCCATCTTCTTCAGCGTCGCGGCGAAGAGGCGATTGGGCTCGCTCCAGAACATCGCCGTCCCCATCTCGCCGGTCGACGGGCCGATGTCCCCGGGGAACAGCTTCTTGTGCTCGAAGTTCACATTGATCGGGAGGACGAATTCCTTGCCGTTGAAGAAGGCCCCGATCGCGACTTCCACGCCGACGATGCGCCGCTGCAGCTGGAACTCCTTGATGCGGGACGCCCACGCCCGCTTGTAGTCCTCCAGCACCTGGATCACGTCGGCGCCGTGCTCGTCTTCGCCGACGAACAGCAGCTGCTTCAGGTTCTGCGCCTCGCCCGACGGTTTGATGACGTAGCGGTTGGGATTGGTCTGCACGAACGCGATCGCGTCGTCGAACGAGGTGAAATTCTCCTGGGGGATGATCGACACCCCGGCGGCCTTCAGCTCCTGCTGGCCGAAGGCCCGGTCGTCTTCCAGGCGGTCCGTATAGGGGGTGCCGCCGACCACCGGCTTGCCCGCGGCGCGCAGCTTCTGCGCCTTCGCCCCCTGGCCGAGCACGTCGTCGAAGACGATCACGTCGGCCCACTCCACCTCGCGCTCCCAGTCATCGGTTTTGGGGACGAAGCCGTTGCCGATCTCCTTCTCGCTCTGGCTCTCGGTGAAGAGCTGGACCTCGTGCCCCTCCTTCACGACCTGCCAGGCGATATCGGCGATCAGCCCGTCGAGCGAGACGAACAGAAACTTCTTCCGGTCCACCACTCCTCCAGACGCCGGTGTTGGCGTAACATAAGCGTTGCGGTAGCGCTCTGTCCTCGAACCGGAGCCTCGAATGCGATCGATCATTCTGCTCGTGAGTCTTTCCGGGCTTGCCCTCGGCGCCGCGTGCGCCGTCAATCCCGCCACCGGCAAGAAGGAGTTGGCCCTCGTCAGCGAGTCCCAGGAAGTCCAGATGGGACTCGAAGCCGACCCCGGAATCGTCACCAGTATGGGCCTCGACCCCGACAGCGGCCGCCAGCGCTACGTGCGCGCGCTCGGGGCCCGGCTGGCCAGCTCCTCGGAGCGGCCCAATCTCCCGTGGACGTTTCGCGTCATCGACGACCCCGTCGTCAACGCCTTCGCCATCCCCGGCGGCCACGTCTACATCACCCGGGGCATCATGGCCCACCTGAACAGCGAGGCGGAGCTGGCGGGGGTCATGGGACATGAAATCGGCCACGTCACGGCACGCCATTCGGTGACGCAGATGAGCCGCCAGCAGGTTGCGCAGCTCGGCCTCGTGCTCGGCACCGTGATCGAGCCAAAGCTGCAACGCTATGCAGGCGCGGCGTCCCAGGGCCTGGGTCTGCTCTTCCTCAAGTACAGCCGCGACGACGAAAGCCAGGCGGACTACCTCGGCTACCGCTACATGCGCCGCCAGCATTACGACGGCCGCCAGATGCCACAGGTGTTCACGCTGCTCGACCGCGTGACCGCGGCGAGCGGCAGCCGCATGCCCGAATGGCTCGCCACGCACCCCAATCCCGGCAATCGTCTCGAAGCGATCAACCGCGACATCGCGGCGACGCCCAGGGAATCGCTCGGCACCGTCGTGAACCGCGAGGCGTATCTCCGGGTCATCGACGGCATGGTCTACGGGGACAATCCGCGGGACGGGTATGTGCGGAACGGCGAGTTCGTACATCCCGACCTGCGGTTTCGGATCACGTTTCCGGCAGGCTGGGCGGTGCAGAACGGGCGCGACGCGGTGCAGGCGCTGAGCCCGGGGCAGGATGCGGTCGTGCAGCTGTCCGTTCCCAACCAACCCACTCCCGACCAGGCGGCGACGGCGTTCTTCTCGCAGCAGGGCGTCACCGGGACCCCGGCGCGCGCCAGCTTCCACGGGTTGCCCGGCACGACGGGCGAGTTCGCGGCCACGACCGATCAGGGCGCCGTCGCCGGCCGCGCCACGTTCATCGCGTATGATGGCAGGGTCTACCAGATCCTCGCGATCACGGACCAGGATCGCTGGCCCGGCGTGCGGGACGTCGCCTGGCGCGCGACGACGAGCTTCGATCGCCTCACCGACCCGGCCGTGCTCGCGGTGCAGCCGTGGCACCTGCAGGTGGTGACGGTGCCGCGCAGCATGACGGTGGAGGAATTCACCCGGGCGTATCCGGGCCCCGTGCCGGTGGCGACGGTCGCGCTCGTCAACAACGTCGACGTTACCGATCGGTTCGCGGCCGGGTCCCTCGCCAAGCGGATCGTGGGAGACCCATTGCCGTGACCGCCCGGATCGCCGGGAAGTGGGCGCTCGTCACCGGGGCGAGCGCGGGGATCGGACTGGCCTGCGCGCGGCGTTTTGCCGCCGACGGCGCCCACCTCGTTCTCTGGGCGCGGCGCACCGACCTTCTCGAGCGCGAAGCGAGGGAAATCCACGAACGCCACGGCGGGGGCATCCAGGTGCGGACCGCTGTCGTGGACGTGCGGGACCGCGGTGCGGTAGAGGGCGCGGTCGCAGGGCTCGTCGCCCACGGCATTGTCCCCGATGTGCTCCTCAACAACGCCGGCCTCGCCGCGGGACTCGACAAGCTGCACGAGGGCGACCCCGACGATTGGGACCGCATGATCGACACCAATGTGAAGGGACTGCTCTATGTGTCGCGGGCGGTGCTGCCGCACATGGTGCGTCTCGGGCGGGGCCACGTCGTGAATCTGGGGAGCCTCGCGGGCCATCAGACCTACCCGAAGGGCAACGTCTACGGCTCGACCAAGTACGCCGTGCGCGCGCTCACCGAAGGGATGCACCTCGACCTCGTGGGGACGCCGGTCCGTGTGTCGAGCATCGATCCCGGCCTCGTTGAGACCGAGTTCTCCGTGGTGCGGTTCCATGGCGACACCGCACGGGCCAAGTCCGTCTATCAGGGAATGCGGCCGCTGACCGCCGATGAGGTGGCGGAGGTGGTGAGCTACGTCGTGAATTTGCCGGAGCACATCGATGTGCTTCACCTGGTGTTGATGCCGACGGCCCAGCGCAGCACCCAGGTGGTGCACCGCGAGTAGCCGTTACTTCGCGCGGTCGAGATACTCCCCGGTATTGGGGTTCACGCGCACCTTTTCCCCCGTCTGGATGAATTCGGGGACATTGACCGACACGCCGTTGGAGAGCTTGGCGGGCTTTGTCGACGCGGTCTTCGTGGCGCTCTTCATCACCGGCGACGTCTCCACGATTTCGAACACGACTTCGTTCGGCAGCTCGACGCCGATGGGCCGACCCTCGAAGTACTCGGCGATCACCTGCATGCCGTCCGTCATCCACTGGGCATGGTCGCCGAGCGCTTCTTCGTCGAGCTCGAACTGCTCGTAGTTCTGCGTGTTCATGAAGTGGTAGGAGTGCCCGTCGTGGTACATGTACTGCAGCTCGTGGGTCTCCATCCGTGCCTCCTCCACCTGGTCCGACGCCCGGAACCGGTGCTCGACCGTGACGCCGCTCTTCAGCTTGCGCATCTTGGCGTGCACCATCGCCCGGAGGTTGCCCGGCGTGTGATGGTGGAATTCGATGATCCGGCAGGGCTCACCTTCAAACATGATGGTCATGCCGCGGCGGATGTTGGTGGCGCTAATCGGCATCGGACGGATTCCTGAGGAGAAGCGTTCGCGCGGCATTCCCTGTCTGGGGTGCTCGGGCGCCAGAATCTAAACGGGCGGCGCGGGGGTTTGCACCCTGCGAAAGAGCCTGTCAGCGCTACATTGTCTCCTGTTGGCCGTGACGCCGCACGTCGTATCGGAGTCTAGAGCGAGCAGATGCGCGTGAAACTCACCAGCAGCCTCCTCCCTATCGCCCTGGCGATCGGTTGCCGCACCGCCCACTCGGCGGCTGTGGCGCATCCGGTCGTCGCGCCCCAGGACACGCTGCTGCCCGGCATGCCGCCGCCGGTCGATCGCCACAACGTCTACGCCGGCGCCGGTGCCGGTATGATCGACTCCGTCGCGCGGCGCGCCACGCCCCTCGTCTATGTACCGCTCGGTGGGGCGGCCAGCGTCACCGTGATCGATCCGGCGACGCACCGCGTGCTGCGCACGTTCGTGACCTCCACGTTGCCGCAGCACGTCGTCCCGTCCTACGACCTGCGGACGCTGTGGGTCGCGAACGACATCGGGAACAGTCTGACCCCGATCGATCCCGTCTCGGGGAAGGAAGGGAAGAGCGTTCCCGTCGAGGACCCCTACAACCTCTATTTCACTCCCGACGGCAAGTACGCCGTCGTCGTCGCCGAGCGCGACCAGCGGCTCGACTTCCGCGATGCGCATACGATGGCGCTGCACGATTCCGTGAAGGTCGATTGCCCGGGCGTCGATCACATGGACTTCACCGCGGACGGGCGCTTCGCCGTGGCATCGTGCGAATTCTCCGGCAAGCTGCTGCGGCTCGACGTGGCGACGCACCGGATCACGGGTTACCTGAAGCTCGATCCCGGTAAGCCGTCGATGCCGCAGGACGTGCGCCTCTCGCCCGACGGCAAGGCGTTCTTCGTCGCCGACATGCTCGAAGACGGCGTGTTCGTCATCGACGCCGATTCGCTGAGGCGCATCGGCTTCATCCCCACCGGCACCGGGACGCACGGGATCTATCCGAGCCGCGACGGGAAGGTGTTCTACGTCTCGAACCGCGGGTGGCATACGCTGCACGCCGGTCCGCACGGACCCGGCAGCATCAGCGTGGTGGATCCGATTGCGCGCACCGTCGTCGCGAATTGGCCGATCGAGGGTGGCGGCAGCCCCGACATGGGCGACGTATCGGTCGACGGATCGGAGCTGTGGCTCTCGGGGCGCTACGACCAGGAAGTGTACGTGTTCGATACCCGTACCGGAGCGCTCACGCATCGCATCAAGGTGGGCCGGGATCCCCACGGTTTGTGCGTATGGCCACAGCCGGGGCGCTTCTCGCTGGGGCACACGGGGAACATGCGGTAATGCAGGTGCTACGATCCAGCATCTGACACCTCAGGTACGCAGTTCTGGCAGATCCCGAAACAGCTCCAGCGCCTCCGGATTCGCCAGCGCCTCGACGTTGGACACCGCTTTGCCATGCACGACCGCCAGCACCGCGAGCTCCGACAGCTTGCCGCTGATCGTCCGCGGTAAATCCGCGACCTGAATGATGCGCCACGGCACGTGATGCGGGCTCGCCTCCTCGCGCAGCCGCCGGCGGATGCGCTCGGCGAGGGTGTCGTCGAGGCGCAGCCCGTCCCGCAGCTTGACGAACAGCACGATGCGGATATCGCCCGTGCCGGTGTCGTGGCCGATCGCCAGGCTTTCGAGGACTTCGGATTGGTTCTCGACCACACGGTACAATTCGGCGGTGCCGATGCGCACGCCTCCGGGGTTCAACGTCGCGTCCGAGCGGCCGTAGATGATGAGCCCGCCGTGGTCCGTGATTTCCGCCCAGTCGCCGTGGCGCCAGACGCCGGGAAACCTCTCGAAGTACGCGGCGCGGTACTTCGCGCCGTCGGGATCGTTCCAGAACGCCACCGGCATCGAGGGGAAGGGCCGCGTGCAGACGAGCTCGCCGGGCTCGCCCCGTACCGGCCGCCCGGCCGCATCGTACGTGTCGACGGCCATCCCAAGCCCGGGCCCCTGTAGCTCGCCGCGCCACACCGGCTCCGTCGGCACGCCCAGCGCGAAACACGAGATCAGCTCGGTGCCGCCCGAGATGTTACAGAGATGCAGATCTCGCTTGACGTGCTCGTAGACGTAGTCGTAGCTGTGTCCTGCCAGGGGGCTGCCGGTCGTGAGCAGCGCGCGCAGCGCCGTCAGATCGTGCGTGCGGAGTGGCGCGAGTCCCATCTTCTCGGCGAGGGCGAGGTACTTGGCACTGGTGCCGAACACCGTCACGCCCTCCCGGGCGACCACGTCCCAGAGGACTCGTGGATCAGGCGCGAGCGGCGCGCCGTCGTACAGCACGATCGTCGCGCCCGTGGCGAGGGCGCTCGCGAGCCAGTTCCACATCATCCACCCGGTGGTCGTGTAGTAGCAGATCCGGTCGCCCGGACGCAGGTCGCAATGCAGCACGTGCTCCTTCTGGTGCTGCAACAGCGTTCCGCCGGCTCCGTGCACCATGCACTTGGGGAGGCCGGTCGTCCCCGAGGAATACAGGATGTACAGCGGGTGGTCGAAGGGGAGCCGCGTGAACCGGCTCTTCGTCCCGGGCCCGAGCCACTCGTCCCAGAGCACGGCGCGAGGAATCGCGCCGACATCGGGATGCGCGGACAGATACGGAATGACGACGAGCTGCGCGACCGGCGGCAGCCGCTCCCGCACCGCCGCGATCCGCTCGCGCAGATCGATCTCCTTGCCGCCGTAGCGATAGCCGTCCACGGCGAGCAGCACGCGCGGCGCGATCTGGCCGAACCGGTCGACCACACCCGCGACGCCGAAGTCGGGTGAACAGGAGGACCAGATCGCCCCGATGCTCGCGGCGCCCAGCATGGCGGCGATCGCTTCGGGGATGTTGGGCACGTAGGCGGCGACGCGATCACCCGGCCCCACCCCCGCCGTAAGCAATGCCGACGCGACCCGTGCCGCGAGCGCCGCAAGGGCGGGGCGGTCGAGCTCGCGTCGCTGGCCGTCCTCGCGCAGAGCGATGATAGCGGGACCGTCGCCCCCCGGGCGCAGCAGATTTTCGGCGAAGTTCAAATGCGCTTCGGGGAACCAGCGGGGGCCCTGCGGCGTAGGCGGACCCATGCGTTCGAGCCCGACCGCAACCGGGCCCGGGCGATCACCCACGACGCCGCAGAAGTCCCACACGGCGGACCAGAATTCCTCTGGCCGCTCGATCGACCAGCGGTGCAGCGACGCGTAGTCGCGACCGCCGCCGGCCGTCCGGGCGAACGCGCGGAGCCGGGTTGCGGCCGCGCGCGCAGGCGACGGCGCCCACAGCGGAGACGTCATCGACTCGGGAATATAGAGGTCTTGAACTCGCTCCCCCGATCTGCTAGGATAGCGACAGGGAGTCGCGTCCCGCTGTTCGTCGATGCCTCGCGCCGGGAGTGGCGGTAGGGGAAAAGAACAGTCGGACAGCGACTTTTTTCGTTCCAGGAATGGCGTGATGGGGGAAGCTGTCGAACGCATGAAGCGAGATCGCATGTGGTGTGGTGTCGCGCTGCCGTTCCGTCCGGTGCGACGCGGGGTATCTAACACAGGTCTGGGGGTCGGAGCGTCAGCCGAGCCTTGAGTCGGCGCTCCGCGTCAATCGATCGCCCCGCCTGTGCCGCTGTGCAGACGGGGCGATTGTTCTCTCACCACAGGAGGAGACCATGAAACTGGACGACTTCTTCGTGGTGTCGACCGATGGAGACACCTGGTGTGTCAGCACCGAGATGGCACGTCATATCGATGCCTGTCTCGATGCCACCCCCGTTCCACAGTGGATCATGTTCGTGGACGTAACCGGGGCGCGGGTGCGGGTGCGCAGTGGTGCGATCGAGTCGCTCACCCAGCGGACCGTGGAGCAAAGGGCGCTGAGCCGGGCGTTCGAGCGCCTCGCCCACGACGAGCGCCGCGCCGACGGCCTGGTCAAGGAAGACGAGGAATAAGCTCCGAGACCTGCTGCGCCAGCGTGTGCGGCGGCATCGCCTCCACCGGCAACGCCATGAGACGCTCGATCAGCTCGGCGATCGTGTCGCGCGAGCGGCGGAAAACCGCGAGGACCTCATCGTCCGTGCCCAGCGCGTCCATCGGGTCCGGCAGATCCCAATGCGCGACGGCGCGCGCCGCGTGGAAGACGGGGCACGCCTGCCGCGCCGCGTCGCACACCGTCACGACGAGATCCCAGTCGCGCTGCTCGAGGCCGGCCACCCGGCGCGGCGTCTTGCCGGTCCACTCGATTCCCAGCTCGGCGAGCACCGCCACCGCGCGGCGGCTCACCCGTCCCGCGGGTTGCGCCCCGGCGCTCTCCGCCGCGAACCGTCCGGCCCCCCGCGACGCCAGAATCGCCTCCGCCATCTGACTGCGGGCGGAGTTGCCGGTGCACACGAACAGAACTCGAAATGGTTTCGACATTGACCGTTGAGCTGATGGCTGATCGCTGATAGCTGATAGCTGACAGCGCTAGTTGATATTCGCCCTTCTGATCGAATCGTCCAGCGCCAGCGCCCGCCGCGGCAGCCACTTGTAGTACAACTGCAGACAGGCACCCGCCCCCACACCGCGGCGGCCCGCGCAGCTCCGGATCTGGCGCTGATGCTCGTCCGCCTGACTGTTCCACACGGAGTCGTCGATCGCCGTGGCCCGGTCTTCTTCCCAGCCGAAGCGCGTGATGAGACAGCTCTTCATGTCGACGAGCCGCTCATTGCATACGTGGATCTCCGCGGCATGCTGTGCATCGGCCTGCGCCGCGATCTCCCCGATCTGGTTCTTCACGCTGTCCAGCTCTCGCGCCCGCGCGTTCGCTGCCGAATCGGCGGCGGCCTCGGACCAACCGCCGCGGCCGCGCAGACACTGCGCGATCTCCAGCGGCGCCGTGGAGAGGGCGGTGCAGGCTTCCAGGTCCGTCGCTCGCTCCTGAGCGGTTTTCGCTGCTGTGCACGCGAGTACGAGAACGGCGGTTGCAGCTGTTGCTGTGAGGAGCCGCATGGCTGAAATGTAGCGTTGGCTGATGGCTGATGGCTGATAGCTGATAGCTGATAGCGCATTATCTCAGTAGCAGGAACGCATCATACAACGCGTGCGTCCATGCGGTGATGCCGAATCCGCGCAACAGGAACAGCGCGCTGAAGGCGAGACCGGCGATCGTGCGGAATACGAATGAATACGCCGTGAGCTGGTCGCCGTACGGGCCCACATAGTGGAACGCCGAGAAGATCACGGCGCCGATCAGCGCCGCCCAGATTCCGGCGACGAGCGGCCGAAACCCGAGCAGGCGCCGCCCCGCCCAGGCCACGGAACCGACGAGCAGCACGCGGAACAGCAGTTCCTCGTACAGTCCGGCGCCCAGCGACAGCATCAGCCGCGTCGACACGGCCAGCTGCGACACGTCGCGCTGCAGCATCGCCGTCGGCCGCACCAGCTGCGACGTGATCGCGCTGACGATGATGCCGAAGCAGAGCGCGAGCAGCGCCGCCTCCCCGAGCATCAGGACGAGCACCGGGAAACGCAGCTCGCGGCCGCTCTTGCGGTAGTCCCGGATCACGAGCCACAGCCCGGCGGCGACGAGGCAGACCACGAGCAGCAGCGGCCCGCGCGGCCCCGCCAGGCGGGAGAACAGCGTCTCGAGAATGACGTCGGCGCCGTTGCGCAGCGCGCCGCCATGCGTGGCGGGCTCGAGCGCCTCCAGCACCTGATAGACGATGAAAAGGGGCAGTGCAACGAGCAGGCTGTAGCGCGGCTTGCGGCTGTCCTGCCAATAGGCCCGCATTGTCAGGCCGGAAGTCCGCTACGCCAGGCCGAGTCGCTTTTCGAGGTGCTCTTTCACGCCGGCGGTGATGATGCCGCGCTGCAGCAGCCCGTCGATCGTGCTCTTGATACCGCCGCGGTCGGCGTCGAGTCCACGCTCGCGCAGCTCCTGGATCGCACGGGCGAGGCGCTGGTCGTACTCTGAGTGACGCAGCGTACCCGCGTCCATTTCCACCTTCAGCTTCTCCAGGGTCTTTACGAACCGTTCCACAGAAACGGGAGTCGACATCGCTCTCTCGAGGCTAATGGGATTGAGCCAAGATATCAGCCTCGGGCAGCCGCCGCGAAGTCTCGTACGATCTGACCGGCGGGAACAACGGCGTCGATCCCGGCTACGCTCTTCCCGGCTTGCCAGTAGTCATTCGACCCACCGCCATCCATCAAAGACCGCTTGAGCGCCCACGCCGAGCGCAGGGCGTACACCATGCGCATGAAGTGCTTGGTGCGGCGGTGCCGCAGCATCCAGCGGGCAACCGGCCCCGCTCGAGTCCCGACGCGGTCCACGTAGGGGGTGCGGATCACCGAGAGCGGCACACCGGTCACGCGTTCGGTGAGCACGATGTCGCCTGCGTCGGCGTCCACGATCGCCTGCTTGTACTCCGGCGCGGCCCGGCACTCCTCGGTCGCGATGAAGCGAGTACCGAGCTGTGCGCCGGCGTATCCCATCCGCAGTGCCGCGACGAACCCGGCGGCATTCCCGACGCCGCCCGCACACACGAGCGGCACGCCGTACCCCGACAGCTCCTCCAGCAGCTGCTCCGCGCTCCGCCCTCCAGCATGGCCACCGGCCCGATTGTTCACGGCGATCAATCCGTGCACCCCGCCGGCAAGCCCCTTCTCGGCCCACTTCCGCTCGGTGACGTCGTGATAGACCATCCCGCCTGCCTCGCGCACCCGCTCGACCACCCAGCGTGGATTGCCGAGCGAAGTGACGAAGAACCGCACGCCGCCCTGGAGGGCGAGATCGACGAAGCGCCGCATCCGGTCCATGTAGGCGCGCGAGCTCTGCTCGATCAGTACGTTCATCCCGATCGGTTTGGAGGTCAGTCGGCGGATCACCGCCAGGCCTTCCTGGAAATCGTAGCCATGCACGTAGGTGAGGGAGAGCGGCTGGACGACTCCGATGCCGCCGGCTTCCGAGACGGCGGCGACGAGCTCGGGGTTCGAACAGGGGAACATCGCACCGCAGATCAGCGGCACCTCGATCCCCAGCGTGCGTGTGAGCGGTGTGTCGAGGAGCGTCACTGCGGTTTGACCGGTCCCAACCGCCAGCGTGCGACGGCACGGGCCACGACGTCTCCCGCGCCATCCTGAATCATCGCCGCGGCCTCGTATTCCAGGTTCCCACGCACCTCGGGGATCGTGCAGCGACACTCGGCCACGAGCCGGCCGCGCGCCTTCTTGAGGAACGTGATCGACAACCCCAGCACGATGCCGCGGACGTCGGCGGGCAGCCCCGACAGCATCGCCAGTCCGCTCGCCAGCTCGGCGACGTTCATCAGGGCCACGGCGTGGATGGAATCGAGGTGGTTGCGGATCCGGCGGCGGTCGGGGAGCTCGAGGCGCGCGTACCCCGGCTCGAGCGTCGTAACCAGCGCACCGATCGAGCCGCTGTAGGGGGCGAGGCGGCCGAGCAGGCGGCTGAACAGCCACTTGCCTCCGGGCAGGGGAGATAGCCGCGCCCACGTCCGGCGCAAGCGCTCGCCGGGAGCAGGGAGGGTCGCCATGGCCCGATAATCTACTGCCGCCCCGAAACTTCCAGTGCCGGCGGGCGTATGTTGGGCGCATGCTCCCGGTTGCACTGCTCCTGGCGTTGCACGCAGCGGCGCCGCAGGATTCGTCCGCCTACCTCGACCGCGGCGCCCAGGATCTCGTGCGCCGTGCGCGCGAGCGGCGCGCCAGTGCCGAACAGCGCATCACCGATTACCACGTCCGGGTGACGGAGCGAATCTCGCTCGGGCTGCGTGCGTTGCGCCGCGACCGCACCTTCTACCAGCGCGAGATGGTCGCGCGCTTCGCCTGGCACAGGAGCGGCCCCGACACCGTGACGATGCTCGGAGCACGCGAAGCGATCCCGGTGGTGTATGCGGGCTCGCGACTGCCCGAAGACATGGATACCGATGCCCCTGACCTCGGCTTCGAGATCGGCAAGCCTGGGGAGGAACGCCTGGCGGTAGGGATCGGCGACTCGGAGTTCGTGTACGATCCGATCGTACCGGGGAGCGAGTCGCGCTACCGTTTTCAGTCGGGCGACACCACCGTCATTACGCTCCAGGGTGGGCGCACGATCCGCGTCATCGAGCTGCGTATCATCCCGCGGCGGGACGACTTTCATCTGTTGTCGGGCTCGTTCTGGCTGGAGCAGGAGAACGTGGCCCTGGTGCGCGCGGTGTTCCGCCCGGCGCGGGCCTGGGACCTGGAGCGTGACCTCAACGACCCCAACGACAAGAACGACGCCAGGGACATCCCCGGCTTTCTGAAACCGATCAAGGGCGAGGTCCGCTACATCACCGTGGAATTCGCCTTGCTCGACGGAAAGTGGTGGCTGCCCCACCTGCTCGCGTTCGACGCCGTCGCCACCGCCGGGACCTGGCTCTCGGCGCCGCTGCGCTATGAGCGTGCGTACACCGATTACGATGTGACGGCGGGACCGCCACAGGCGCGAGGCGACAGCGTGATGGCGGACGCGCCCCCAGATTCTGCCGCGATCGAAGCGTGCCGCGGGCGCGCATCGTGCCGCTGCACCAGACGGCGCTGCCGCACCGCGGTCGTCATCGTCCCGGACGACACGGCGAGCCTCCTCACCAGCGCCGACCTGCCGCACTCCTTCGACGATCAGACGCCGTTCATGTCGGCGGGCGAGGTGGAGGACTTGGGGAAAGCGATCCGGTCCCTCCCCCAGGCCCCGTGGCATGCGCATGCGCCGACGTTGCGTCTCGGTCCCGGAGGGGCAGGCCTGATTCGCTACAACCGCGTCGAGGCCCTCTCGCTCGGCGCGCGCCTCGGCTTCGATCTTGGACGACTGACGACGGATGCAGAAGCCCGGCTCGGAATGGCCGACGTCTGGCCGAATGTGGAGCTCGGGATCGGGTCGGAATCGCCCAACCTGTCGCTGCGTGTGGCCGGGTACCGGCGGCTCGCCGCCGCGAATCCCGAAGCGAAACCGTTCGGCATCGGGAACTCCCTCGGCGCCCTCGTACTGGGTCGCGACGACGGCGTCTACTACCGGAGCTGGGGCGGTGAGGTGTTACTGCGGCCGGCGGCGACGGCCACCCAGAACTATCAGCTGCGCTTGTACGCCGAGTGGCAGCGCCCCGCCGCGAAGGAGACCGACGTCTCGCTGCCGCATCTGTTGCGCTCGAGTCACCTGTTCGACTCCAATATCCCGGCTGACACGGCGCGCGAGTTCGGTGCCGCACTCACCCTGCGCGGCGCGCGCGGCGTCTCCACGCGTGGAGTGACGATCGGCGCCGAGTGGACGATGGACGCCGCGCTGGGAACGTTCGACTACGCCCGCACCAGCCTCACGACTCGCCTCACCGGCCCGCTTCCGGCCCGCCTGCTCGGCGCCCTCGAAGTCGCCGGCGGGATGACGGGCGGCGACGCGCCGCTGCAGGGCTTCTGGTTCCTCGGCGGCCCGGCGACGCTGCGCGGGTACGGCGGCGGCGCCGTGAGCGGACCCGATTTCTGGCGGGCGCGCGTCGAGGTTGCCAACTCGTCACCGGGCGCCCGCATCGCCGTGTTCAGCGATGCCGGATGGGCGGGTGAGGGAAGGGCGTTGTCGACGGGGCGGCCGCTCTATTCGGTCGGCGCCGGTGCGTCGTTTCTCGACGGGATAGTGCGGGTCGATCTGGCCCGCGGGCTTGCCGCGCCCAAGGGGTGGCGCATGGACTTCTACGTGGACGGGATTCTCTAGCGGATAGCTGACAGCCGACAGCCGACAGCGTAGTTTCGCAGCTTGCCAGAGCCCCTCCCCGACATCGATCCCGCCGACCTCGCCTCCGTTCCCCTCGAACGGTCGGAGACGATCCCATCCGCGTGGTATACCGATTCCGCCTTTCACGAGCTGGATCGCCAGGCGGTGTTCGCCCGCACCTGGCAGTACGTCGGCGATCTGAGCCGGCTCGCCCGGCCGGGAGACGTCGTGGTCACCGACGTCGCCGGGGAGCCGGTGATCGTGGTGCGCGACAAGGCAGGAGAGCTGCACGCGTTCTTCAACGTCTGCCGCCACCGCGGAGGGCCGCTCGCCCTGAAGGACGAGAACTGCGACATGCTGATCTGCAAATACCACGGCTGGACGTACCGGCTCGACGGGATGCTGCGCGGCGTGCCGCACTTCAATCGGGTGGAGCTGTTCGACAAGGAGGACTACGGGCTCACGCGCCTCCCCCTCGTGGTGTGGGAAGGGTTGGCGTTCGTGCATCTCGGGCCCGCGCCGCTGCCGATCGAGTCGGTGTTTGCGGGGATCCGCGAGCGCGTGGCGCCGACGGTGCTGGGGAAGCTGCACTTCGCCCGCCAGGTCGATTACGAGGTCGCCTGCAACTGGAAGGTCTACGTCGACAACTTCCTCGAGGGCTACCACGTTCCCTTCGTCCATCCCGACCTGCACAGCCTCTATGACTACCAGAACTATGTGACCGAGGTGCACGAGCACTACAGCGTCCAGGTCGGGCCGCTCACCGGCGAGCGTAACGTGTACACGGCGGGCGGCGGCGAAGGGCTCTATTACTTCGTCTTCCCCAACCTGATGCTGAACGTCGTGCCCGGCCGCCTGCAGCTGAACGTGGTCGAGCCGCACGGGCCCGACCGCTGTCGCGTGCTGTTCCGCTACTACTATGACGATCTCGAGGGCCCCGCAGCGCGCGAGCGCATCGAGGCCGACGTCACCTTTTCCGACCAGGTGCAGCAAGAGGACGCCGAGATCTGCGAGCGGGTGCAGCGCGGCCTGTCGAGCCGCGCGTACGATCGTGGCCGCTTCTCGGTGCGCTTCGAAGAGGGTGTCTACCATTTTCAACAACTCCTGAAGCAGGCCTACCGCGCATGGCTGACGCCCGGGCCCCCGCCGCGCCCGTAACCGGCCTCAAGCGGCAGCTCACGCTGCTCGATGCCACGATGATCAACGTCGGCACGATCATCGCCTCGGCGATCTTCATTGTGCCCGCGCAGATTGCTCAGGGGTTGGAGGCGACCTCGCTCACGGTGCTCGTCTGGGTCGTGGGCGGGATCGTGTCGATCGTCGGCGCGCTGTCGATCGCCGAGCTGGCGGCGGCGATGCCGGAGGCAGGTGGGGCGTACGTGTACCTGCGTGAGGCGTACAGCCCCGTCTGGGGGTGGCTGTACGGCTGGGCCAATGGCATCGTGATCAATCCGGCATCGATCGCCGCGATCGCGGTGGGCTTCGCGGGCTACGTCGGGCACTTCACGCCGCTGTCGGGCCTCGGCATCAAAGGAATCGCCATCGTGTCCATCCTCGCGCTCACCGGGCTCAATATCCTGGGCGTGAAGGCCGGCGCGATCACCCAGAACGTCCTCACCCTCATCAAGATCGCAACGGTGGCCGGCCTGATTCTCGTCGGGTTCATCCTGCCGGGTGGATCGAGCGCGAACTTTCAACCGTTCTGGCCCGGGGGCCACGGCGGGATCGGCGCGTTCGGAGTCGCGATGCTCGCGGTGCTGTGGGCCTACGATGGCTGGATCGAGACGACCTATGTCGGTGGGGAAGTGGTCCGGCCGGAGCGGAATCTGCCGCGGGCGATCGTCTACTCGGCCCTGATCTGCATGGTGCTCTATGTCTGCGTGACGGTGTCGTTCACGTACGTGCTGGGACCGCACAAGGTCGCGGCGTCGCAGCTCGTAGCGAGCGACGCCGCGGCGGTGACGCTCGGCGCCGTCGGGGCCGGGCTCGTCGCCGTCGCGATCCTCATCTCGACCCTGGGCGCCAACAACGGCATCGTCCTCACGGCCGCGCGCATCCCCTACGCCATGGCGCGCGACGGGCTGCTCTTCCCGTATATCGGGAAAGTGCATTCCCGCTGGCTCACCCCGGCGAACTCGCTGCTCGTGCAGGCGGTCATCTCGATCGTCCTGACACTGACGGGCCAATACGACTGGCTCTACACCTACGTCGTGTTCGCGGAGTTCGTGTTCTACGCGTTGATGTGCGGAGCGGTGCTGCGTCTGAGGAGCCGCCGCGCCGATCTGCCGCGGCCGTACCGCGCGTGGGGCTATCCCGTCACGCCGATCCTGTTCATCGGGTTCTCGCTCTGGCTCGTGGCGAATACCATCGTGCAGGATCCCATCGATTCGGCGGTGGCGGCGGGGCTTATTGCACTGGGACTTCCATTCTACCTGTATTTCAAGAGCGCTCTCAGCCGTCAGCTATCAGCGGTGAGCAAGGCTGATAGCTGATAGCTGATAGCTGATAGCCGATGGCGCTCTTATCTGACGATCAATCCATCCAACGAAAACGCACCGCCACCCGTCACCAGCAGCGCCGCACAAATCGCCAGCACGAGCAGGTGGAATTCAAAGCCCTCCTGGCCTGCCTGCCGCTGTCCCGTCCAGTTCATGAAGAACCCGACGCCTTTGTGCACCTTGAAGATCGCGCCGATCATGACCGCCGCGATGAACACCGCGGCGAGGCGCGTGCCCAGTCCTGCGACCAGCAGGAGGGGACCGACGAACTCGGCCATCAGCACGGTGAACGCGACCGGAGTCGGGAGACCGGCCTGCGTGGTGAAATACTGCATCGTGCCCGTGTAGCCATACCCGCCGAACCACCCCAGCACCTTCTGGGCGCCGTGCGGGAAGATCACGAATGCGAGGACGAGGCGCAGCACGAGGCTCGCGACGTCAGTGTGGGTCTGCAGCAGTGTCGTCAGCATGCAACGCTCCAGTCTAACGGTGACAGATCATTAATTGACTAATCAACTATTATCCCGGAAAACCACGGCCGGCTCAGATCGGTTCCCCATGCAGCTGGCCGAGCAGGGCGGTGAGGTGGTCCTGATCGGCCGGGGAGAGGCCATGGACGGCGGCACGGTCGAACGCCTCGACCGGATCGTCGAGCCGGGCCAGCAGTCGCTCCCCCGCGGGCGTAATGCGACACCACACCTGGCGGCGGTCTTCCGCGGAGCGAACGCGGCGCACCAGGCCCTTCTTCTCGAGCCGGTCGATCAGACGCGTGACGCCCGGCGTCTCCTCGATCATCCGCTCCGCGATCGTGAGGGTGCAGAGGCCGTCGGGGCGCGCGCCGCGCAGAATGCGCAGCACGTTGAACTGCTGCAGTGTGATGTCGTGTGGTGCGAGCATCTCAGTCGCCTGGCGACGCAACCGGTCGGCGCTGTGCAGAATCGCGATCACCACGGCTTTGTGCCTCGGCAGCTTGTTGGGCGACATGGACATATACTAACAGATCAATAGTTGACATGTCAAGTAAATATAAATGTAACCGCAACAAGCGGATAGCTGATTGATGCCTATCGTCTCAAGAGGCTGGCGATTTCCCCCGGCACGTTCGGCCCGAACACGTCGCGCCCCGGAACCGTGAGAATGTGCGGATCCGGCCCGCGATATCCTGGGTCGCCCGCGCGTCCATCGCGCCCATCGGCCCCATCGGGACCCTTGGCCCCCGGCTGGCAGGCGTTGCCGTCGCGATCGCGTCCCGCCGCGCCTCCAGCGCCACCGGCTCCACCTTTCCCGCCGGGGCCACCCTGGCCGCCGTCCCCCGCCGGGCTGCGCGGCTGCACGGCGCCGGCAAGGAACGGCTCTTCGGAAGCCGCGATGATCGTGATGCTGCCGCCGCGGCCGCCGTTGCCACCCGTGCCGCCGGCGCCCCCGGCGCCGCCGGGCCCCCCGGCGCCTCCGGGGCAGCCGGTCGTGCCCGCGGCACCTGCGCTGCCGCTTCGTCCTTTGGCACCACGCCCGCCGTTGCCACCCTTGCTCGCGATCGTGAGCCAGAACGCAGGCTGAATCGCCGTGGCGTCGGCGATGATATAGAAGGGCGGCGCGTTGGCGACCTCGACACCCGCGACGAGCAGCCGGTTGTAGTAGGGCGAGCGGCCGATGGCGAGCCGGACGGTTACCGGTGGACCGTCGCCGCCGCCCTCTCCCGTACTGCCATCCTCACCGGAGAAGACGTAGTCGTGGCGGACACATTCGTAGCTCGGGGGGACGGTCGCCGAGCCGGTGATCGAGGGGTTGGCGTGGAGCGCGGCGTGCAGCCGGAATCCCGTGCGCACGGAGAGGACGGGATCGCGGTCGGCGGACCAGCCGCCGGCATACGGCGTCGCCTCATTGCTCGTGAGGTCGAGGAACACCACGTGCAGCCGCGGCGGGTGCTTCTTGTCGTAGCGCGTCTCGAACGGCAGCCGCGACCCGTCGTCCAGGACCGCGGTGTACTGCACCGCGAAGCCCTGTCCGGGGCAGGCGTGCGGCGGCGTCGTGAGCTCGATCGAGCGGATATGGCTCACGAGACCGGGATCGGGAACGAAGTCTGCCGGCGGGTTGTGTGAGCATGCGGCGGCGGTGAGCATCACCGGGACGACGACGGCGAGGCGGCGCATAGGGTCTCTGGGCGATGGACGGTACAACATAAGGCCTGTCCCGCTTCCGGCCCACCGGCTAAATTGCCTGCCGGTTAGGTCTTGCCATATCGCCCTGCGCGTCTATGCGTCTACGCGTCGGAGCGTCTAGTAGTATGGTGGCTGTAGCTCAATTGGTTAGAGCGCCGGACTGTGGCTCCGGAGGTTGCGGGTTCAATTCCCGTCAGCCACCCTTCGCAGACGTCGTAGCCTTCTCCCCCCGCGGAACTCGTCCCGTCTCCCATCGGTTCATTCGTCGTTACGATTCGTCGGGGCATTGTGACTGCGACACACGGACAGCATCACCAACACGGCGCAACGCCCGTTCCGGGGGACGCGCACACCCATCACCGAGCCGCGTCGCACGACGCGCACGCCGGACATTCGGTCGCGATGTTCCGCGACCGCTTCGCTGTCTCGTTGCTGCTCACACTGCCGACGCTCGTGTGGGGACACATGCTGCAGTCGGCGCTCGGGTACACCGCGCCCGCGTTCTCCGGCTCGAGCTGGATTCCGCCCGGTTTCGGGACGGCGGTGTTCCTGTATGGAGGGCTGCCGTTCCTGCGCGGCGCCGTCCAGGAGCTTCGCGACCGGCTACCGGGGATGATGACGCTCATCGCCCTGGCCATTTCCGTCGCCTTCCTCTTCAGTCTCGCGGTAACCCTCGGGTACCCGGGAATGCCGCTGTGGGAAGAGCTGGCAACCCTGGTCACGATCATGCTGCTCGGCCACTGGATCGAGATGCGCTCGGTCTCACAGGCGAGTGGGGCGCTGCGGGAGCTGGCCAAGCTGCTTCCCAACACGGCGGCGCGCGTCTCGGGTGACCAGATCGAGGAGGTCCAGCTCTCCGCGCTGCACCCTGGCGACCTCGTCCTCGTGCGTCCGGGAGCGCGCGTGCCGGCCGATGGCGTTGTCCGCCGGGGCGAAAGCACCCTCAACGAATCGATGATCACGGGGGAATCGCTCCCCGTGGCGAAACGCGAGGGCGACCGGGTCATTGCCGGTACGGTGAACGGCTCCGGCGCGCTGTACGTCGCGGTCACCGGGACGGGGGAGCACACGACGCTTGCGTCGATCATGCGGCTCGTCGAGCAGGCGCAGTCGTCCAGGTCCCGCGCTCAGGCCCTCGCCGACCGGGCGGCATTCCTGCTTACGCTCATCGCGATCGGCGCCGGAGCCGTGACGCTCGTGACATGGCTCCTCATCCGGCCCGGCGATCCGGCGTTCGCCATCGAGCGCCTCGTCACCGTGCTCGTCATCGCCTGCCCGCACGCCCTTGGTCTCGCCATCCCGCTCGTGATCGCCATCTCCACGACGCTCGGCGCCAGGAGCGGGCTCCTGGTGCGCGATCGCAGAGGTCTCGAGGCGGCGCGGCTCGTGAAGGCGGTCGTCTTCGACAAGACGGGGACGTTGACGCTCGGCGAGCAACGGGTGGTGGACATGGCCTCGACCGGCGCGCTGAGCGCGGAACGCGCGCTCGCGCTCGCCGCAGCGATCGAACGTGACTCCGAGCACCCCGTGGCGCACGCGCTGCTGGCGAGTGCCCGGGACCGGAACATCGCGGTCCCGACGTCGGTGCAATTCGAGTCCCTGCCCGGTCGCGGTGTCGCGGGTGAGGTGGATGGGCGCCGCCTGGCCGTTGGCGGGCCGAATCTCCTGGCAGAACGGCAGGCCGTGGTCGATGCCGCATTGCGCCACGTCGGTGACCGGGCGGAGCGCGACGGGCACGCGGTCGTTTACCTCGTCGAGGGACAAGCAGTGCTGGCCGCTTTCGTCGTCGCCGATGCGGTCCGGCCGGAGTCCGCCGCAGCGGTGCGGCGGTTACAGCGGTCGGGGATCGAGGTGGTGCTGCTCACCGGCGATGCACGCCCTGTCGCCGAGCGTGTCGCCCGGGAGATCGGCATCGCTACGGTGTTCGCCGGGGTGCTTCCCGGGAACAAGGCCGCTACCGTAAGAGAGCTGCAGGCCCGCGGGCTTCGGGTGGCGATGGTCGGCGATGGCGTAAACGACGCGCCGGCACTCGCGACGGCCGATGTCGGCGTCGCGATCGGAGCGGGGACCGACGTCGCCGTCGAAGCGGGCGACATCGTGCTGGTGCGCAACGACCCGCGCGACGTCGCGCGCATTATTGCGTTGTCGCAGGCGACCTATCGGAAGATGATTCAGAACCTCTGGTGGGCAGCGGGCTACAACATCGTGGCGATCCCGGCGGCTGCCGGACTGTTCGCGCCCTGGGGGATCGTGCTCTCACCGGCCCTGGGCGCGGTCCTGATGTCCGCGAGCACCGTCATCGTGGCGATCAACGCGCAGCTGTTGCGCCGAGTCCAGATCTGAGGATGGAATGACGACACCGTACGGCATCGCCCCAAAGGGGTACCGGCTTCCGCCAGCGACGCACATCGGACGCGTGACGCTGCAGGTCGCGGACCTGGCGCGCTCGCTCGCCTACTACGAGCGGGTGCTCGGGTTCCGTGTGCTGGAGCGCACGCCCGGCAAAGCCATACTTGGCACACAGTCCGGGGACCAACCGCTGATCGAGTTGCGTGAGCGCCCCGGCGTCACGCCTGTGCCGCGGCGCGGGCGGCTTGGGCTCTATCACTACGCGATTCTGTTACCGGATCGCGCGCATCTCGGCCGGCTGCTGCGCCATCTCGCCGAGCAGGGCGAACGCGCCGGGATGTCGGACCACCTTGTGAGCGAGGCGCTGTACCTCTCGGACCCTGACGGCCTGGGCATCGAGGTCTATGCCGACCGCCCGCGCGAAGCGTGGCAACGCAACGGACAGCAGCTCGCGATGGCGACCGATCCGCTCGATGTCGACAATCTCCTCCAGGCGGGCGGCGCGGAGCGTTGGAGCGGCATGCCCGCAGGGACGGTGATCGGGCATGTACATCTCTACGTCGGCGACCTGGACCAGGCCGCCGCGTTCTATCATGACGGGCTGGGACTCGACAAGATCGTGTGGAGCTACCCCGGCGCATTGTTCCTCTCGGCAGGTGGCTATCACCACCACCTCGGCACCAACACCTGGGCCACAGGGGCCCAGCCGGCCACGGACGCAGATGCCCGGCTGCTCGAGTGGGAAGTGCTGGTGCCCTCTACGGCAGACGCGTCGGCGGTCTTGTCGAGCCTCTCGAAAGCGGGCGTCGCCGTCGATCGCGCGGCGGACGGTGGCACCGCGCGGGATCCCTGGGGAACCCCGGTGCGGGTGCGCGCGATTCAGACGTAACGCGCCACCGCCATCGCCGTCGCGGCGAGCACCAGCAGCGCGGTGACGACGCGGCCCGCGACGTCCCCCCGTACGCGGAGCACCTGTGCCCGCTGGGGATCGCTCTGTGCCAGGGCCATGGACTGCACCATCGCCGGTCGCACCACGACGACGCCGATGATGAACGCGACGATGGCGCAGGTGGCGCCGAAGCTGATCGCCATTCCCATTCCCGTGCTCATGAAGGCCGACTGGAACCCGCCCGACACCCGCCAGAGGAGCCAGAGGCCGGAGAGGATCGTCACGAGCGCCACGATCGGCATGATCACCATGAAGTTCCGCTTGGCCAGGCCGGCAGCCACTTTCGCGCCGTCCGGTCCTGCGTCCTTCAACGCCGGGAACAGGAAGGCGGTGTTGAACATCATCGTGCCGACCCAGAAAATGCCGGTCAGGATGTGGAGCAGGCGCATGAGCAGAAGCAGGGCCATCTGGCCTCCTGTGAAAGACGGATAACGGTAATCGATCCATCTCCACATTGACATTCGATGTATCGAGGAAAAAGGCTTGGATCCGAGGGCCTCGGTCCGGACATCGTCGAGGGCGTTCGCCGCATCAAGGCGACAGCGGGGCCGGACCTGGTGGTCTCGGGCAGCGCCACGCTGACATCGGTACTACTCGCACACGGGCTTGCGGATGAAATCCTGTTGCCCGTCTATCCGGTCCTGTTGGGCGCGGGGAAGCGCTTCTTTGCGGAGGGAACCTCGGCACGCGCATTCGAGCTCGTCAGCACGACAGCAATGCCGTCCGGCATCATCCTCAGTGCATACAAGGTCGCCGGGCCTTTGAAGACCTATGGCTCGACGACGCGACATCGTCAGTGAATACCGGAACGACGCGGGCGGCAAACACCGAGGCTTCCACCGCTGCACGCGATTCTGTAACTTCCAGCCGCAGCAGCTCCTAGGTCCGTAGCTCAATTGGTAGAGCACCGGTCTCCAAAACCGGGGGTTGCAGGTTCGATTCCTGCCGGGCCTGTTCTCACGACAACGACCTACTCGACCCTGGACGCTACCAGCTTCTGGGGACACGGTCACCGAAGTGGCTACGCCAACCGCCGCACGACCGCCATCGCTCTCCAGGTGGGACGCACCGTACTCCAGGGACGAACGGCCGCGCTGGTGCGCCACCCGATTCATGCGGCCTGCTGTGATCTGCAACCTGAGGTCTCTCCAATGAAACTCCCCAAGCCCCCCAAGCCGAGACCGCCCGAGCCCTGGGAGCCGGCGCCACTGCCCCAGCCTCCCAAGCCTCCGAAACCACCCGAGCCCTGGGGGTGATGCACGCGCCATGACCTCAGAGCGCCGTCCCGAGCAGCTCCAGTAACGGCAGAGTCAAGGTACCTTCGAGGCCTTTGACCGGGGGGAGTCCCGATGCGCGTGCTGTTGTCCACGATCGGGTCGCGCGGCGACGTCCAGCCGTTGGTGGCGTTGGGGTGGCAGCTGAAGGCCGTCGGCGAAGAGGTCCGCCTGTGCGTGCCGCCCGACTTCCAGGAGTGGATCGAGGGGCTGGGAATGCTCGTCACGCCGATCGGCCCCGAGCTCCGCTCGACCGGGAAAGCCAGGCCATCCGGGGCGCCACTCACGCCCGAGCAGCGGCGTCAGATGATCGAGGGCACGGTCATCGCCCAATTCGAGACGATATCGGCGGCGGCCCGAGGCTGCGACGTCATCGTGGGAGCGACCGCCCTGCAGGTTGCCGCACCATCGGTCGCCGAGAAGATGGACGTTCCGTACTTCTTTGCCGCATACTGCCCGGCGGTGCTGCCATCACCGCACCACGCGCCACCCGTACTCGCCGCCCTGGGGGACAAGCCGGCGTCCGCAATGGCCGATTACTCCGCGCTCTGGAATCAGGATGCCCAACGCTGGAACGACGGCTGGCGCTCTCCGATCAACGCTCATCGGGCATCACTCGGTCTGTCCCCGGTCGAGGACGTGCGCAGCTACGTCCTCACTGCGCGGCCCTGGCTCGCCGCCGACCAGACGTTGGGGCCCTGGCCCGATCCCCAGGACAACGCCGTCTTCCAGACCGGCGCGTGGATCCTGCCCGATGAGCGTCCGCTCGCCGCCGAGTTGGAGGCGTTCCTCGACGCGGGCGAGCCGCCCATCTACTTCGGTTTCGGCAGCATCCGCGCGCCGACAGACTTGAGCCGGGTGATGATCGAATCGGCCCGCGCGCTCGGACGCCGTGCCATCCTGTTCCGCGGGTGGGCCGAGCTTTCACTCCCGGACCATGAGCCCGATTGTCTGGCCATCGGCGAGGTGAATCAGCAGGCGCTGTTCCCGCGAGTTGCCGCCGTCGTGCACCACGGCGGCGCCGGCACGACGACCGCGGCCGCTCGGGCCGGTGCGCCGCAGGTCGTGATCCCGCAGCATTACGACCAGCACTACTGGGCTCAACGCGTTCAGCAGCTCGGTATCGGAGTCGCACACCCATCCAGCACGCCGAACACCGACTCACTGACGGGCACGCTGCGAGACGCCCTCCAGCTCGGCGTGGCTGCCCGTGCCCGATCCATAGCCACCGCGGTTCGCAGCGACGGTGCTCTGGCGGCCGCGTCGCACCTCAAGGACCTTCGATCCGGCAAGGTGCTCGTCCAATAGCATGGACATCCTCGCAGCCGTCGGGAACACCTCGATCGTGCGATTGCGCCACGTCGTGCCGCCGCATTGCGCCGACGTATTGGTGAAGCTCGAGTGGGAGAATCCCACCGGCAGCATGAAGGACCGCATGGCGCTCGCGGTGATCTCCCGGCCCGAGTCGGATGGGCGACTCCAACCCGGCGACACCATCGTCGAGTACACCGGCGGCAGCACGGGGGCGTCGCTCGCCCTCGTCTGCGCGGCGAAGGGCTACCGCATTCGCATTGTGACGTCCGACGCCTTCAGCAAGGAGAAGCTCGACCAGATGGCCGCGCTCGGCGCCGAGCTGACGCTCGTGCCGAGTGAAGGCGGCAAGACGACGAAGAAGTTGATCCTCGACATGGTCGAGACCGCACGCCGCCTGAGTCAGGAGCCGCACACCTACTGGACCGACCAGCTCAATAACCATGACAGCATCGCGGGCTACTTCCCGCTGGGCGAGGAGATCTGGAGCGAGACGGGCGGGGCGGTCGACGCGTTCGTGCACAGCGTCGGAACGGCGGCGTCGTCGCGCGGCGTCGCCACCGTCTTGCGGCGCCACAACCCCGGCGTCCGCATCGTCTGCGTCGAGCCTGCGGAGTCCCCGGTCCTGTCCGGCGGGCAGCCGGGCCCGCACAAGATCGAGGGCGTCGGGATCGGCTACATCCCGCCGCTCTGGGAGCCGTCGCTCGTTGACGAGATCGAGCCCGTCGCGACCGCGGACGCGAAGGCGATGGCCCGCCGGCTTGCAAGGGAAGAAGCCTTGTTCGCCGGCACCTCTTCCGGAGCGAACGTGATCGCGGCGATCCGGGTCGCCGAGCGCCTGGGCCCGGGCAGGACGGTCGTGACGCTCATGGCCGACTCGGGGCTCAAGTACCTGAGCACGGACGTGTTTGCAGGATCTTGACCCACGGGCGTGTTGCTCCCCTCCACAATAGACGTATCGTGATGCCCCATGTCCTCGTTCACGCTGTCCGTCAACGGCAGCGCGCGGACGGTCGACGTCGCTCCCGACACGCCGCTGCTCTGGGTGCTGCGCGACACGCTGAACATGCGCGGTACGAAATTCGGTTGCGGTCGCGGCTTCTGCGGCGCGTGCACCGTTCACCTCGACGGCGTCGCCACCCGCTCCTGCCTGACGCCGATCGCGAGTGCCGCGGGACGCGCCGTTACGACGATCGAAGGCCTCGGCACCAGCACCCTGCATCCGCTGCAACAAGCCTGGATTGACGAGGACGTCCCGCAGTGCGGCTACTGCCAGGCCGGACAACTGATGACGGCGGCGGCGCTGCTCGCGAAGACGCCCCATCCCAGCGACGGCGAAATCGTCGCGGCGATGTCGGGGAATCTCTGCCGCTGCGCCACGTACGTTCGGATCCGCCGCGCCGTACGTCGCGCGTCGCAGGCGGTGGCGGGATGAACCGGCGGCAATTCTTCGCTGTCTCGGGCAGCGCCGCCGGGGGATTGATCGTCGCGTGGTCCCTGCCTGGCTGTGCGAGCACCGCAACGCGCCGGTCCTTCAAACCCAACGGCTTCGTGCAGATCGATCCTGACGGCCAGGTCACGATTACGGCGAAGAACCCCGACATGGGGCAGGGGGTGAAGACGTCGCTCCCGATGTACGTCGCCGAAGAGTTGGACGCCGATTGGGCGAACGTGCGCGTCGTGCAGGCGGATCTCAACCGCGATCTGTACGGTGGCCAGGGCTCCGGGGGCAGCGACAACACACCGTCCGAATGGCAGCGGCTGCACGAAGCGGGAGCGATCGCCCGCGCCCTGCTCGTCACCGCCGCGGCGCAACGCTGGGGCGTCGCTGCAGCCGAGTGCGAAACCGAGCCGGGGTTCGTGACGCATCGCGCCTCGGGGAAGCGGGCCGATTACGGATCGCTCGCCGCTGACGCCGCGCGGCTGCCCGTGCCGAAAACTCCGCCACCGCTCAAGGACCCGGCGCAGTACCGGTTGATCGGCACGAAGGTGGGCGGCGTCGACGTGCCGGCGATCGTTCGCGGCACGCCGCTGTACGGCATCGATGTCCGCGTGCCGGGGATGCTGCACGCCGCCGTCGAGCGGTGCCCGGTCCACGGGGGCCAGCCGGGACGGGTCGATGCGGCGCGCGCCCTCGCCGTCCCCGGCGTGAAACAGGTCGTGACCCTCACGGGTCTCGAGAACCCGACTCACCTCCGACCCGGCGTCGCCGTAGTCGCCGATTCGTCCTGGGCGGCGGAGCAAGGGCGGAAAGCGCTCTCGATCACCTGGGACGAAGGCGCGGGAGCAGGGGAAAGCAGCGCGCGCCTGCTGCAGCAGTTCCGCGAGCTGGAAGCGACTGGAAACCTCAAAACGATCCGTACCGCCGGCGACGTCGACCGCGCCTGGCGCGCCACCACGACCAGGGTGGACCTGACCTTCGAGCAACCGCTGCTCGCGCATGCGACGCTCGAACCGCAGAACTGCACCGCCCACGTCCACGATGGTCGCTGTGAGATCTGGGGACCGCTGCAAATGCCGACGAGCGGCTCGACCGTCATTGCCGCCGCCGTTGGCCTGCCGGTCGAGGCCGTGACGATTCACATCACGCGCCTGGGCGGCGGCTTTGGGCGCCGCCTGCTGTCGGATTACGCTGCCGAAGCCGCGGTCGTCTCGAAGCTCGTCGGGGCACCGGTGCAGGTACTCTGGTCGCGCGAGGACGACATGCACCATGACTACTACCGTCCCGCGGGCTTCCATCATGTTCGGGCCGGGCTCGATAGCCACGGCCGTCTCAGCGTCTGGCACCACCGGCTCATCACACTGTCGCGCAACCGCTACCGTAAGGCCACGAACGGTCCCGAGATGACCGAGATCTACGGGCTCCTCGTGCCGCAGAGCACCGATCCGAAGGACACGTACGATCCCGACCTCGTTCCCACGCGTATCCCGAATTGCCGACTCGATTACGGCGACTTCGCAACGACGGTCCCGACCGGGGCCTGGCGTGCGCCGGCGCACAACTTCAATGCGTTCGTGATCGAGAGCGTGCTCGACGAGCTGGCGCGCCGCGGCCGGATCGATCCTGTGGCGCTGCGCGCCGACTACCTCGGGGATCGCGCCGTGATCCCGGTGACCATGGATACGCCGGTGCCGTACGATCCGCGCCGGGAGCAGGATGTGCTGCGCCTCGCGCTCGACCAGGCCGAGTGGCAGCGTCCGCTGCCGCCGCATTGGGGTCGTGGCTGGGCGGCGCACTACACCTTCGGCTCCTATGCAGCCATCGTCGCCGAGGTCTCCGTGGAAGGGAACCGGCTTGCCGTCGAACGCCTGGTCGCGGCGCTGGACGTCGGGCTGCCGGTAAATCCGCTCACCCTCGAGGCGCAGACGCAGGGCGGCGCGCTCGACGGGCTCTCAGCGGCGCTGTTCGGGGAGATCACGATTGATCAGGGGCGAACGGTGCAGTCGAGCTTCGACGGTTACCGCCTGTTGCGCAACGCCGAGGCGCCGGACGTCGAGGTTCACATCACGCCGAGCCGGGAAAAGCCGATGGGGTACGGGGAGATCGCGTTGCCGCCGGTCGCCCCCGCGGTAGCGAATGCGATTTTCCAGGCGACCGGGCGCCGCATCACCCGGTTGCCG
>DASSIL010000035.1:0-21661 GCA_035691925.1 Gemmatimonadales bacterium
CGAGCTGCCCGCTCCCGTTCGCTCCCCAGCAGTAGATCGATCCGTCCGGCGTGACGCCGCAGGTAGAGTTGCCCCCGGCGCTGAGGGAGCTGAACGTGAGCCCGCCGCCCACCGCCGTCGCGACGGGGTTCGTTCCCCCAACGACGCCGTTGCCGAGCTGACCGTTCGAGTTCGAGCCCCAGCACCAGGCGGCGCCGGAGGCCGTCAGGCCGCAGGTGTGCCCGCCGCCAGCTGTGAGCGACACCAGCGTCACCGGCACCGACGCTCGGATCGGATACCCATGTCCAATGAACGAATACGCCGGCTGCCCCAGCTGGCCGCTCGAGTTCGACCCCCAGCACACCACGCCAACGGCGTCGAACGCGCAGGTGTGATCACGCCCCGCGGCGAGTCCAGAGAGGGGAATCCCCTCACCAATCGCGTTGCCGGAGGTGTCGGCATAGCCCACCGGGAGCTTGAAGCCATCGGGGTGGTGGTAGATCGGGTCCCAGGCTGAATACTCCAAAGGTCCGTAGCCCAGCTCACCTTCGAAGTTCATCCCCATGCATTCGATGTGGAAGTTGAGATAAAGGATCGAAGGCTTGGCGCAGACATGCTCGCCTCCCGCCACGGCCTCGACATAATCCGTGGTCTGGTCGGCAAACGGGCTCGGGGGGATCTGCACGGACGCCGCGGCTGTCGAGTCGAACGTTACGCCGGAGGTGTTGCTATTGACGTCGTGGGTTCCCCAGCAGCGCAAGCGCCGGACGCGGTTGATGAACCCGAACCGCGCACGGGCCAGGATGCAGGTGTATGTGCCACCGACGAGCAGCTGCTCGATGCGCAGCTGCGCGGTGTCCAGATTGCCGTCAGAGACGATCGTCACCGGGATCTCGGACGCATCGAACGCCCCGCAGCTGCCATTTGACGGAGCGCATTGGCCGTCGCCCAATGCTCCGTGTGTCCGCGAACCCCAGCAGAACAGGTTGACCTGCGCTTCCTCCCCACAGGTATGTTCGTCACCTGCCTGCAGCTCGTTGAACTTGTGCGACGTCGCGATCGCCAGCGGGCGGGTTGAACGCGGGAGCGCGGCAGCCGTGAGCCCGGCTCCGAGCTCGCCGGAGTTGTTGCTGCCCCAGCAGAACCCCGTGCCGTCGAGCGCAGCGATCGCACAGGTGTGGTCGAGGCCCACGCTCACGGTGCGCCACTTCTGCACGATCTGCAGCGGTGCACGATGCTCCGTGACCTGGAACGGCGCAGCACCCACCGTCGCAACCAGCTCGCCGCCGCCCCGGCTCTTGGCGAAGACGACGCCGTTCGAATCAACCGTGAACGCCGTCTCGTTGGTGGAGCTCCAGCGCACCGTGAATCCCGTCTTGGCGCGGCCCAGCACGTCCTGCACCCTCACCGCAAACGCAGCCGTATCGGAGAGCACGACGAGCGGCGACCACGCCGGCTGTTCGACGATCACGAGCGGCAGGACTTGCACCGGCAGATTGAACGTCGCGCGGCCGAGCGGATTCTGAACCGTCGCGACCACCTGTGCCGCCCCGCTGACGCGTCCCGTGATGACGGCCCGTGTCGAATCGGCCGGCAAAGCGGCGACGCCGAGCACCGAGGCGTCGCTCGAGCTCCAGGTGATGGTGGCGCCGGTCAGGAAGCTCGGGTCGACGCGCTGCAGCGTCAGGCCGATCGTGTCCACGTCGCCCACCGAGAGCAGCGAATCGGCGCCCCGCTGGGCGACGACGACGGGCACCCGCAGCTCCACCGGGTCGAACCCGGTCTGAGCGACCTGCACGATGATCGTCGCCGTTCCGGAGCGCCGGCTGTCGACGATCGCGTGCAGCGGACTCGAGCCGGACGTCACCGTCACGACCGACGAATCGGATGATCCCCACTCCAGGTTGACGCTCGCGACCGCCTGCTGATGGGCGTCGGTGACGCTCACGGCGAGCGTCGCGATCTCGGCGACGGCCAGCGTGTCGGGCCAGCCGGCGCCTGTGGTCAGGGTCAGTGCGATCGCCCCGGTGGGCTCGAGCTCGTTGGTGCAGGTCGCGAGCAGCGCGACGAAGAGCAGGGACGCAACGGTGCGCAGCGGACTAAAACGCATACTTGAGACCTGCTCCGGCGAACGCGGTGGGGATCGACCGCAGCTGCGAGTCGGTGCGGAAATTCCAGTGACCCGCCATGCCCGTGAGGGCGATATGGGGGGCGACGAGGATCTCCATGTCCGCCCCGAAACCGACGCCGATCACGTCGTTGGTCAGCGTCTGCCAGACCGGCACCTGCACCGGCCCGGAGCCCGATTGGACGGTGTAGCTGCCGGTCTGGAAACGGCCTTTCACCCGGGCGACGCCGGCCTCGCCGAACGGCGCGAAGCTGAAGCGCCCGGCGTGGAGCATGACGCTCGCCCCGACCATGCCTCCGGTCACCGCCAGATCCTCGGGGGCGAGCCGCAGCGCGCTCACGTGCCAGCCGATGCGCTGCTGGCCGCGGAAGAACAGGGCGAGCCGCCCGCTGGGCCACCGGCCCGACTGGGTGACTCCGCCCGTCGTCGGGGCCAACCCGGTGAGACTGAGGCTCGTGGCGTACCCGGCGCGCGGAATGCTCGGCGGACGCAGCTGGATCGTGTAGTTCCACTTCCTGAGGCGGTCCCGGACTTCGGTGATGCCGACCGCCACGCCGTCCTGGCTGTTCTTCTCCGTGACGATGCCCACGACCTCCCACTGCTGGTTGAAGAGCGCGCCGCCCGAGCTCCCCGGGCTCACGAAAAACGACTCGAAGCGCACGCGGCGCGCAGAAGCGCTGATCACCCGATCACCGCTCACCGGGGGCTCCCAGCAGACGCGCTCGGGGCACCCCACCGGCACGACGAGCGACCCGGTCTCGAGCGCTTGAGGCTCGCCGGCGCGGTCGAATGCGAACACCTGCGCCGTGCTCCCCGCCCGCGCGACGCCCAGGACCGCGAGATCGAGGTCCCGGTCGACCTGCTCCACCCTGGCGTCGACGGTGTCGTTGCGGGCGAACTGGAAGACCACGCGGATCTTGGCCCCCTGCTGCGCAGAGCGGACCACGTGCGCCGCGGTTGCGATGATGATGCGATCGGCGGCGAGGACGACGACGCCGGCCCCGACCTCCTCTTCCTCCCCTCCCGTCGCGACCACCTGGACCACGAGGTTCTTGGCTGCGAGCGGCATCGGCGACAGTCGCTGCGACGCGAGCGGGCCGGCCAGGGTGGAACCGACGAGCGTGAGACCGACGGCGACTCTCATCGGGAGCCTTTCTTCCAGTAGAGGGCGACGAGCACGAGCAGCACCGCGTACACGGCGCCGGCGGCGGCGGCGGCGCCAGTGTGGTCCGACCAGAAGACCTGCAGGAGGGTCGGGAACTTACCGAGTGATGGGGGGAGCGAGTCGACGGTGCCCTCGAGCGTGAGGGCCACGGACTGGGAGTCGACCGCGATCCCGGAGACCGAGCCCCGGAAGCCGTGCAGCACCAGCGCCTCGCCCTTCTTCAGGACGTGGGGTGCCCGGTTGCCGCTCGCGAGCGCGATCCCACCCGAATCGATCGTGGAGACGCGCGTGTCCGCGTCCTGCTCTTCGTCGCGGAAGCGGTTGATGTCCTCGAAACTCACCCCGACGACGTCGAGCGGCACGAGCGGGCGCGCGACCGCGACAGCGGGGAATCCGAGCTCGAAATCGAGCGGGCCATGCGTGGCGGCGAGCTGGATCTGATCGATATGGAAGGGAGCGGTATCCACCGGCTGGTCCGCCATGTTGACCACCATTCGCCCACTCACCGAAACCGGGATCGCGGGCAGCGAATCGCCGATCGTCAGCTGCACGAGGCCGCCCGTCCCGGCGGGCTTCAGCGCGATCAGGCTGCCGGCGGGGAGGCGGATCGGATCAATGCTGATGCTGGCGCTCTCGGGGCTGACGGCCTTGAGGTACAAGGTCTGCGTGGTAACGGTGCGCGGCGGCTTCTTCCCCACGGCGGGCAGCGATACATCCTGGAGACCGGAGAGCCCGAGCGAGGAGAGGGTGAGCGCCTTGTCCCAGGGCGCCACCGCCCTGCCGAGTCGTAGCCACACGCCCTCGGTGCGGAGATCGGCGTGGACGGGTGCGCGCGCGACTCGCGCCGAGCCCTTCCAGATGACGACGCCGGCCAGCGCGAGGAGCAGCACGAGGTTCGCCGCGGCAAGGAGCGTGCGGCTTCCCGGCAGCGTCCGTTTCGGCGGGGGGCCCTGGCCGCCGAGGGCGGCGAGGAATTCTTCGACGTGCTGATACCGCTCGGCGGGCTTCTTGGCCATCGCCCGGCGCACCGCCGTCGAGATCTGCGGCGGCAGCTCGGGGCGCACGGAGCGCGCTTCGGGAACGGGCGTGGTGAGGTGATGGCTCAGCACGGCGTAGATCGAATCGCCGGTGAAGGGGAGCTGCCCCGTGAACAGCTGATACGCCAGCACGCCGAGCGAGTAGATGTCCGAGCGTGCATCGACGGACGGATCGGCGGTGGCCTGCTCGGGGCTCATGTAGAGCGGCGTCCCCATCACCATGCCGGTGGCGGTGAGCCCCACGGCGGCCGTCCCGCTCGGCCGGCCGCCGGTCTGCCCGGACTTCGCGATGCCGAAATCCATCAGGAGCGGCCGCCGCTCCGTCCCCTCGAGCATCACGTTGTCGGGCTTGATGTCGCGGTGCACGAGCCCCACGGCGTGGGCCGTGCTCAACGCGCTGCCGACGGCCTGGAGAATCTGCTCGGCTTCCTCGAGCGAGAGGCGGCCGTGCTGGCGCAAGTAATCGCTCAGGGTGACGCCGGAGACGAACGGCATCACGAGGTACATCAGGTCGTCCTGGTCGCCGATCGAATAGACCGGCACGATGTTGGGATGGCGCAGTGCGGCGAGCGCCTGTGCTTCGCGCTCGAACCGCTCCACGAATCCCGGAGTGGACACGAGCTCGCGGCGCAGCACTTTGACGGCGACGTCGCGCTTCAGGCGCACGTCGCGGGCCCGGTAGACCACGCCGAAGCCGCCCTCGCCGAGTCGCGTGCCGAGCTCGAAGCCTTGCCCGAGCGCCACCTGCAGCCGTTCGCGCAGCGCGTCCGGCTCCTCCGCGGTTGCGGCACGGGGCACGGCAGCGCCAATGAGCGACGTGGGCAACTCGGCCCCGCAGTTCGGGCACACCGCGGCCTCAGCGGCGACCGGAGTGCTGCACGATGTGCATGCCCGCGTCACTTGGGACATGCGGCCGCCGTCGGGATCAGGAGCAGGTACTCATGCGAGTAGTTGCCACGGGGACTCAGGGAGGCGGAGACCTTGAGCGAGTAGAGTCCCGGCGCGGCGAGATCGGCGCGCTTCAGCGAAACGATGATCGGAGAGCCGGCGGGATAGAATCCGCGGTTCAGCGCCTCGTCCTTCTTGATCACTCGGGATTCGGCGCCGGTCGAGTCGAGCTGGGACAGACTCACCAGCACCTCGCTGAGCCTGGTCTCGACCGAGAACGCGAGCTGCAGCGGCCCGCAGGAAGTGGGGGCGCCCTTCTGCGTGATGGCGAGCGGGACGTAGGCGAGGCGGCGCCGCCCGCCGAGCGTGATGCGGGTGAAGCCGAGGACGCCGATATCGGTCTTGGCGAGCCGCTCGGAGCTGAGGATGCGGTTGGGCCAGCGGTACAGCGAGTCGCGCGGCGCGGCGCGCGTATCCATGCGGTAATAGCGCCCTGCCTTGATCGCCTCGGCGCGCAGCTGAACACCGGAGTCGGTACGCGCGTCCCAGTGAACGATCAGCGGGTCGTCGGACGCGAGATCGTACGACTCGAACGTCTCGGTGAACGAAGAGAGGAACATGGTGGTGCCGGCGACCTGGCGGGCGTACACCCCCTCGCAGCGATCGCCGCGGGCCTGGTAGCCGTTGACCTGCGCCGCAAGCTGCACCAGCCCCGAGTCACAGGCGGGGCGCGCAGGTGTTCCCTGGGCCACGAGGCCGGACGTGGCGAGAGCCAGCCAGCCTCCGATGGCGCACGTGCGTCGGAGAAGCACGCTGCTACTCCTTCATGGTTTGCTTGATGGTAGAGATTGCCCGACCATACTGCGCCGGAAAGCAACGGTTGGCTAGGGGACGCACGTGATGCACACGCGCCACGGGTCTCGCCCCTCTCCCCGTGCCCCCTCACGATCGGGAGAGGGGCGGGGTGAATTACAGTGGGAGGAGACTACGGTGTCGCGGTCTTGCGGAATCGCTCTCTGCGCGTGAACTCCGGCCCCGGCCCCCCCGCCAGGAGAGGGGGTTCGGGGGTGCGGCCCCACGGGGACGAGCGGGTCTCTCTATTCTTTTCTCAGCTCGTCGAGCACGTCCTCCGTGAATGGATTCTCCCCCGCCCGCAGCTTGCTGAGCCACGCCGAGCGCGTGCTGCGGAATGCGGCCCCCGTGGAGTTGGCGACGACATAGGCGAAATCGTCACGCGCGCCGTTGAGGTCGCCGGCGATGGCCCGGCCCAGGCCGCGGCTGTCCCGGAACCCGACGATGGTCGTATCCGTCGCCACCGCCGCGTCGCACGCGTGCAGGGCGCGCTGCGCCTGGCCCTTCAAGGCGCCCCACCAACACAGCCCGTTCCAGGTGGAGGCACGCAGTCCCACGGGCGACCGGTCGAGCTGCGCGGCGTCAACCGCCCGGAACGCCGCTTCGACGTCGCGCGCCTCGACCAGGCTGTCCACGGTGTGCTCGGCGTCGACCACGCGCGCCAGCTGCGCGACGAGCGACGCCGGCGGCGCCGCTTCGCTCGTCCGCGGCTCGAGGGTGCGCATGCGCTGCAGCATGTCGCGCGCGATCGATTCGGCGGTGGGGAGGTCGCTCGCGCCCAGCGGATGCGTGACGTCGACGACGGCGCTGAGCTTGCCGCGGGAGAAAACGACTTCATCGACGTCGGCGCGCATCATGCCGCGCAGCCGCGCCCGCACCGCCTGGGAACGCGCGCCGAGCCGCGGCGCCGCCACTGGCTCGAGCGTGGTCGAATCGCCGCTGCTCGCTTCCTGGGAGAGCGCGCTCATGTGCTCCATCTCTTCGAGGACAGCTCCCACGAACTCGGTGCGATTCGCCCGCTCGGCGGTGATCACCCGCTTCAACGCCGCCGCCTCGCTGGCATGCTGGGTCACCGTGATGGCGATTTCGACCGCCCGCGAAGACCCGAGCGGGAACTGGAACGCTCTCCCTTCGACGCGGAACCTGTACGTCGGCGCCCCGTCGACCCGTGAGAAGGTGGCGGATCGTGTGGTCCGGTGTGTCGTGTCGCGCGGCAACGTCGCGAGCTTGTTGAGCGGAACCGTGGTGGCGACAGCGAGCGCCGAATCGGCGTCGGCAAAGTCTTCGTGGTCCGTTGAATCGAGGGCGATCGCCTTGAGATAGCCGTCGTGCCGGCGCACCCGGTCGTCCATCGTCCGGAGCAGGGCCGCCAGGTCCGCGTCCTGCATACCCTTGGCGCCGATGGCGATCATGGACGTGTTGACGCGGCCGCGTGCCGAGAGCACGAGTCCCATGTCCAGCGTGGCGACGGGCGTCACCATCTCGAACACCCATCCCTTGGAGCGGTCGCCGACGCTGTCCAACGCCACGGTGCGGCTGGCGCCCAGCGAGACCTGCTGCGCGCCCATCTGCTTCAGGATCGCGCCCATGAATCGCGGCAGGTCGAGGATGTCGAAGGCGTCGAGCGCCCAGCGGGCTTCGTCGGCGGTGTGGTAGGCTGCGACCGACACCTGGAGCCCAGCGAGCTGTGAGGCGCCGGCCTTGAACACCATCTGCTGCCCCTGGAACGAGCGGTGATACGCCTCCACCGGCTTGGTCGACGAGAAGCTCATGAAGTTGTCTGACGAGGCGCCCGAGCCTCCTTCCTGCAGCACTTTGGCGCCGCTCAAGTCGGCGACGCGCAGCATGATGTCCGGCAGATCGCCGACGCCCGTCAGCGCTGAATCGGGCGTGCCGGCGGCGACCATGTCGATGCCGGTGCCGCGGCTCAGCACGATCATCCCCGCCTTGTCCTCGCCCACGGCGCGGAGCCAGGAGCGCAGCGCCGCCAGGCTGTCGGGGGGCAGCATGCCGCGGAGTCCCCCCATCTCGCGCGACACGTGCAGGATGCGTCCCGCCTGGCTGTATTGTGCGCGATAGTACCCGAAGGGACCCTTCACCGAAACGTCCGCCGGCAACTCCGCGGTCCAGCCCTCGGGGAGCTCGAGCTGCAGTGCGGCGCGGTAGATCGAAGGGCTGTTCACACGGGCGACGTCGATGGGGAAGCGCCGTGGTCCTTCGGCGTCGAGGGACGTGAGGTTGTCGGGATCCGAGAACTTCCCGATGGGGAGGTTGAAGTAGTACTTCGTCCCCATGTGACCGACGACGCGCGGCGCGGTGAACCACACCGTCAGCTGCACCGGCGCCGTGAGGTCGCGGCCGTCGCTATAGCGCTGGCTGTCGACGGTGGCCGTCGTGTAGAGCGCCGTCGCGTATTTGCGCAATGTCTCATCGCGATCCTGCGCCGGCTGGTCGGGGAAGTCGGCGAGCTGATCGCGCAGGCGATCCTGCTCCGTTCCCGTCGCCGTGTACGTGACTTTTCCGATGAAGCGGCCATCGCGGCCGAAGGTGCCGACGATCACTTCGTCGTGCCGGTTACTGTCGACCGGGGCGGCGGGCAACACCACGACTTTGGGACCCGCGGCGGGAAGCGCGAGGCCGACGTCTCCCTGAAGCTCGCCGGGGATGTCGCCGAACGGTGTGAGCCGGGCGGTCACGTCGAAGTAGCGGGTCTGACCGCGGTGCTCGACGGCGGCGATCACGTGGTTGAATTGCTTGATACTCGGCTGCAGCGAGTCGACGGTGGCCTCCGAGTTCACCAGCACGGGGTAGGCGGTCACGCCCATGTGGCGTGCCAGGCTCACGAACAGCGTCGTCTTGTCCTTGCAGTCGCCGAAGCGCGACTCGAACACGTCGCGCGGCAGGCGCGGCTGGTAGCGGCCGTCGCCGAGGGAGAGCGACACATAGCGAAAATCCTGGGCGACCCAGCGGTAGGTAGCGCGCAGTGAGTCGTCCAGCGTCTTCGCACCGGTGAGCTCCCTGGCGTGCGCCGCCAGGATCTCGGGGGTGAGGACGTAGCGGTCGCGGGAGAGCGAGTCGTACCAGGTGCCCACGCTGCGCCACGACATCGCAGTGCCGACGCGGATCGAGGCCACCACGGCGTTCGGCGCCCCCGACCAGCTCTGCCACACCACCGCCGGGACATCGGCGAGGGTCCAGCGCCGGATGCGCCGGCCGGCGATCACGCTGTCGATCGGGGTGCCGCCGATGTTCCGCACGCGGATGCGCGGGTTCATCTGCGGCGGCGCGTCGAGGGTGAAGCGCGAGCGGCGCACCGCGACTTCTTCGTTCACCGCCCAGTAGTAGAGGTAATCGCCCACCAGTGCGGGCTGGTCGGTCTCGAGGGTATAGCTGTAGTCGACGATCGTTCCCGGGGCGACACCGGCGAGGGTAACCTGGATGCCGCGGCGGTCGGAGAACTCGGGGTCACCCGACTCGGCCTCAGGCGACACTTCCTGCTGATGCGCGGGCCCGTCGTGCAGCACGGCACCGTCGGGTCCGATGACGCGGATGCGGTGGATCACGACGTGTTGCCGGCCGGAGACGTACCAGAAAGTGATCTCCCCCCAGTCATCGACTCCCTTCGTGGTCAGGATCTGCGCCACCTGGCGCACCGACCACGACGAGCGGCCGTCCGCCTCGAGGCGCACTGCGCCGTCTTCGAGCAGCATCACCTCGTCCTGGCCCTGGTATTTCGCGGGATCGACGCGCAGCGCGTACACGGAGTCGTCGCTGACCGGCGCCGCCCCGGCGGGCGAGAGCATCAGGGATTGGGCGTGCAGGATGCTGCAGAATGTCAGCGGAAGCAGTGCTGCGAGACGGCGAAACACGGACACCTCCTGTATGATGCGACACGATATGTGACAGCGGTCAAGGAGGAGCAAATTCCGGGCGCAGGCGAGGCCTGTAGGCTTTCTACCTACAACCGTGAGCGGTAAGCGGTGAGCCGTAATTCGGTCTGGTATGCGAGGATTCGATGCCGCATCTCGGGCGTGGGCAGGTATCCTGGCTTGATGCGGGATCATAGGAGTATCGTGGCGTGGCAGGAGGCCAACAGAGTCGTCCATGCCGTCCTACAGTGTTCTCGGGCTTGCTGGAAGCCTTACGCCGCTGCCGTGTTCTCACAACTGCAACGGGCATCGCTTTCGGTTCAGCTCAACATCGCCGAGGGCTATGCCTTGATGTCGCCCAGACGTTCCGGAACCATCTCAACATTGCGTACGGATCGGCAATCGAGACTCAGGAATTGTTGGAAATACTGACGGGGAACAACCTCCTTCCAAGTGGTTTGGGCAACGAAGCAATCCAGAGCTGCTCACGTGCTCAGCGGTTGCTCCTGGGCCTGATCAAGAGATATCGCGGCCTCGGCTGACGCTTACGTCTCACCTCTCCCCACTAAGGGCTCTCCACCGCTTACCGCTCACCTCTCACCGCTCACGTCTTACCACCGCTCACCTCTCACGCCCTATTTCCTGAACATCCAGTAGACCAGCCCATTGAGATCCGCCATCCCGACGCTCACCGCGACTTCGCCCCCGCCATTCACGGCCGTCTTGTTCCCCGGCATCAGCCGGACGTTGATCCGCAGCTTGTCGGCGAGCATGTAGAACGTCACGGGGAACGCGAACACTCTCCCGGCGTCCGTTCCGAACGGCGGGCGCTTCCAGCGCGCCAGCACTTCAACACCGGTCTCGATCCCGGAGAGGGCGGGGTCGCCTTCTTTCCAGTGCAGCACCGGTCCTGCCGCCCAGTAGTAGCGATCGCGGTAACTCGGCGTGTCCTGGATCAGATGCAGCGGGACGTAATTCAGCGTGAAGGCGAGGGTGTTGCTCAGGTGCCAGGTGGGGCGGTAGCCGAATTCGAGTCCCTGGCTGCCGAAGTTGATGCTCACGTAGTTGGGGACGAAGGAGGCGGGCCAGGTGCGGCCCGATCTGTGGGGCACGGACGACGTATTGGGCTCGAAGCCGCGGCGGTAGCGGTAGGCCGTGCCCGACTGGAACACTACCTCGGAGAGGGTGGCGAGGCCCGTCCAGTCCTTCTCCCCGGACGCTTTGCGCGCGCGCTCCACGCGCCACAGCTGGTGCAGCATCAGCCCCAACTTGTCGGCGAGAAAGCGGTCGGGACGCTGCACGAAGGCGACGAAGTCCTGATCCCCTTCGCACAGCACCGGTGCGTCGAGCCAGTCGTCGGGGAAGCAGAGCGCCCGCGGGTCGGCGAGCTGCTCGAGGGCGGCCTGCACCGAGTCGGTCGCGAAGCGCGCGAGCATGTCGCGCAGTCCGTTGTGGCACAGGGTGATGACGATCAGGTCGCCGGTGTGGCAGCGGGAGTTGTCGAACATCGAGTCGGCGAGGGGGCGGTTCGCCCCGAGCAGGCCGAGCAGCAGCGTGGCACGGGGGGAGCCGCCTGCGGGGACCTCCGTCGTCGACGGTCCGGTGCCGGGATACTCCGCTGCGTAGAGCGCACGCAGGATGGTACGCGGCAGCGAGTCGGAGTCCCCGAAATTCAAGTTGCGCGTTTCGATGAGTGTCGCGAGCCGCCGCGCGACGCAGAGCGAGTCGGCGGCGGCTGTCTCGGGGCACGCTTCGTCGGCGAAGAACGCGAGGGCGTCGTACACGCCGACGTAGAAATCGTACTCGCGAAACGGCTTCCCCAGGAACGCGGCGAAGTTGCCGAGCTGCTCGCCGACGAGAGCGAAGCGGCGATTCGTGATCTTGATGTTCGAACGGGCGAACACGTTGGGCGCGCGGGCGAGCAGGCGGGCGAACGATTGTGCCTCGTACTGCCGGGCGGCTGGGACGGCGCCGGCGAAGAGATCGAGCAAGGCGGCGATGCCGCCTGTGGCGGGCGGGGGGTTCGAGTCGGCGCGTTGGCGCAGCACCTGGGCGAGGCGGCCGCGGGGGGCGTCCGGATCGATGAAGATCATGATCGCCGAGGAGTCGGCGCGCGCGGGGTTCTTCCAGACCAACTCATTGTAGAGCCCGGCGGCGAGGTCGATCGGGTTGTTGTCGAACAGGCCGCCGTCGGAGAAGAGCGCCGAGTCGTGCACCGCTCCGGCGCAATCAGCGTGGGGGCGATCCTGGAATTGCAGCTGCACCGGGGCGAAGGCGCCGGGGAAGGCGGACGAGGCCTCGACGAGCGGGAAGACCCGGTGGTTGGCGACGACATCCTGGCAATCGGGGAGCAGGACGAGGGCGCCGAGTTTGCCGTTGTCGCGCAGCGCAGTGGGAGGCGCGAGAAATGCCAGTGCATCGCCGTGCCGCGCGAGCGTGACCGTCGCCGCGTAGCGTTGCGTCAGGGCACGGATGCCGGAGGAAATCGGGATCGTGTCGGGGGAGACGCGGGTGATCGTGACCCCGACGGGAACGGAGCAGCCGGGCGGAGCGGAGGGCGGCAGGTCGCGCATCGCGGCGGCGATGGTGTCGAACAGCACCTCATGGAAGTAGCGGCGCGAGAACAGCGCCCGCGTCGTGTCTTCCTGGTCGTACCGCACGAGCGGGAAGAGCTGATCGAAGCCGGTGCGCGTCCAGATCTTCCAGAAGAGGCTCGAATCGGGGGGCACCGGCTGTGTGGTGCGGCACCATTCGATGGCGGCGAGGAAGCCGTTGATGTTGCCGGCGGAAGCACCGGCGGCGGTGCTCAGCTGATACTCAGGCAGGTTCCAGGCTTTCCGCAACGAGTCTCGGCGGGTCTGCTTGAAGACTTCGACGAGGCCCCAGTTGACGCCGGCTTCGTAGGAGCCGAGGGAGACGCCGCCGGAGAGGGTGAGGATGACGGGGACGTGTTGCGCGTCGCGGCGGGCCTGGGCCGTGGCGGTGCCCGCCAGCAGGGCAAAGAGGGGTACGAGCCCAAGGACTGGTCGCCGGGACGCGCGCATGACCTCAAGCTAGCTCGCCCTCTTGGTGACGAAGGAGGCGCTTACCCGAACCGCGCCTTCTCCACCCGCTTCCAGAACGCCTCTGCATCAGCCGGACTCCACAGCGCAGCATCGTGCAGCGCGGCGAGCGCCAGGCGGAGCTCTCGGGCGCTCTGCATCCGGTTCTCAGGCGAGGGGGCCAGACACTTGCGCAGCAGTGGCTCGAGCCGCTCGGTCAGCGGGTCGGTCCGTGGGAGCCGCAGTGCGGGGGGCTCCGACCGGTGATGCGCGGCCTGCAGCTGTTGGACCGACAAGCCTTCGGATGGCGTGACGCCCGCCAGCAGGAAGTGCAGGGTGACGCCGAGGGCATAGAGGTCGCTCCGCTCGTCGGCCTCGCCGCCCTGCCAGAGCTCGGGGGCGAGATAGGCGGGGGTGCCGACCATCGCTCCGGTCCAGGTGAGGCGCTGATTGCCGGGTTCGTCGGAGCGCAGGCGGGCGATGCCGAAGTCGAGGAGCTTCAGGAAGTCGGGCTGGTCCGGCGTGCGTGTGAGGTAGAGGTTGTGCGGTTTGAGATCGCGGTGGATGATCCCCGCCACATGCGCTTCCTCGAGCGCGAGACACGCCTGCATGCCGAGCGCGACGACCCGAGCCGGCGGCATCGGCCCGAACTTCTCGACGAGGCTCGCGAGATCGAGCCCCGTGAGGTACTCCATCGCGATGTAGTAGAGCCCGTCCTCGCTCGCACCGAAGTCGAAGATGTGCGCCACGTGGGGCCCGCGCAGTTGTCCTGCGGCCTGGGCCTCGAGCTCGAACCGCCGCACGGCTTCGGGGCTGGATCTCGCCCACACGCGCATGATCTTGAGCGCGACGTTGCGGCGCAGCGACTGGTCCCACGCCAGCCAGACTTCTCCCATCCCGCCCTTGCCGATGGGCGCCTCGAGCCGGTAGCGCCCCACGCGGCGCGCGCGATACAGCTGTTCCTGCGCGCTCCACACGATGTGTCCCGTCACGAGGCCCAGGGTGGATGAGGCGAGCACGAAGACGTAGTTGCTCGCGAAGACGATGAGCGAAGGCGCGTTGAGCCACTCCTCCCGGGCAATGGGAGAGATGGCGGCGCCGACGCCCATCACGAGCGGGAACGCCAGGGCGATGCGGATGTAGGTCCGGAGCCCGCGGCGCCAGTGGGTCGGGACCAACGCCGCGCGGACGAGGGCGACGATCGAGATGCCGTGCATGTAGGGACTGCGGATGCCGCCCAGGTGCACCGCCATCAGGGCGATCCCGAGCGCCGCGCCGCCGTAGCAGAGGTTCTGCAGCTGGAAGAGCCGGTTGAGCTCGATCGTGCCGCGTCGGCTCGCGCGGTACACCCCGACAAACGCCAGCTCCACGGCCACGCGATAGACGAGGAACAGGCCGCACGGGGCGCCCGGGTAGGCGACGAAGCACATGTACAGGTCGAGCAGCACAAAGGAGGGCCAGACCCAGAGGCCGATCCACATGGCGCGTGCGACCAGGCGACGACCAGCGTTGGACTCGGCTTCGCCGGTCGGGGTGGCGATGACGGGAGGTGTGGCGACCATGTGTGCCGGCAACACTGCGAGGCTCAGGAGCGGGAAAAGCTGCGCCTCAATCTCGAGCGGTCAAGCGTCTACGGAGAGGCTCGCTACCGGAGCGTGCGCGCCCACGGAATGACCTCCAGGCGCTGCAACGGAATCGGCCGGCCCGTGTCGTCACAAATGCCATACCGTTGGGGCGTTGCGTGCAGGCGCTCCAGCGCCGCCTCGATCTCGGCGAGCTCGCGCGAGAGTCGAGTGGCATTCGATGCGGCGAGCTCCTCGTCGATGGTGTCGGTGCCGCGATCGGCCATGTGGGTCGGCCACTGGGAGAGATCGCCGGCGCGATCCTGTTCGTACTGCGACGCCGCATCGGACGTCGCCCGGTTCAGGAGATCGAGCGTATACGCCCGCTCCTTCATGAGGCGCCGCTCAAAATGCTTACGCTGTACCGCGGTCATCGTCCCTCCTTGCAGTTTCCGCGAGCTCGTGTCGACGCGATGCGGCAGGACGGGGCCATGACCGGCCCCGTCCTTCAGCCGCAGCGCTAGACCGCGTAGGTCAGGTCGTCCTCGACCTTGCGGACGCCGGGGGTGGCCCATGCCGCCCGATTCACCTCTTCGCGTTCTGCCCATGAGTGGATCGTGCCGCGGAGCGTGACGGCCTTGCCGCCGTCCGCGGTCTCCACGGTGATCCGCTGGGCATCAGTTTCCGCGCTCCGCCGCAGCGCGTCCCTGATGTGTTGCTTCACGTCGACCGCTTTTTCCAGCGAGGGGCCGATTGAGGGGGCGACGGCGATCTGATTGGTGACGCCTTTGACCCCGGTGAGGTAGCGGACGGCCCCATCCGCGGCCGTACGCTGATACTGCCAGTCCACCGTGCCGTCGAGCGTGACCCATCCGTCGCGCACCGCGGTCCTGATGCTGCCCTCGGGCACCTCGACGTCCCAATGCAGCGCGGCGATCACGGCTTTGGCGAGGTCCGCGTCGCTGCGGGAGTGCAGGTCGGGCAGTGACACATCCATGTGGTCCACGACGACGTTGACGCCGCTCACGCGCTCCGCGTCATGCAAAGCCGCGACCTTCCCGGCATACGTCGACGCTGATCCACTCAGCGTGACCACCCCGCCTTTCGCTGAGACGGTGATCGCCTTCACGTCCACCCGCGGATCGAAGAGCAACTCCTCCTGCACGTCGTGCTCGAGGGTGCTATCGCTTTTGATCTGCCACATACGCCAGCTCCTTTCCGAAGTCCTGCGCGCCAGATCGTCTTGCGTTCTCCTGGTGTCTCCTGGAATCAAGTTCGGCGCGGATGAAGAGCCCCTTAACCTGGGATGAGAGATCTGCCCCGCCGCTCACGCGCGAGAAGCGCTGCATCGGCGCGCTGCGCACCGCCCTATCCGGACGAGCCCAATCGAGCTATGTTGACGGCCGGCTCACAGATCCTGCCGTACTTACTGCGAGCTCGCCCTGCCAGGCGTCCCGTCGTCCCCACCCATTTCCAGCTGAAATTCGATGCGCCGTCAGACGCTCAGGGCAGCTCTTGCCTTGGGCACGCCGTCCCACTAGTCCCTCGAGGATCCCCACAGTGAATGTCATCCGCAGCCTGCTTGCAGCACCGTCGTTGCTGTGCATCGCCGCCGGCGCCGTTCTGGCGCAGGGCCAGCCGTTGCCGACGTCGCAGCCCACGCTGATCAGCATCATTCGTGAGTCGGTGAAGATGGGTCGCTCGGCCGACCATGAGCGCATCGAGGCCGGGTGGCCCGCGGCGTTCGCGAAGGCCAAGTCCCCGGCGTACTACCTCGCCATGACCTCGCTCTCGGGCGCCGGCGAAGCCTGGTTCCTCACCCCGTATGCGAACAACGCCGCGATCGCGGCCGACATGAAGCAGCAGTCCTCCGACACCGTGCTGGCCAAGGAGTTGGACCGGTTGTCCCGCGCCGATGCCGAGGTGCTGAACGACTGGCGCGCCATTCAAGCGCGGGCCCGGCCCGACCTGAGCCACGGCGCATTCCCCGATCTCTCCAAAGTGCGCTTCTGGGAGGTTTCGACGTTCCGGGTGCGGCCCGGGCACGAGGCCGAGTTCGAGGCCGCGGCCAAGGCCTACGGCGCGGCGACCGAGCGGGCGGCGCCTGGCAACAGCTACCGCGTCTACGAGGTGACGCTGGGGATGCCACAGCCGACGTTCCTCGTGTTTGCCACGGTGGATTCGTACGGGCAGTTCGACGATATGGCAGCGAATGGGCAGAAGACGATGCAGGGCTTTACACCGGAAGAGACGGCCACGATGCAGAAGTTCTCGACCGATGCCCTGATCAACTCGGAATCGAATCGCTTCGAGCTCAATCCGACGATGAGCTACGTGGCGGCGGAGACCCGTGCCACGGATCCCGCTTTCTGGATGCCGAAGCGGCCCGCTCGCCGGCCGTAAGCAGGCGTGGTCGTTCCTGAGACAATGGGGCGCGTCGCGACAGGCGGCGCGCCCCATTCTTGGCGGAGCGGTTCAGGGAGCGGTACGCACTAGACTAGCGCGCCAGGCACGCCCCCAGTCCCGCCCTCATACATCTTCGCTGGTCAGGCCCGCAACGCCTTCTCGGGCGTCAACTCCACCTTGATCAGCAGGGGCTTGGCCGTCTCCGCCTTCGGCAGCGTGACCGTCAGCACCCCGAAATGATAAGTCGCCTTGATCTTGTTGGGATCGATCGAGGTGGACAGCGTGAACGAGCGCTCGAACGGGCCATACGTCCGCTCATAGCGGTGCAACTTCTCGGTTTGCTCTTCCGCCACCTGCTCCTTCGTGCCTTTGATCGTCAGCAGGTTGCCCTCCACTGAGATCTTCACGTTTTCAGGCCGCACCCCGGGCACCTCCGCCATCAGACGGATCTCATTGGCCTCTTCGAAAATATCCACGGGCGGCTGCCAAGTCGTGGCCATGGCCGTCTCGGCTCCGGGCCACTCGAACGTGCGGAGCGGCGTGTTGAAATTCCCGGCCATCCGGTGTTCCAGCTGATGCAGCAAATCCGCTACCGGATCCCGCTGCAGAGCATTGCGTGTGTACATATCGAACTCCTTCACTACAGCTACGTGAGCCTACGTGACTACGGATGCTGCGAACTGCGCTTCCCTTTTGTCAGTACATCCCGCCCATGCCACCGCCGCCGGGCATGGGGGGCGTCTTTTCCTGTTCCTTCTTTTCCACGATGACGCACTCGGTGGTGAGCAGCAGCCCGGCGATGGACGCGGCGTTCTGCAGGGCTGTGCGGGTCACCTTGGTCGGATCGATGACACCGGCAAGGACCAGGTCCTCGTACTCGTCGGTCTGGGCGTTGTAGCCGTAGTTCGGCTTGGTCGATTCCTTCACCCTCCCGACGACGATCGCGCCTTCGGCACCTGCGTTCTGCGCGATCATGCGGATCGGCTCCTCGAGGGAGCGCCGCACGATTTCGATGCCGGTCTTCTCATCCTCGTCGCCGCTCTTGACCTTGTCGAGGACCTTCTGGCACGACAGGAGCGCGACTCCGCCGCCCGTCACGATGCCCTCCTCGACCGCGGCGCGGGTCGCATGCAGGGCGTCCTCCACCCGCGCCTTCTTCTCCTTCATCTCGGTCTCGGTGGCCGCACCGACGTTGATGATGGCCACCCCCCCCGCGAGCTTGGCGAGCCGCTCCTGCAGTTTTTCCTTGTCGTAGTCCGACGTCGACTTCTCGATTGCAGTGCGGATCTGCCCAATACGACCCTGGATGTCGGCCTGCTTGCCCTTGCCGCCGATGAGGGTGGTGTTGTCCTTATCCACCACGATGCGCTTGAAGTGGCCGAGATCGGCGAGCCCGGTGTTCTCGAGCTTGAAGCCCAGCTCCTCGGTGATCACCTTGCCGGAGGCCAGCGTCGTAACGTCGGTCAGCATCTCCTTACGCCGGTCCCCGAAGCCAGGGGCCTTCACCGCGCATACCTTGAGGGTGCCGCGCAGCTTGTTGACCACGAGCGTCGCCAACGCCTCACCCTCCACGTCCTCGGCGACGATGAGCAGCGGTTTGCCAGACTGCACCACTTTTTCGAGCAGCGGGAGCAGGTCCTTCATCGCGGTGATCTTCTTCTCGTGCACCAGGACGTAGGCGTCCTCGAGCACGACCTCCATCTTCTCGGGATCGGTGATGAAGTACGGAGAGAGGTAGCCGCGGTCGAACTGCATCCCGTCCACCGTCTCGAGCGTGGTCTCGAGGCCCTTCGCCTCTTCGACCGTGATGACGCCGTCCTTCCCCACCTTGTCCATCGCGTCGGCGATCTTGTCGCCGATCTCCTTGTCGCCGTTGGCGGAGATGGCGCCGACCTGGGCGATGTCCTTGCGGCCCTTGTTGGGCACGGAGATGCGCTTCAGCTCTGCCACCACCAGCTCGACCGCCTGGTCGATGCCACGCTTCAAGGACATCGGATTGGCGCCCGCGGTGACGGACTTCAGGCCTTCGCGGAAGATCGCCTGCGCCAGCACCGTCGCCGTGGTGGTGCCGTCGCCGGCGATATCGGAGGTCTTGGTCGCCACCTCTTTCACCATCTGGGCGCCCATGTTCTCGATCTCGTCCTCGAGCTCGATTTCCTTGGCGACGGTGACGCCGTCCTTGGTTACGGTCGGGGCGCCGAATTTCTTGTCGATCACGACGTTGCGGCCCTTGGGGCCGAGCGTGACCTTCACCGCCTCCGCCAGCTGGTCCACGCCGCGTTTGAGACGTGAACGGGCTTCCGTGTTGAATTGCAGATACTTGGCAGCCATTTGATCCCCCGCTCAGCTGAGCTTGGCGATGACGTCGGCTTCTTTGATCAGAATGATCTCTTCATCCTCCAGCTCGACCTGCGAGCCGGCGTACTTCCCATAGACGACCCGGTCCCCGACCTTCAGCTCCATCGGGATCCGCTGGCCCTTTTCCATCCGGCCCGGTCCCACGGCGAGGACCTCGCCCTGGATCGGCTTTTCCTTGGCCGTATCGGGGATATAGAGCCCTCCCCGCATTTCCCTGGTTTCTTCCATCGGCCGGATCGCCACCCGATCAGCCAGCGGGAGAATCTTCAGGCGTTGCTTCGTCGCGGTGGTCATGTGGCGCTCCGCTCCAGCGTGAGTGATGGCATCCTCTGCAGGTGGATCACGTCCCGGCGGAAAGACGCCCCGCTCGAAGCAACCGAGCGGGGCGTTCTCCTTCAATCGGCGCGACTGGCGGCCTTCTGTTGTGCATCCTTCCGAATCAGCGCGTAGCCTACGTTGTTGAAATTGTAGACCGCGAGCTCCCGGAACAGCCGTTGCGCCTTATCCTTCTCGCCGGCGCCCGCGAGGGCAACGGCGTATTGGTACTTGATGTAGGGGTTGTCGAGGTTGCCCCCTGCGAAGTGGTCAGCGGCTTCCCGGAAGTTGCCCTGGTATAGCGCGACGTACCCCTTCAGCTCGTGCACCGGTTCCAGCTTGCGCGGATTCGCGTCCGGCGTCACCAGCGTGGCCACGCGGTCGGCCGCCTGCCCGGCCGCGGTGTAGTCCCCCTTGCTCGCAGCCACCCAGGCGTCGAAGTAGGCGATGTTCGCCTCCTGGCTCCGCCGGAAGGCTGCGGTGCCGACCTGGTCAGCTTGCTGCAGCAGCAGCTGCGTGCGCTGTTTGAGCGCCTCCACCGCGGTGGGAAAGTCCCGTGTGTGGATCGCGATGACCGCGATGTCCGACAACACGGCGATCTTCACACCGCGCGGTTCGGGCACACTCATCGCATCGACCTGTGCCACCAGCCGGTTGAGCTCGGCGATGGCCGCCTTGGGGTCCCCGGCGTAGAGGCTGACGTAGGCCCGGAAGGGGCTGAAGCCGGCTTGCTCGTTGGCGCGGCCCAGCGCGATCGCCGAATCGTAGTCCGCGCGCGCCGCCGCGTAATTTCCCGCAAAGGCGTTGACGTGTCCCCGCTGCTGTAGCAGCGACGCGTCGGTGGGATTCAGCTCGTGGCCGCGGGTGTACTCGGCACGGGCCCGGTCGAGATTGTTCTGCGCACGATATACATCACCCAGCAGATCGTGCATGTACGGCTCGTTGGGCGCCAGCGCGGCAGCGCGCTGCATCTGCTCCAGCGACTTGGTGAAGTCCTTCGGCTCGCCGAACAGATACGAGTTGCCGAGGTCCGTGTGGGCGACCAGCATGCGGGGAGCCAGGCTCACCGCTTTCATCATGGAGACCCGAGCGTCGGCGTTGTGGTTCAGCACGCCTTGCACACCGGCGAGGACGAGATAGGCCCGCGGGCTGTCGGGGTACTTCGCGACGAGCTGCTGCGCCAGCACCAGCTGGCCGTTGACGTCGTTGTCCGCGCCTTTACGCGCGATCTGGATCAGGGTCTGCTCGGCGTCCGAGGCACCGGCGGCGTGCCGCTCGGCGAGTGCCAGGTTGGTGTTGAACTCCGCGAGCGAGTTGCCCGTGTTGGCCACGTCGAGATAGGCGAGGGCAAAGTTCGAATCGGCCGTGAGGGCCGCCTGGAAATGGGCATGCGCGTCGATCTGGCGCCCCAGGTCGAGCTCACGCTGCCCTTGGAGGAAGTGATCGCGTGCGTAGGCCGAGGCGGTCGTGATCGGCAGCGTCATGATTCCGCTGGTCACGGAATCGAGGGCGGGCAGATTACGAGTGTGCGACGGCGCTTGCGCGGCACAAGGGGTCAGCAGGAAGACGGCGGCTCCGGCAACGGCGAGCGCGCCACGCAGATTATGCATCGGTGACTCCTAAAGCAAAGAGAAATTCGCTGCACCAACGCGAAGAGAATTCGTTACACCAACCCGAGCCTGTTTCTGATGTGCAACTCCACCGGGGCGCTGATCACGCCCCGCGTGACCGCATCGGCGAGCGCGGCCGTCGCGGCGGCGCGGTCGGCGTCGAGGCCGCGGTCCCGGAGATCCCGGATGACGCGCGCGAGCCGGCCATCGTAGTCCTCCGGCTGCAGCGTTCCGGCCTCCGTGTCCTGCTTCAGCTTGTTCAGCTCCGCGAGAAAGCGCTGGAGGGTGATCGGTACCATGAGACGCGCTCCCATTCTGCCTCCCACCTAGTTGTGTTGCGCCTGGCTGGCTGATGACGAGCGCCCCGCTGGCGACCCGTAAACGACCGGTGGCGTGCAGGTACACAGGGCGCTGGTGGGGGGGGCCCCGAAGGTCTTGTGCATCAGGTTGG
>DASSIL010000036.1:0-2947 GCA_035691925.1 Gemmatimonadales bacterium
CATATGCCCAATGGAGGCAGTACATGCAGACTCGCATGAGCCTGGCGGCCCTGTCTATCCTCGCGCTGGTTGTGGCGTGCGGTGATCCGCAGGACCGCAGTTCGACACAGACGGACGCTCCCGTTGCGCCTTCCTTTGCAACCAACGCTCCACCGAACTCGTTCAGCACCAAGTGCTCGTTTACGACCGCGAGCCAGTTCGCAGGCAGCTACTTCACCAACAACGACACCGTCAAGGTTGTCCGGACGCTCATCGCGAGCATGAAGACAGCCGGTGCCGGCACAACGACGGCCGCCAATATCGGCTTCGACGTGCTGGCGCACGTGTCGGCGAACATCGCCGTCGATCCTGATTTCACGACCGGGTCGTCGTTCGTGAACGAGATCATCAAGTGCATGTTCACCGATCCCAACGCCTGGCCGGCGAGCTACACTGCGCCGTCGCCGGGGCCCGAGGACTTCAGCATCGCGCTCGACAACACGCGTGACGGCGCCTTCGGCGTGCGCGGCGGGGCGAGTGATCCGGCGGGCCCGGTGCTCGCCCGCCTGGACTCGTACTCGGGTGTCGCGCCGTCGAGCGGCTCCTGGAGCTCTACCCTGGCTGGGAACGCGGTCGCGCGTGTGCTGCTGTATGGGCGTCCGTCGGTCGCACAGCCCGGGGTCGATCCCAATACGTTCTACAATTGGCGCGCCGTGGCGCGGAATACGACGTTCTCGCCCCCGGTGATCGTCGGCGTCTGCATCGATGCGAACACCAACGCCTTCGGCGGCCAGAAGGCGGTCGTGCGCAAACAGGACCAGGCAGGGGTGGCGTTCCTTCCCTTCGCTGATGCCGCGTTCCTCATTCCGGGAACCACCTGCACCGGACCGGTGAGCTTGCGGCAGGGACTCATGGGGACTCTGGCACAGGGGATCTTCACGCTCGGGAGTTCGTTCCTCGGACCGAAGCCCCTGTCGGCGAGCCGGATGATGAACCCCGGTGGCCTCGCTGGAGCGACCGGTGGTATCCACACCGATTACGGCCCCGACGAGGTAGACAGCGTCTTCCTGAGCTTCACTCAACAGCCGCATGACGCCAAGGTCTGCACGGTGCCGGCCGGCTCGGGTTGCTCGGGGAACCAGACGATTTCCCCGGTCACGGTGCTCGCCAAGTGGCACGGGTTCCCCGTTGGCGGGGTGCAGATCACCGTCGTGCCGGTCAACAACAACGGCACTCCCGCCGAGATGCGGGGTGATTCGACCCTCGTCACCGGCGAAGATGGAACGGTGACGTACACGAATCTCGGACTCACGAAGACCGGTGGGTACGCTCTGCTCACGAATGCCGAGCTGGTCGAGCAGCGGTCGACGGCGATCGTTATTCCGCACGTGACGTCGACCAAGTTCAACATTCGACCCTAGCCGTCACATACAGGACGGCGGGAAGAAAGGGCGGCTCCGATGGAGCCGCCCTTTTGCTAGCTTCTTTGCCGATGAGGGTCCAGGGATCCGTCCGGGTGCCGGGCGACAAGAGCATCTCGCACCGGGCGCTGCTGGTGGCGGCGCTGGCGCGCGACACGAGCGCGTGTACGGGCCTCCTGACCGGTGAGGACGTGCGCCACACCGCCGGTCTGGTCCGCGCGCTCGGCGCGGCGGTCTCACCACTGCGCGCCGGAAGCGTCGTCACGGTGCGCGGGGCGCGGTTCCGCTCACCCGGCGTTACCCTCGACTGCGGTAATTCCGGGACCACGGCGCGCCTCGGACTCGGGCTGATCGCGGGCCATCCGATCCGTGCTCGGCTCTCGGGGGACGCCTCACTGCGGCGGCGACCAATGCGCCGCGTCGTCGATCCGCTGCGGTCGATGGGCGCCACGTTTCAGGACGGCGCCGAGCACCTCCCGGTGACAGTCCATGGCGGACGGTTGCGCGGCATCGCCTACGAGTCGCCGGTCGCGAGCGCCCAGGTGAAGAGCGCCATCCTGTTCGCGGCCCTGGCGTCGCGCGTCCCCGTCACCGTCGCCGAGCCGTGGCCCTCGCGCGACCACACAGAACGGCTGTTCGTGCACCTGGGGCTGGATGTGCGCGTGGCGCACGGCGTGATCCGCTATCAGCCGGCGTCCGCAGCCGTCCCGGCGTTCGATCTCACGATTCCCGGAGATTTCTCCTCCGCCGCATTTCTCATCGGTGCGGCCGTCCTCGCCGAAGGAGGGGAGTTGCTGATCGAAGGGGTCGGCGTCAATCCCACCCGCACCGGATTCCTCGTTGCGTTGGAACGGATGGGCGCGCACGTCGAGCGGATGAACCTCGGCGCCGAGGGCGGTGAGCCGGTCGCCGACCTGCTGGTGCGGCCCGCCGCGCTCACCGGCACCGAGGTGGTTGCGGCGGAGGTCCCGGCCCTCATCGACGAGATCCCATTGCTCGCCGTGTTGGCGAGTCGCGCGCGGGGCGAAACGGTGTTTCGCGACGTGGGCGAGCTGCGATTGAAGGAGAGCGATCGGCTGGAGCTCGTCGCCGCCAATCTGCGGAACGTCGGTGTGACGGCCGAAGCTCGCGGCAACGACCTGTTCGTCCGCGGCACCGACCGGCCGCCGCGTGGCGCGGTCGAGACGGCGCGCGATCATCGCCTCGTCATGGCGTTCGCGGTTCTCGGCACGCTTCCCGGCGCTGCGGTCCGGCTCTCGGAGCGGCGGTCGGTGGCGATCAGTTATCCCGGGTTCTTTCGTACCCTGCAGGCGATCGGCCGTGGCCCACGTCATCGCAATTGACGGTCCTGCGGCGTCCGGCAAGTCGTCCACGGCGGCGCTCGTCGCCAAGCGGCTGGGATGGGCGCATCTCGATTCGGGCGCGTTGTATCGCGCACTGACGCTCGCCGCGCTTGATCGGCTCGAGGGCTCCTCCCGAGGAACAGAAGGGTGGCCGGTGCAGCGCATCCTGGCGCTGGCGGACGAGCTGCCGGTTCGCCTGGTGCT
>DASSIL010000037.1:0-44272 GCA_035691925.1 Gemmatimonadales bacterium
CACCCGCGCGACGCCGCCGTTGAGCCGGCGGCGGTCCTCATCGGTCAGATCTTTCGCCGTGATCACGACCACCGGAACGGGCGGCACCGAGCGGCGGCGCAATCCCTCGAGGAATTCGAATCCATCCATCTCGGGCATTACGAGGTCGAGGAGGACGAGCGCTGGCAGCCGCTCGGCGATGCGCTCGAGCGCCATGCGGCCGTTCACCGCCTCATCCACCTCCCACCCGTGCTGCTCCAGCGTGCGCCGCAATGTCGCCCGGGTCGCCGCATCGTCCTCCACGACGAGCACCGACCGCGTCGCGCTGGTGGGGGCGTACTTGATGAGTACCGCTGCCAGACCCTTGCGATCGATCGGCTTCGTCAGGTACGCGGAGACGCCGAGGGCGAACCCCATCGGTTTCTCATCGATGATACTCAGGATGACGACGGGGATGGCGGCCAGCGCCGGATCCCCCTTGAGGCTCGCGAGCACCGCCCAACCATCCATTCCGGGCATCACCACGTCGAGGGTAATGATCGTCGGGACGAGCTCGCGCGCCAGGCGCAGGCCCGTTTCGCCGTCGGCCGCGGTCTCGACGCGGAACCCCTCGCGACTGAGGAACCGGCCCAGCAGGTTGCGAACACCGGGATCGTCATCCACGACGAGGACGGTCCCGCGCACGGGGCGACCGTCGGGCAGCCAGCTCCGTTGCTCCGCCACGGCGGCCAGCGGCAGCCGGACGGTGAAGGTCGACCCCTTCCCCGGCTCGCTTTGGACGGCGATGTCGCCGCCCATCATCTGGCAGAGCCGGCGGCTGATCGCGAGGCCGAGCCCCGTTCCACCGTACTTGCTCGCCGTCGACGCCTCGGCCTGGGCGAACGCTTCGAACAGCCTCCCCAGCTGTTCGGCAGTCATCCCGATCCCCGTGTCGCTCACGCGGAATGTGAGGTGGCCGTCGTCCCGCCCCACCGCCAGCGCGATGACGCCATCGGCCGTGAACTTCGAGGCGTTGGAGAGCAGATTCAGCAACACCTGCCGCACCCGCGTCGCGTCCGCCCGGATCGTCCCGAGGTCGGCGGCGGCAACAAGCTCGAAGCGGTTGCCGCGTTTGGCGATCAGCGGCTGGACGGTCGTCGCCACGTCGTCGACCAGGGGCCGCACCGCGACGGTTTCGAGATAGAGCTCCATCTTCCCCGCCTCGATCTTCGAGAGATCGAGGATGTCGTTGATGACGGCGAGGAGATGCTGCCCCGCCGAGTGGATCTTGCCGAGATCGGCGGCGTAGTCCTCGTGCCCGTCCTCAGCCACCTGCTCCTGCAGCATCTCGCTGTACCCGATGATCGCGTTGAGCGGAGTGCGCAGCTCGTGGCTGGTGCTCGCGAGGAACCGGCTCTTCGTTTCGTTGGCGGCTTCCGCCTCCCGGCGCGCCGTCAGGAGCTCCGTGATGTCGTGATACAACGCCATCATCCCGACCTGCTCGCCCCCCACCGTCACCGGAATCGTCAACACTTCGACGTCGATGACCGTGCCGTCCTTGCGGCGCCGCCGGCCGGTGCCGGAGGTCGCCCGGCCCTGCTGCAGCGCCTGGACGGTGTACGCCTGCGCCTCCGCCAGCGTCCCCTCGGTCGTCACCAGGGCGTCGAGGTTCTTTCCCTTCACCTCTTCTTCCGTGTAGCCGAACAGCTTCTCGAAGGCGGGATTGCAGGAGCGGATGTGATTGTCGACGCCGATGTTCACGATGGCCACGGGGTTCGAGCGAACGAGGACCTCGAACTGCTGCTGCGCGGCCGAGTACAGTCGCGCGTTTTCGATGGCGATCGCGGCCTGGGGCGCGAACATCATCAGACGCCGCAGGTCCGATTCACCGAATTCGCGGGTCGGGTCGGCGTGCACGCTCGCGATCGCTCCGACGAGGCGGGTACCGATCAGGAGCGGGCCCGCCATCACCGATTGAATCGAACTCTGCTCGTACTTCCCGGAATGCCCCTCCCATTCCTGGTACCGAGGAATGATGAGCGGCTCGTGCGTGCGCGCGACGGTGCCCATCGCTCCTTCGCCCAGCGCCATGCGCGTGCCGACGGCGTCGGTCTCCAGACGGTAGCTCGCGACGATCACCAGGTCGTTGCGGGACTCATCGTAGGTGGCGAGCTCTCCCCCCGTCACCCCCAGCAACTCGACGGCGCGCTGCAGCACGCGCGCCAGCACCTTCGAGAGCTCCAGCTCTCCCGAGAGATCCTGCATCGTATCCAGCACCGCTTCCTGCTCCTGGGAACGCTCGCGCTCGACGGTGAAGAGTCGCGCGTTCTCGATCGCGATGGCGGCCTGCGCGGCAAACAGGTTGAGCAGCCGCATGTCGCGCTCCCCGAAGGTGCGCGACGGATCGGAGTGAATACTCGCGATCGCACCGACCAGCCGGGACCCGATCAGCAGTGGGGCCGCCATCACCGTCTGAATCGAGCTGCGCTGGTATTGGGCCGAGCGACTCTCCCACTGCTGGTAGCGCGGGATGATCAACGGCTCGTGCGTGCGCGCGACCTGGCCCATGGCCCCTTCCCCCAGCGCCATGCGCGTCCCCACCGCATCCGTCCCCATGTTCTGGCTCGCGACGATGACGAGCTGCTCGGTGCGCTCGTCGAAGATCGCCAGCTCACCGCCCGAGACGCCCAGCAGCGTCACCGCTCGCTCGAGCACTGCCTGCAGCAGCTTGTCGAGCTCCAGCTTGCCGGAAAGGTCGGCCAGGGTGTCGAGCAGCGCGCGTTGCTCGGCGAGACGATTGCGCTCCGCCGCCAGGAGGCGCGTGCGGCCGATGGCGATCCCGGCCTGGTTGGCCGCGGCGCCGAGGATCTCGAGATCCCCCTGCTCGAACGCCTGGCCGCCGGCGCGCTGCACCGCCAGCTCGCCGATCGCGCTCTGGTCGATGCGCAGCGGCAGCCGCAGCTCGGAACGGTCTTCGGCCGGCGATGCGAACGCTCCGGCCTGCGCGCGCAGCGTCGGCTCGAGCGCCCCCCCCGCCGCCCCGATGAGGTACAGGCCGACGCCCTCGAACCCGAACGCCTCGTGGCGCAGACAGTCGACGACGCTGCGACAGACGTCGTCCTCGTTCTGGGACTCGGCGATGCGGTTGCTCAGTGCGAGCAGCGCGGAGCGCAGCAGATTGCTCATACCGGCAGCCGGATCGTGAACGTGGACCCTTCGCCCGGACGGCTCTCGACCGTCACATCCCCTCCCATCATCTGGGCGAAGTGCTTCGTGATCGTGAGCCCCAACCCCGTTCCGCCGTACTTGGCGGCGGTCGCCGCGTCCGCCTGCGAAAACGCTTCGAACAGCCGGTCCATCTGCGCCGGCGTCATGCCAATCCCGGAATCGCACACCCGCAGGATGATCGCGTCGCCATCGGGACCGGACTCGCGGTCCACGATGAGGGTGATCGTGCCGTGGTCGGTGAACTTGGCGGCATTCGACAGCAGATTGAGGACCATCTGCCGCACCTTGGTGAGGTCGGCGTGCATTGTGCCGATGTGCGGCGGGCACACGAGCTCGAGGCGATTGGCGTTCTTCTCGATCAGCGGCCGGGCGGTGGCGAGGATCTCATCGACGAGGGTGGGAAGGTCGAAAGTCTCGACGTGCAGCTCCATCTTCCCCGCCTCGATCTTCGACAGATCGAGGATGTCGTTGATCAGCGCGAGCAGGTGCCGTCCGGCGGTGCGAATCCGCGTCACGTCGGCGGCCAGTCCCTGCGCACCGAGGTCCTCGGCTTCTTCCTGCACCATCTCGCTGTAGCCGATGATGGCGTTCAACGGGGTGCGCAGCTCGTGACTCATGTTCGCGAGGAACTGGCTCTTGGCCTTGCTCGCAGCTTCGGCCTCGCGGCGCGCAGCGAGCAGCTCGGTGATGTCGTGGTACAGCGCCATCAGCGCGACCCGCTCGCCGTCCACGATCACCGGCACCGCCAGCACCTCGACGTCGACCAGCGTGCCGTCCTTGCGCCGCCGGCGCCCGATGCCGTGCACCGGCTGGGTCAGCGCGGCCTGCGAGTACTGCTCCGCCTCGGAGCGGGTATCCTCGGTGGCGACGAGGTCGTCGAGGTTCTTGCCGATCGAATCGGCCGGCGCGTAGCCGAACAGCTCCTCGAACGCCGGGTTGCAGGACACGATGTCGAGCCCGCGGTCGAGCGTGACGATCGCCACGGGGCTGTTGCGCACCAGCTCCTCGAAGTACTGCTTCTGGCGCTGGGCGGCGGCATAGAGGCGCGCATTCTCGATCGCGATCGCCGCCTGCGGGGCGAACATGGTGAGCAGCCGCAGATCGTCGGGACCGAAGACGCGGTTCGGATCGGAGTGGATCGTCGCGATCGCGCCCACGAGGCGCCGACCGATCAGGAGCGGCGACGCCATCACCGAGTGGACCGTGACATCCGAGTACTTGGCCGAGCGGCCCAGCCATTCCGTGTACGACGGAATGATGATCGCCTCGCGCGTGACCGCCACATGGCCCATCGCCCCCTCGTTCAGCGCCAGCCGCGTGCCGGTCGAGTCCTTCCCGATGTTCTGGCTCGCAGCGATGACGAGCTGCCGCGTCTGCTCCTCGTAGATCGCCACTTCTCCGCCCGTCACCCCGAGCAGCGTGACGGCGCGGTTCAGCACGGCCTGCAGCACGCGCGGCAGCTCGAGATCGGAGGAGAGATCCGACATCGTGTCGAGCAGCGCGCGGTGTTCGTCGACCCGGCGCCGCTCCTCTTCGAGTAACCGGGCGCGGCCGATCGCGATGCTCGCCTGATTCGCCGCGGCGGTGAGGATCTCGAAGTCCTCGGCCCCGAACGCGTTCTTCTCACCGCTCTCCACCACCAGCACGCCGATCATCCGGCCGTCGACCCGCAGCGGCACGTCGACTTCGGAGCCGCGCGCGGGGCTCGGTAGATAGCCCACTGCGCGCGTGACATCGGGTGTGTAATGGAGGCGGCCGTCTTCCAGCACGCGCTCGCTGAGACCCTGGCCGGGGTGAACGCGGAAGCGGTGCGGCGCGTCGGGCCAGCCGACGGAGGCCTGGAGCACACGGTCTCCCGTCTCCGGTTCGAGCAGGAAGGCGCCGAGGAAGTTGTAGCCCAGGGCCTCGTCGTGGAGCCCTTCGACGAGCGAGCGGTAGACGTCCGCCTCGTCGGACGCGGCCGCGATACCGGCGGTAAGCCGTAACAGGGCCGCCTGGCGCCGTGCGACGTCGTCGTCGTGGCGCCGTGCGGCCACGCGCTTCACCGCGGCGCGGCGCACGTGCTTCACGACACCAGCTCTCGTACCGTGGTCGCCAGCGAATCGAGGCCACCCGCACGTTTCGCGGCCACGCGCTCGCGGAGCACGCGGATCAGGTGGTCCCGCTCGACGGGCTTGGTGAGGTAGTCGGCGGCCCCCAGGGCGAACCCCAGATGCTGTTCATCCACCATCGAGACCATGATGACGGGGATTGCGGATGTGGCGGGATCCGCTTTGAGGGCCGAAAGTACCGCCCAGCCGTCCATCCCCGGCATGACGATGTCGAGCGTGATCGCGTCAGGATGACGTTCACGCGCCAATTGCAGGCCGGTTGCTCCGTCCGCCGCCGCAACAGCGCGCAGGCCGTGCTTCTCGAGACCACGCATCACGAGATCGCGCGCCGCCGCATCGTCGTCGATGACGAGCACCGTGCCGGCCTCCGCAACCGGCTCACCTGGAGCTTCGGACGCCACGGGCGGAGCCTGCTCCTCGGGTCCCGCGGCGGGGAGCCGGACGGTAAAGGTGGAGCCCGCACCCGCCTGGCTTTCGACGGCGATGTCCCCGCCCATGATCTGACAGAGTCGTCGCGTGATCGCGAGCCCGAGTCCCGTCCCGCCGTACTTGGCGGCCGTCGATGCCTCGGCCTGCGAGAACGCCTGGAACAGCCGGCCGAGCTGCTCCGGCGTCATGCCGATCCCGGAATCGCGCACCCGGAACAACAACCCGTCACCCGCGCGCTCGACCTCCAGGGCGATGCGGCCGTGGTCGGTGAACTTGCAGGCGTTGGACAACAGGTTGAGCAGCACCTGACGCAAGCGTGTGGTGTCGGTCCGCATGGTTCCAACGGCAGGGTTGCAGGACACCTCGAGCCGATTGGCATTACGCTCCACGAGCGGCCGGATCGTCGTCGCCACCTGCTCGACCAGCGGCGCGATCTCGAACGTCTCGAGGTGCAGCTGCATCTTCCCGGCTTCGATCTTCGAGAGGTCCAGGACGTCGTTGATCAGGGTGAGGAGATGCTTGCCGGCAGCGTGGATCTTCTGCAGGTCGGGGACGGCGTCCGTCTCGCCGCGCTCCTCCGCCTCTTCCTGCAGCATTTCACTGTAGCCGATGATCGCATTCAACGGGGTGCGCAGCTCATGGCTCATGCTGGCGAGAAACTGACTCTTGGCGCTGTTCGCGGCCTCGGCCTCCCGCCGAGCGCGCAGCAGCTCCGTGATGTCGTGATACAGCGCCATCAAACCGACACGCCGTCCCCCGACGACCACCGGGACGCCGAGCACCTCCACGTCCACCATGCTGCCGTCTTTGCGGCGCCGCTGGCTCATGACCTGGACCGGGCGGCTCGCCAGCGCCTGCTCCGTGTAGGCCGCGGCTTCGATCCGCGTCGTCTCGGTCGTAATGAACTGGTCCAGATCCTTGCCAACCACCTCCGCCTCGCGATAGCCGTACAGTTTCTCGAACGCCGGGTTGGCGGAGACGACGTTGTGGTTGACGTCGAGCGTCACGATCGCCACCGGACTGTTGGAGACCAGCTCGGCGAAGTACTGGCGCTGCTCCTGCGCGGCGGTGAAGAGGCGCGCGTTTTCGATCGCGATCGCCGCCTGCGGTGCGAAGAGATTGAGCAGGCGCAGATCGTCGGCCCCGAAGCGCCGCCTGGGGTCCCGGTCCATGAACGCGATCGCGCCCACCAGATGGCCGCCCATCAGGAGCGGCGCGACCATGACGGCGTGGAAGTCGACCTGCGCGTACTGCGGCGAACGGCCCACCCATTCCAGATAGTTGTCGATGAGGAGCGGCTTGCCGTCCCGCGCCGCGCACCCCATCGCTCCTTCACCGAGGGCCATGCGCGTGCCCGTCGTGTCGCGCTTGCCGATGTTGTGGCTCGCGACCACCTCCAGCTCGCGCGCTGCGGTGTCGTAGATGGCCAGCTCGCCGTGGCTCACGTGCAGCAGGCTCACCGACCGTTCCAGGACCGCCTGCAACAGCTTCGACAGCTCGAGCTGCGCCGAGAGGTCCGCCATCGTCGCGCGCAGCGCTTCCTGCTCGTCGGCGCGCTGTCGCTCGGCCGAGAGCAGCCGGGCGCGGCCGATGGCGATCCCCGCCTGGTTCGCCGCCGCGGTCAGGATCTCGAAGTCGTGCTCGTCGAACGCATGCGGATGATTGCTCTCCACCACCAGCACCCCCACGAGCTCCCGGTTGATCATCACCGGCACGTCCACTTCGGACCCCTCGTTGCGGGTCGGGAGGTAACGCGTGTCGTGGGTGACTTCGGGTGTGTAGTGGAGACGACCATCGAGAAGCGGCAGCTCGCTGAGGCCCTGACCGGGACGGACACGCAGTCCCGTCGGGGCCGAATCCCAGCCCGCACTTGCCTCCAGGACCCGATCGCCCGTGGCCCGGTCGACGAGCAGGATGGCGACGAAGTCGTACCCCAGTGCCTCGTCGCGCAGCCCGGCCGCCGCCGCGCGGCAGATATCCCCCTCCGTCTCCGCCGCGGCGATCGCCGTACTGAGACGCATCAATGCCCCGCCCCGGTCGGGCGACGGAGACCGAAATCGAGCGTGTCGGGGGTGGACTGCGGGCGAACGCTTGGGCACGAGTCCCTCTGAATATGCCGCTACGACAAGCGGCCGCCAGTAGAGCGCCTCACGAGTGGCGCCACACCACTGTGGCCGCATCGCCGCACCGCTGCGTCGCGACGCGGACAGCATCCAATGCATCACGCAGGCGGCGGAGCGCCAGTCGCCGAAACACTTCAGGATGCGGCAGCGTGCCGTACTGCATATCGGGGGCCGCAGGTTCTCCCTAACGTATTTGGCTGACAGCCGATAGCTGATAGCTGACGGCGTATTTAGATTCCCGCATGTGAGCGAATTCGTCTTCGGCACCAATAACGCCGCGTTCGTGCAGGTGATGTATGAGCAATACCTGCGCGACCCTGCTTCCGTCTCGGACGACTGGCGCGCCCTCTTCGACAACGGGAAACTGGCCGAGCTGCCCATCATCAAGACCGATCGGGCGGACGTGCTCGCGTCCGCTTCGCCCGCTGCGCCGCACACGACCGCACCTACCGCCGCGCCCGCGCAGGGGATGACGCCGATCACGGGCCCCGCCGCCCGGCTCGTGCAGAACATGACCGATTCGATGAGCGTCCCGACTGCGACGTCATTCCGGGACGTTCCTGTGGCCACGCTGGCGACACGGCGCCAGGGACTGAACGCCGCGCTCGCCGCGCGCAACCTGAAGGTCTCCTTCACCCACGTCATCGGGTGGGGAATCGTGCAGGCGGCGAAACAGTTCCCCGTCATGGGACGTGCGTTCTACGAAGTGGACGGCAAGCCGCATCGCTTCGACCCCGACGGTATCCACCTCGGCCTCGCCGTGGACGTGGAGCGCAAGGACGGCAGCCGCGCGCTCGTCGTGCCGGTCATCAAGCACGCCGAGGCAATGGACTTCGCCGGCTTCCATGCCGCATACGAGACCCTGGTCGAGAAAGCGCGCACGAACCGGTTGCTCCCCGATGATTTCGCGGGCGCCACGATCACACTGACGAACCCCGGGACGATCGGCACGGTCGCCTCCGTGCCGCGGCTGATGAAGGGTCAGGGCTCGATCATCGCCACCGGCGCGATTCGCGACGTGGCCGGTGCACAGATCATGACGATCACGAGCACCTACGACCACCGCGTCATTCAGGGGGCGGAGTCGGGAATGTTTCTGCGGCGGCTCGACGCATTGCTGCAGGGAGCGGACGGTTTCTACGATGGACTGGGAGAGAGCCTGGGAGCGACCGCTGGCAGCTCCCAGCTATCAGCTGTCAGCAAGCCCCAACCTCCCGCACAGCCGGCAGCGCCGGCTGCTGGAGCCGCAGCACCGTCCGTCGACGAGCTGAAGAACGTCGCCGCCGCGATGGGGCTGGTCAAAGCGCATCGCCACTTCGGCCACATGGCGGCGCGGCTCGATCCGCTCGGCTCGGCTCCGCCCGGCGATCCCGCGCTCGAACCCGGTCCTCTGGGGCTGACTGCGGAGGTCATGGCGCGGATCCCGTCAGAGATCCTCCGCATCTACGTCCCGGGGAAAACGCTCGCCGAGGCGTATCCGAATCTGCACGAGATCTACTGCGGCACGATCGCGTACGAGGTCGAGCACATCGGCAGCCACGAGCAGCGCGTCTGGCTGCGCCAGGTGATCGAGTCGGGCGTGCATCGCAAGCGCCAGTCCCCTGAGGCCAAGAAGAAACTGCTGAGCCGCCTCACCGTGGCCGAAGCACTCGAGAAATTCCTGCATCGCGCCTACCTCGGCCAGAAACGGTTCTCGATCGAGGGCCTGGACGTCATGGTCCCGATGCTCGATCTCACGATCGAGCTGGCCGGGACGACCGGGGCGCGCGACGTGGTCATCGGCATGGCGCACCGCGGGCGGTTGAACGTGCTCGCCCACACCGTCGGCCTGCCGTACGAGACGATTTTCGCCGAGTTCGAGGGCGGCCGGAACGTCGAGGAGACGCTGACTCCCGAAGGCGGCACCGGCGACGTGAAGTACCATCACGGAGCGAAGGGCACCTACCGCACCACCTTCGGCAAGACGATCACCGTGAGTCTCAGCCCCAACCCGAGCCACCTCGAAGCGGTGAATCCTGTGGTGGAAGGGCGTGCCCGCGCGGAGCAAACGAGCCGCCAGGGTACGGAGGCGCTGCATGACGGCACAATCGCCGTGCCGGTATTGATCCACGGCGACGCGGCGTTCCCCGGACAGGGTGGCGTCGCCGAGACGTTCAACCTGGCGCGCCTCGCCGGCTATGCGACCGGCGGCACGATTCATCTGATCGGCAACAACCAGATCGGGTTCACGACCGACCCGCGCGAGGGACGCTCCACCGACTACTCGAGCGACCTCGCCAAGGGCTTCGACGCTCCCATCATCCATGTCAACGCCGACGATCCGGAAGCGGCGCTCGCCGCGGTACGGCTCGCGATGATGTACCGCGAAAAATTCCGCAACGACGTCGTGATCGACGTCGTCGGGTATCGCCGCCACGGGCACAACGAAGGCGACGAGCCGGCGTACACGCAGCCGTTGATGTACGAGCGCATCAAGCAAACCCCGACGGTGCGCGAGAAGTACGCGGCGCAGCTCGCGCAGGAAGGCGTGGTCGATCAGGCCGACGCGCAGCGAGAGTGGGATGCCGCGTACACGCGGCTGCAGGAGGTGCAACAGGCGCTGAAGGCGAGCCTCGCGGCCGGGACGGGCGGAGAGGAGCCGCGGCGCATCTCCCAGCAGACCGCGGCGGAGCCGGAGACGGCGGTGCGCAGCGAGCTGCTGAAGACCCTGAACGAGCAGCTGCTCGCCGTCCCCGAAGGCTTCACGCCCAATCCCAAGCTCAAGAAGCAGCTCGACCGCCGGCGCGAGACGTTGGGGCCGTCGGGCGGCATTGAATGGGCGCAGGCCGAGGCGCTCGCCTTCGCGTCACTGCTCGCCGAGGGCGTGCCGATCCGCCTCACCGGGCAGGACACTGCGCGTGGGACGTTCAGCCAGCGCCACCTCATGCTGCATGACGCGACCAACGGCCGGCGCTACGCGCCGATGCAGCACCTCCCGGGAGCGCGGGCGCCGTTTGAGCTGCATAACAGCCCCCTCTCGGAGCTGGCGTGCATGGGCTTCGAGTACGGCTACGCGGTGGCGGCGCCCGAGGCACTGGTCCTGTGGGAGGCGCAATACGGCGACTTCGCCAACGGCGCCGAAGTGATCATCGACCAGTTCATCATCTCGGGTCTCGCCAAGTGGGGGCAGACCTCGCGCCTCACCCTGCTTCTGCCGCACGGCTACGAAGGCCAGGGGCCGGAACATTCGAGCGCCCGCCTGGAGCGGTTCCTCGCGCTGGGCGCCGAAGGGAATATCCGGATCGCCAACTGTACGACCCCGGCGCAGTACTTCCACCTGCTGCGGCGCCAGGCCCGCCACGGCGACATGCGGCCGCTCGTGGTCTTCACGCCGAAGAGCCTGTTGCGTCTGCCCGCGGCGACGTCGCGGCTGGAAGAGCTGACGAGCGGAAAGTTCGGGGCCGTGCTCGACGATCCGGCGGCCGCCGATCGACGCGATGCCATCACCCGGCTCGTGCTGTGCAGCGGCAAGATCTACTACGATCTGCTCGCCTCCCCCGCGCGCGCCGCGGCGGCCCACGTGGCCATCGCGCGCGTCGAGCTGCTATATCCCTTCCCCGGCGCCGACCTGACGGAGCTGGTGCACCGCTATCCGAAGCTGGCGGAGGTGGTGTGGGTGCAGGAGGAGCCGCGCAACATGGGGCCACGCAAGTTCCTGCTCCCGAAGCTGCGCGACCTCACGCCGGCGGGGATTACCATCAAGGACGTCTCGCGCCCCGAGCGCGCGAGCCCGGCGGAGGGCTACCCCGCGGCGCATCAGGCGGAGCAAGCGAGGATCGTGAAGGATGCTCTGGGTTGAGATTGCGATGACCCTCGCCCTCACCAGCACCGCATTCGTCGACAACGGGACGATCCCACAGCAGTTCACCTGTGACGGCGCAAACGTGTCGCCTGCCCTGACGTGGAGCGGCGCGCCGGCCAATACCCGGACCTTTGCACTGATCGCCGACGACCCCGACGCACCCGCAGGGACCTGGGTGCACTGGGTGCTGTTCAACCTGCCGGGGAGCTCCAAGGCGCTTCCGGAGAACGTGGCGCGCGATGAAACGCTGGCGTCGCTCGGGAACGCGGCTCAGGGTCGCAATGATTTCAAGAAGATCGGCTACGGAGGACCCTGCCCGCCGCCCGGCAAACCACACCGCTACTTTTTCAAGCTGTACGCGCTCGACACCGCTCTTGCCCTGCACCCGGGGTCCACGAAAGCACAGGTCGAGGCTGCGATGCACGGCCATATCGTCGCGACTGCACAGCTCATCGGTTCCTACTCGCGGAAGCGCTAGAGCCCCCAGCGCACCGTTGCGGCCATGATCCTCGTCATCACTCGCTACGTCGTGCTCGGCGTCTTTTCCCTCGCGGTCGTCATCGCGCTGTTGTCGTGGCTCGTCCGCACGCGGCGCCTTTCACCGTTCAGCGTCGTGGGACGCGGGCTGCGACAGATGACGGACCCGGTGATGCAGCCGCTCGAGCGATTGGTCGTACGACGCGGCGGCAATCCGGTCCAGGCAGGGTGGTGGTTGGTCATCCTCGTGGCGGTGTTCGGAGTGATCGCCCTCGCCCTCGTGCAATGGGGCGTCACCGCCTGGTACGCCATCAACGATGCGGCCGGGCAGGGCCCGCGCGCCCTGCTCGGCAGGTTGGTGGACGTCGTGTACTACGTGCTCGTCGTGGCGCTGTTCGTCCGCGTGATCGGCGGCTGGTTCGGGTACTTCCGCTACAACCGCTGGATGCGCCCGATGTACTGGCTCACCGATTGGATCGTCGAGCCGATCCGCCGCATCCTGCCGTCGGTGGGGCAAGTCGATTTCAGCCCCCTGGTGGCGTGGCTCCTCCTGATGGTGCTGCGGGCGTTCGTGCATCAGGTGCTGCTGTGAAGGCGCTGCCAGCTGTCAGCCGTCAGCTGTCAGCGTGAACCCCAAGGCGACGATCCTCATTCACGTCGTGCCGCGAGCACGGCACACCGGGGTGGTGGGTCGTCATGGGGACGCCATTCGGATCAGGGTCGCGGCACCCCCAGTGGATGGGGCAGCGAACGAGGAACTGGTGCGCCACATTGCCGACCGGCTGAAGGTGCCACGGCGCGCGGTGACGATCGCTCAGGGGCTTACCGGTCGCCGCAAGACTGTCACCGTCGAAGGACTGACGACGACCCAAGTCGTAAAACAGCTGATAGCTGATAGCTGATCGCGGACAGCCGGAGGCATCATGAGACTGCTGAAGACGCTGGTGAGCTTCATTGTCGCGACACTGGTCGGCGTGCTCGGCAATCAGCTGTTCGGCGCGTTCGGGATGGTCGTGGGATTCGTGGCTGGAGGCGTCGCTGCATGGTGGATCGCTCGTCGAATTACTGATGGCTGATAGCTGACAGCTGATCGCTGCTCTTGAAGACTCGGAACAAGTAGAAGAGCGACGGCACCAGGACGAGGGCGCCGAGCACGAGCGCCGCGAGCACGAGGCGGAGCGTGGCGGAGGGAGCGGCGGCAGATTCGATCGTCATGTCGGGCGGGACAACATAGGGATACTGGCTCCACGCCCATCCCCACAGTACCAGCGATATCCAAAGGACGGCGGCGAGTCGCGCGAGCGCATACCGTCCCAGCACCAGCGCTCCCAGTGCGCCGAGCGCCACGACGCCGGTCACGACCTGAAACGGTTGCGCCCAATCCGAGCCCAGCAACCCGTGTCGCATCAGCGGCGCCGTGGGACCGGCGACGATCAGCGCCGCGAGCGCGGCGACACCCACCGCCACCCCTGACGCCAACGCGCGACGGCGAAAATCCTCCCGCAGCGGTCCCTCCGACGCCTCGAGTGTGAGATATGTGGCGGCGAGAAACGCGAAACAGGCGAGGGTGAAGGCGCCGACGCTGAGCGGGAACGGGGCGAGCCACGGCGTGATGTACTGCGCGGCGAAGCTCTCGCGCGCGCGGGTTGCCACGTTCCCGACCGCGCCCGACGCCACCGCGCCCACAGCCGTTCCGAGCAGCAGCGGCGTCACGAGACTCGCGACGGCAAAGACGCGGCCCCAGCGCCGCTGGACCGCGTCGCGATCGCCGCCGTACCCCCGGAACGCGAACGCCGAGCCGCGCAACACGATCCCGATCAGTACGCCCGTCAGTGGCAGATTGAGCGGCACCACGATGCGGGCGAACGCCGCCGGGAAGCAGGTGAAGAGCAGCACGATTGCGAGAATCAGCCAGACGTGGTTCGCCTCCCACACCGGCCCGATCGCACGGGCGACCAGCTGCCGTTGCGCTTCCTTTCGGGGTCCGCTCGCCAGCAGGTCCCACACGCCGCCACCGAAATCCGCGCCGGCGAGCAGCACGTAGGCATTGAGTGCTACGACGAGCGTCCCGGCCAGGAGCGTGGCAGCGCTCATGCGTCCGTTTCCCGGTCCTCTCCGGCATGCACCGGGCTGCGGATGATCTGTCGCGACAGCAGCACCGTGACGACGACGGCGAGGAAGACGTAGATCAGCGCGAACACACCCGTGCGCCACGGCTGGCCCGGCATCGGCGTCACGGCGTCGGCGGTGTGCAGCACTCCGTAGATGATCCACGGCTGCCGGCCGAGCTCGGTCACCATCCAGCCGGTCTCGATCGCGAGGAAGCCGAGCGGAGCGGCGATCACGACCGCCCGGAGGAACGCGCGGCGCTGTACGAGATCGACCCGCCGCCGGGCGAGCCAGGCTGCCCACAACCCCACGAGGGCCATATACGTCCCGCAGATGACCATCACGTCGAACGAGAGGTGCACCACCGGCAGGTTGGGCCACTGGTCGCGCGGCACCGCATCGAGTCCCCGGACGGTGGCGCCAGGGTCGTGAAAGGCAAGCAGCGACAGGGCGTACGGCAGTGCGACACCGAAATGCGTGCGACGCGCTGCCGCGTCGGGCCAGCCGCCGAGTGTGATCGGGGCACCGGACTGCGTCTCGAACAGCGCCTCCATGGCCGCGAGTTTCGCAGGTTGGTGCTGCGCCAGGGTGGTCGCCGCGTAGTCGCCCGAAATCGGTTGCAGCACGGCTGCGGGCGCCCCGACCAGCAGTGCAATCGTCATGGCGTAGCGGTGAAACGGGGCCCTGCGCCCACGCAGGATGAGCAAGGCGTGGATCCCTGCGACGGCGAATCCGGTCGCCGCATACGCCGCCAGCGTCATGTGCAGCACCTGCGCGGGCGCCGCGGCATTGAACATCGCGGCGAGGGGGCGCACGTTCACTGGTGCGCCATCAACCAGGTCGAATCCCGCGGGCGTGTTCATCCAGGCGTTCGCCGTCACGACGAATACCCCGGAGAGCGCCCCGCTCACGGCGACCATCACCCCGGCGAACACGTGGGCCCGCGCCGAGACGCGCTCCCACCCATAGAGGTAGACGCCGAGGAAAATGGCTTCGGTGAAGAACGCGAACCCTTCGAGCGAGAACGGCATGCCGATGATCGCGCCGGCGAACCGCATGAAGGTGGGCCACAGGAGACCCAGCTCGAACGAGAGCACCGTGCCCGAAACGGCGCCGACCGCGAACAGGATCGCCGTGCCGCGTGCCCAGCGCTTGGCGAGATCGAGATAGACGGGGTCACCGCTCCGCCGCCACCGGCGCTCGGCGAGCACCATCATCACGGGCATCGCGATCCCCACCACCGCGAAGATGATGTGGAACGCGAGCGACATCCCCATCTGGAACCGCGCCGCCAGGAGGTCGGACACGGTCGTTTACCCCCCGAGCTGCGTCAGGCGGTCCTTGAGCCGCTGGAACATGGGGAACTGCGCCACCAGACGGCGCAGCACGGCCTTTGCCGAGTCGGTTTGGCCGAGCGCGATGTAGGTGTCGGCCGTCAGCGTCCCGACCCGCACGACGAGGCGCGGATTGTCGGCGGCAGGATGCAGCGCGCCGAGCGCGGCAAGGGCGCCCTTCGCGTCCTGCCGGTCGCGCAGCTGCGACTCGATGTGGATCAGCTGCACCGCCGTGTCGTTGGGGGAGCGCCGCGCCAGCTCGTCGATCAGCGCCGCGGCATCGGCTGACTGGTGCCGCGCGCGGTCGACCATCGCCTGCTCGTAAAGACCGGCGGTGAAGAGGCGCCCGATATCGCTCGTGTCCCCGGTGCGCAGGCCGGGGCCGCCGGCGAATGTGTACACCAGCTTCCCGCCCCGGTCGGCGGTTTCGTACACGGCGTAGCAGCCGTACAGCCCCACGAGACCCGAGAGGACGAAGGCCCAGCGGCCCCACGCGGCCCGCCGCCGGGCGAGCACGAGGGCCACGATTTCGAGTCCCGCGACGATGAGAAACACCGTGCGAGTCGTCTCGCCCCAGTCCTCGTGGTCGCGCACCGCCTGACCGACGCCCGGAATGCGCTCGACCACGTCGTGCGCAGCGGTCCCCGACGAGACGGCCAGCACGGCGGCAACGGTGCCGAGGAGGAGGAGGGTCGTGGCCGCAGGTCCGGCGAACGGAACCTTACCAGTGAGTGCGATCCAGCGCAGCGCGACGCCGACGAGCAACAGCGCCACGACGAAGTGGACGATTTGCGGGTGCAGCGGACCGAGGTCTGGCATGGGACGAAGATAGCACTAGATTGAATATCACAACCGTCGTCGTGGCGATTTGCGGCTATTGCGGCCACGTAAAACACCCCGCTAAAACGCCAGCCCGTGTGGCGGCCGTCTCCGCACCGGGCGTTTTCTATCTGCCCATTCTCTGGAGTCGACTATGACCGGACTCCTCCGCGTGACCGCGCTCCTCACGGCGGCGTGCAGCATCCTCGCGGCGCGGCGAGCAGTGGGGCAGGCCGTGCCGGCGGACAGCTCAGTCCGGCGGGCCACGCTCGACAACGGCCTGCAGGTGATCGTGGCGGAGAACCACACCGTTCCCATCGTCACCGTCCTCCTCGCGGTGCGCAACGGCGCGATGACGCAGGATTCGGGCGACGAAGGACTCGCGCACCTGTACGAACACCTGCTGTTTCGCTCCTACAAGGGCGACCCGGAGGCATTCGCCATCGAGGCCTCCGATCTCGACGCCGATTGGAACGGAACCACCGCGGAGGAAGTGGTCACGTATTTCCTCTCCCCTCCTTCCAAGAACGCCATGAAGGCGATTGCGCTGCTCGGGCGGCTGGTGCAGAAGCCGCGCTTCAATGCACGGGACCTGAAGAACGAGCGCCCGGTGGTCCTCAACGAGCTGCAACGCGACGAAGCCGACCCCGAGCAGGCACTCGACCGCCAGGCCTCGCGGATGCTGTGGGGAGCATCCTGGAGCCGCAAGGACATCAGCGGCGACAGCGCGTCGCTGAAGCGCATCGAGATTCCGCGGCTGCAGGAAGCCTACGGGCAATACTACGTGCCCAATAACGCCGCGCTCGTCGTCACGGGCGATGTGTCCGCCGCCGACGTGTTCGCCGCGGCGCAGGAGCAGTTCGGCCCCTGGACCAGAGCGCCGGATCCCTTCGCCCAGCGGCCGGTTCCTCCCGTCGCGCCGCTGACGGCGAGCAGCGCGCTGCTGATGGCGAAGCCGGTCACCCACACCACCATCCTCGTGAAATACCGCGGCCCAAGCGCCGGACGGGACACGATCGCTCCCTATGCCATCGACCTGCTGTGCGACGTGCTCAACGAGCACGGCTCGACGTTCCAGCGAGACCTCGCCGGGAGCGGCCTGTTTCAATCGGTGCACTGCGGCTACGAGACGCTCGCGCACGTCGGCCCGATCACCTTCCGGGGCGAAACCACCCCGGAGCGCGCCCCGCGGGCGCTGACGGCACTGCTCCACGAGCTCGACGGGCTGGGCAACATGGACGGGGTGACTGACGAGGACCTCACGATCGCCAAGAAGCGACAACACGTCGCGAGCGAGCTGTCGGTCGAGTCGAGCTATGCCCTCGCTCCCGCGCTGGCGGTGTCCTGGTCGATCGGCGGCGCGGAGGCCTACGAGCTGTATGACCGGCGGGTGACCGCGCAGCGGCTCGTCGATTTGCAGGACGTCGCCACCATGTTCGTTTCGGCACAGCCGCGCGTCATCGCGGTCCTCGCGCCCCCCGAGATCGTCCCGAACCTGCAGGCGGCGCTCCGCCCCGCCGCCGGCGCGATTGAGCGAGCCCCATGACCGCCGCGGTCGGACTCCTGCTCGGACTGGTGGCGGCAGACACGGCGGGCGTCGGCCATGTTCCCCCGCGCCCGCTCGACCCCGACTCCCTCACCACTGCGCGCGAGGTGGCGGGCGTCCGAATCATCCAGCGCATCAATCGCCGCAACGACCTCGTGGCGATGCGGCTCTACCTCCTGGGCGGCACGCGCCAGCTCACTGATCACACCGCCGGGATCGAGACCCTGCTGCTCAACGCGGCGGCATACGGCACCGATCATTACCCCGGGGGACAGTCGCAGCGCGCCATGGCCCGCACCGGGGCGATCGAAGTGCTCGAGCCCGAAGCGGACTGGACCGTCATCGGCTTCATCACCCTGCGCCAGGATTTCGACTCGGCGTGGGTCGTCTTCGCCGATCGCTTGACGAACCCGACGCTCGGCCCCGAGGCTGTGCGCCAGGCGCGCGACCAGATGTTGACTTCGGTGCGACGACGCTACGCCGACCCCGACGAGCGCATCCAGATCATCGCCAACCAGGGGGCCTTCACCGGCCACCCCTACGCCCTCGATCCCGAAGGGACCGAGGAGACGCTCGGCGCGATCAGCAACCGCGATCTGACCGAGTATGCCCGCGCCCAGCTCGTGACGTCGCGGATGCTGCTGGTGATCGTCGGCAACGTCGACACCGCGTCGGTGAGCGCCCTCGTCAGGCGCACGATCGGCACCCTCCCGCACGGTGCCTACAAATGGACCTTGCCTCCGCCCCTCCCGCACCAGGATCGCAGTCACTGGCTCATCGAGACGCGCGATCTGCCGACCAACTACATCCTCGGGTACATCACGGGCCCCCCCGTGTCGCATCCGGACTATCCCGCGTTCCGCGTCGCCACCGATCTGCTCTCGAGCCGGCTGTACGAGAAGATTCGCGTGGAACGGGGGCTCTCGTACGCCGCGTCCGCCCCCTTCCTCGAGCGTGCCGTCGGCGTCGGCGGCTTGTACGCCAGCACCCCGAAACCCGAGGAGGTGCTGCCGATCATGTACGATCAGATCCGGTGGCTGCTGCAGGACCCGCTGGACGGGTTCGTGCTGCACCAGTTCGTCACCTCGTTCCGCCTGCAGTACGTCGCCCGCAACGGCAGCGACGCCGATCAGGCCGATCTGCTCGCCCGGGCCGAGCTGTATCTGGGCGACTACCAGAAGACAGATCGCTTCCTGCAGCAACTCTACCGCATCGGCCCCGAGGACGTGCGGCGCGTTGCCGACCGCTACATGCGCATCATTCAATGGGCGTATATCGGCAACACGGAGCGCATGGAAGGCCACTGGTAGCCGGTGGCCACGCTGCGCAGTCTCATCGACGACAACCGCGTCCACCTGTTCGACGGCGCGATGGGGACGATGCTGTACGCCAAGGGGTTCTTCCTCAACGTCTGCTACGACGAGCTGGTGCTGAAGCAGCCCCGCCTCGTGCAGGAGGTGCACGAGGAGTACGTCCGCGCCGGGGCCGAGATCCTCGAGACCAACACCTTCGGGGCCAACCCCGTGAAGCTCGGCACCTACGGTCTGGCGGACCAGACGCACCACATCAACCGCGCGGCGGCAGAACTGGCCCGCCGCGCGGCGGGGGACCGCGCCAGCGTCGTGGGGGCGATCGGACCGCTGGGGCTGCGCATCGAGCCGTTCGGCCCCACCTCCGCGGAAGAAGCCCGCCGCTATTTCCGGATCCAGGTGAACGGGCTGCTCGAGGGTGGCGTCGACGGATTCATCATCGAGACGTTCAGCGACTTGGACGAGCTGCACGCCGCGCTGCAGGCGGTGCGCGAAGCCTGTGACCTGCCCGTGGTCGCGCAGATGACGATCGGGACCGACGGGCTGACCGCCTACGGCACGGCGCCCGAGGACTTCACCGCGACCCTGGCGTCATGGAACGCCGACGTCATCGGTGTGAACTGCTCCGTCGGACCCGCCGGCATTCTCGACGCCATCGAGCGGATGGCCAAGGCGACCGACCGGCCGCTGTCGGCGCAGCCCAACGCAGGGCTCCCCAAGGACGTCGGCGATCGCAAGATCTACCTCGCGAGTCCCGAGTACGTCGCCAGCTACGCCCGGCGGCTCGTCGAGGCCGGCGCCCGCTTCGTGGGCGGTTGTTGCGGCACCACCCCTGAGCACATCAAGAAAATGCGGGACTACCTCGCGAGCGTGGCGCCGCGTCGCTCGTCGGTCGTCGTGTCGCGCACCGAGGTCCACGCTCCCGCCGGCGTGACGCCGGTGCCGCTCGCCGAGCGCAGCCGATGGGGCCGGAAGATCGCGGCCGGGGAATTCGTGACGTCGGTCGAGATCGTCCCCCCCAAGGGCGTCGATCCCGCACCGATGCTGGCGCAGTGCCGTGCGCTGCAGGCGGCGGGGATCGACGCGGTCAACGTCCCCGACGGTCCCCGCGCACAGAGCCGCATGGGAGTGCTGCCGAGCGCGCTGTTGATCGAGCGCGAAACGGGGATCGAGACGGTGATTCACTACTGCTGCCGCGACCGCAATCTGCTGGGGATGCTCTCCGACATCCTCGGCGCCGCGGCGGGGGGCCTGCGCAATATTCTCGTCATCACCGGAGACCCGCCGAAGATGGGCCCCTACCCCGATTCGACGGCGGTTTTCGACATCGACTCGATCGGTCTCACGAACCTCGTGTACCGGTTGAATCACGGACTCGACCCCGGCAACAACCCGATCGGCGGGGCGACGAAGTGGGTGATCGGCGTCGGCGTGAATCCGGCGGCGGTGGACGTCGATCGTGAGCTGTCCCGCTTTCACTGGAAGGTCGATGCCGGCGCGGAATTCGCCGTCACCCAGCCGGTGTTCGATCCGCGCCAGCTGGAGTCGTTCCTGGAGCGCGTCGCGTCCTATCGGATCCCGGTGGTGGCCGGGATCTGGCCGCTGCTCTCCTTGCGCAACGCGGAATTCCTCGCGAACGAAGTGCCGGGCGTGGCGGTGCCGGAGGAAGTGCTGGCGCGGATGCGGGCGGCACAGGAGCAGGGGAAGGAAGCCGCGCTCGCCGAAGGGGTGCAGATCGCGCGCGAGATGCTGGCGCGCGTGCGGCCGCTGGTGCAGGGGGTGCAGGTCAGCGCGCCGTTCGGGCGCGTCGAGGTCGCGCTCGACGTACTGCGGTAGTCACCGTGTCGCAGCTTCTCTGGAGGATTCAGCGCGACAAACGGGGCCGGAGATGAGTCCGGCCCCGTTTGCCACCGGGTTCTCGCTGAGAGAGAGGGCCGCTAGAAGCTCAGCTCGAACCCCACCCGCGCCTGACGCGGCAGGCCGTACAGCGTCTGCGGGCCGCTGAACCGCGTATAGAACGCGTTCAGCGCCTTGGTCTGCTCGTCCAGCGTGTAGATGCCGTCGCCGTTGCCGAAGCGCGCTTCCACTTGCCGCAACGCGACGCAGTCCACCGGACCGGCGGTCGAGCCCGTCCACGTATCGCACCCCGGCACCAGATCGATCGCGCCACTCGACAGCAGGTGGCCGTTCGCCTGGGCCTCGATGCGCAGCCCGGAGAACTCCGGGCTCAGGGCGTTGGTCTGGAACAGCGAATTCACCACGTCCCCGGTCTCTGAAAACAGCCCGACCACGTTCTTGAAGTTGAACAGGTTACGCACGTCGGCGAACGCCGTCACGTCCGCGCGGCCGATCCGGAGTCCCTTGTTGACACGCAAGTCGACGAGCTTCGTCCATGGCATCGTCGACGAATTCTGCGGCTCTGCCGAGTTCGCCGAGAGGCCGAAGTTCACGCGCGGCGCGGTCGCCCCCGTGCCGGTGTTGAGCAGCCGGGTGTACGGGAGCCCGCTCACCGCGTGGAACGTCGCGAACAGGCCGAAGTTCTCGAGCAGCGCGCCCAGGGTCGTGCCCTTGTTCCACCCCGCCGGCACGGTCAACGTCAGCGCGCCGACGAAGTTGTGCTCGCGGTTGTCGTCGGTCGGCAGCGGCTGCTCGGGTGGCGGCACCCGGTCGCCCGTCACCTGATTGATCTGGCGAGCCGACGTCCGGAGGTACGAGAACGGATCGGAGCCCGTGCTGCGGGCCACCTGGAAGGTGTAGCTGCCGGCGAAATCGAGCCAGCTGCCGATGCGCTTGTCGAGCTTGAAGTCGATGCCGCGCGCATAGCCGAAATCGGCGGTTGTCAGGACGTCGACGTTCAACGTCGAGCCGGGGTTGGCAGGATCGTTGTACGGCTTGATGCGGAACGCCAGGTCCGAGATGAAGTTCTTGTTGTACGCCGACACATCGAGCACCAAGTCGGGGCTGAAGGCGTGCCGCGCGCCGAACTCGAACTGGATCGTCTTGCCGAATCCTACGTCGCGCCCGAACGGTTGGTTCGTATTCGTGAACGACAAGTCATTGTTCGTTCCGGCCAGCATCGTGAAGAAATCCGGCGTCTGCACCTGATGGGAGTACGACAGCCGGAAGTCGGTCTTGTCGGTGATCGGGAACGACACCCGCAGGCGCGGGCTCAACGTGTGATGCGCCTGCGAAGGAGTGAACACCGACGCCAGCGACGCCTGGTACGCCGCGTCGTTCGTCGCCGCGCCGGTCTGCCACGCCGGATTCGTGAAGATGCGCCCCGGCACCGTGGGAAAGAGCGCCTTCGCGTTCATGTAGTCCCAGCGCGCGCCCAGCTCCAGCACGACGTCGCCGAGGTCGAGCCGGTCCGCCGCCCAGGCTGCGCCGGTCACGGGGTGCGCCGTAAACGCGCTCATGAAGATCTGGTCCAGGAACAAACCCGTCCAAAACGAGAGGTCGGTCTGCTTCGCCTCGGCCCCGAAGTTGAACCGGTGGAAGCGATTCGCCTGCCAGTCGACCTGCGCGAACTCGCGGACACGAGTCTCGCGGTACAAGGCCGACCCGACCGCCGCAAACCCGGCGGTGGGAAACGCACTGATCGTATTCGACCCGTTCAGGCCGTAGGGGTTGATGCGGTACGGCTGCACGTTGCGCAGGTCGGTCTGGTTGAGGTACGGCACCCGCAAGCCGCTGTTGGTCCGGATGTTCCGGATGATCTGATCGGTGACCGGAAACGGCATCACCGACACCCCCGCGAACCGCAGGGGCGAGAAGTCGATCCCGAGCGCGGGGCTGCGCGTGCCCAACTCGTCCTGCGGGTCGAGCGGGCCGGTGATGCTGTCGTTCTGGCCCCAGCTCAGGTTGACGTTCAGCGCCAGCTCGCGCTCGGCGCTCTTGAAGAACGAATGGTTCAAGTTCAGGACCGCGAGCCGCTGCCAGGCATGGTAGCCGCCGTACAACGCCGGATCACCGACCACGGCGCCGGGGGAGAACCGCCCCTGTTGTCCGCTGGCGAGACCGGTGAGCGCGATGCTCGATCCGGCGCCGTACGAATACGACAGCTTGCCCTGCGTCTGGAGGTTGTCGTTCCAGTTCATCGGCAGGCGCAGGCCCTGACAGGCGAAACCGAGATTCTTCGCCGGATTGCAGCTGCCGCCGTATTGCACGAAGGTGGGAACGCTGACGGCGTTGCCGTCGCCGTCCACCACCGTCGTGTCGATGCCGCCGAGGACGTACGTCGGAATTCTGTCCTGGCCGTTCGAGCCGAAGCCCGAAAGCTGGCCCTGCACCACACCCGAGAGGAAGAAGCGCAGGCTGGGGATGGCCGGCAGCGGACCACCCAGCGATCCCTCGAAGCGGTTGAACCCGACGCTCAGCGAGTTGCCGAACGGCTCGTCGGTCTGGTAGTTGAGTGCCCCTTCGAGCTTCGAGCCGCCCGCTTTGGTGGTGAACGACACGACGCCCGATTGCGCGTCGCCGAACTCGACGCCCATCGCTCCCGTGGTCACCGATGCCTCTTCCACGGCGTTCGTACCGACGGTGATGGCCTGCCCGCCCGTCTGCTGGCTCCGCACCGGCGCCCCGTCGATGTAGACGTTCTGCTCGCCGGGCCGGCCGCCGCGAATCGATACCCCGACCGCCGAACCCGACTCGACCACGCCCGGTTGCAGCGCGATCACGTTACGCACGTCGTCGACGGGAAGGCTGTTGATCGTCTGGCCCGACACGATCGATTTCGATGCCACTTCGTCGCGCGGGACGATCGGATTCGAGGCGGCGGTCACCGTCACCCCTGCAACGGCCACCGCGGAGGGGTTGAGCTTGACGTTCAGGGTGAGCGTCTGGCCGCCGAGCACGCGCACGTTCTGGATCTCGGTGGGGGCGTACCCGATGAATTGCGCGCGCAGCGTGAAGCTGCCCACCGGGACGTTGTTCAGGAAGTAATAGCCTTTGGCGTCGGTCATCGCACCGAACGAGGTCCCCACGATGACGACCTGGGCGTTCGCCAATGCCCCGCCCGCCTGGTCCGTCACCGTACCCTCGACCTTGCCGGTCGTCTGCTGCGCCGCGAGTGGCAGCGCCGCGAGGGCGACGGCGAGGCATTGAGCGAAGAGCGTCCTCCTACGGAAAGTCATGGCAGCGTCCTCCTGGGACGGGGAGAGTGAGGGCCACGCTAGCCAATGGAGGGAGCCCCGGACAACGGCGCTGCGACGAATCGCGCCAGCGGCGCGATGGACGCGCCGCCGGATGGGACGGGCGCGCCCGCTGCCCTGCGCCACCGTTTCGTCGCAGCGGGGCGGCGTTTCGTCGCTCGAGCCTTGATCGGACATCGCAATCACGGTCGATTTGTCCGTCATGCGTATCACCGCAGGGCCTGCCGTTGCGATGGGCTCACTCGCCGTCGCTACCCTCGACATGCTGGATTGCGTCGTGGTCTACGGGCTGCTGCGGGGCGTGACTGCGACACAGTGTTTTCAGGGCGTCGCGTCGGGGCTGCTCGGTCGCGCGTCCTTTCAAGAGGGGTGGCCCACCGTCCTGCTCGGCGGCGTGCTGCACCTGTTCAATGCCGCTTTGATCGTCTCGGTCTACGTCCTCGCCAGCCGGCGCATCCCGCTGCTCACTAGCCGGCCGGTGCTGAGCGCCGTCCTGTACGGCTGTCTCGTCTTCGTCGTCATGAATTTCGTCGTCGTTCCGCTCTCGGCGGCGCGGGTCATGCGCTTCACCCTCGTGAACCTCGTCAACGGATTCGTCGGCCACGTCATTTCGGTCGGGCTCCCCTGCCTGTGGGTGGTGCGGGCCAGCGCCCCGCGGGAGACCGTCATTCTTTGACGCGCCGGGGTTCACCTACCGTCGCCGCCCGTTCCGGCCCATCTTCCCGCCGCATGACTCCCACCGTCGACCGCCGGCCGATCCCCTGGGGCCTGATCTTCGGGGCGTGGACCGCGTACGGCATTGTGCAGGCGGCGGAGTTGTTCATCAATTACCGGATTCGCGGGACGCCGCTCGCGTGGTGGCAGCCGCTGGCGGCCCAAGTACCGCAGTCGCTCGTGTGGGCGCTTGTCACCCCCGGCATCATCTGGCTGGGGCGTCGCTTCCCGATCGTCGGCCCGCGCTGGCCTCGACACGTGGCGTTGCATCTCGCGATCAGCCTCTCATTCGTGTTCCTGCAGGACATCGGGTATGCGTACCTCGTTTCGCATATCTGGCCGGAGTCGCGCACCGTGATGAGGGTGGCGCTGCAGCTGTTCGTGGTGTGGGCGCTGTCGGATGGCCTATTGTACTGGATCGTCCTGGTGGTGACCTACGCAGTGGATCAGTACCGTCGCTTCCGGGAGCGGGAGCTCACCGCCTCGCAGCTCGAGACACAGCTCGTGCAGGCGGATCTGCAGGCCCTGAAGATGCAGCTGCAGCCCCACTTCCTTTACAACGCGCTGCACACCATCGGTTCGCTCGTCCGCACCGGCGACCGCGAGAACGCGGTCCGCGTCGTGGCGGGCCTCGGCGGGTTGCTGCGGCTGGTGCTCGACCACGCCGCGCAGCAGGAAGTGCCGCTCAAGCAGGAGCTCGACTTCATCCGCAGCTATCTCGAGATCGAGCAGATGCGATTCCGCGACCGGCTGCAAGTGACGATCCATGCCGACCCCGACGTCTTGGATGCCAAAGTGCCGCACCTCATTCTCCAGCCGCTCGTGGAGAACGCGATCCGCCACGGCATCGCCCCGCACCTGTTCGCCAGCAGAGTGACGGTCGCGGCACGACGCGTCAACGGAAGGCTGGAGCTGGTCGTGCGCGACGACGGGCCCGGCACGGGCGTGGGGGACACGGCGCGCCCGGGGATCGGGCTCACGAACACGCGCGCCCGGCTCACCCGCCTCTACGGCGACGACTTCGGCCTCGCCGTGGAGAACGCGGCGGGGGGTGGACTCGAAGCCCGGATCGAACTGCCGTTCGCCTTGGCACCCGTCGACTGGGTGGGTGAAGCATGACCACCGCCCGGACGGGGATTCGCGCGCTGATCGTCGACGACGAGCCCGCCGCGCGCGACGCGATCCGGTCGCTGCTCGCCGGCGACGCGGATATCCGGATCGTGGGGGAGTGCGCCGACGGCCGCTCGGCACTGCGCGCCATCGCCAGCACGTCCCCCGAGCTGCTGTTCCTCGACGTGCAGATGCCCGAGATGGACGGCTTCACGATGTTGCGCCAGCTCGATCCGGCCCGGCTCCCGGTCGTCGTCTTCGTCACCGCGTTCGATCAGTATGCCCTGCGGGCGTTCGACGTCCATGCGACCGACTACCTGCTCAAGCCGTTCGACGACGACCGCTTCCGCGATGCGGTGTCGCGGGCCAAACAGAGCGTGCGGGCCGGACAGCTCGGGCGATTGAGCGAGGAGCTGCGGGCGTTGCTCGACGGCGTTGCGCCTGCGGCACCGGGCCCCCAGGGCGCGGCCCCCGGGGGCCCGTATCTAAAGCGCCTCGTGATCAAGTCGGGCGGACGCGTCACGCTGCTCAACGTCCGCGACATCGACTGGATCGAAGCGGAGGGCGACTACGTCAAGATCCACGTCGGCAAGGCGTGGCACCTGCTGCGCGAAACAATGAAGCGGCTCGAGACCCAGTTCGATCCGGCGCGCTTCGTGCGCATCCATCGCTCCACGATCGTGAACGTCGAGCGCATCAAGGAGCTGCAGCCCTACTTCCGCGGTGAGTACGTCGTCATTCTGCAGGACGGCAAGGGCCTCAAACTGTCGCGCGGTTACAAGGAGCACCTCGAGTCGGTGCTCGGTCGAAAGTTCTAGGGTTCCACCCTTCACCACCGGATCGCCCATGACGCGGCCCCACCGTCTCCTCGTGTCCCTCGCCCTCGCCGCAGCGTGCACGGCGTCCCCGCGTGCGGCGGATGTGGCGCAGACCCGCACCGCGCTGCAGGACGCCGACCGCGCGTTCAACCAGGCGACGGCCCAGCGGCGTGCGGAGGGGTGGATGCAATTCATGGCGCCCGACGGCGCGCTGATCCGGCCTACCGGCACACTCACCGGTCCCGCCGTGCGCGACGCCGTGACGAAGATGTTCGCGGATACCTCCTTCACTCTCACCTGGGAACCGGTGCAGGCCGACGTCGGGTCGAGCGGCGATCTGGGATACACGATCGGGCACTGGGAGGCGCACTACCGCAACGAGAAGGGCGCGCCCGCGAGCAGCACAGGCCGCTACCTGACGATCTGGAAGCAGCAGGCCGATCGCTCGTGGAAGGTCGTGCAGGACATCGGGGTGCAGGATCCGGCGCCGGCGGCGCAGTAGTGCCCGGCGGACCCGCGCGTGCTGTAGCGGCGGGCGTTAGTATGGACCGTATGGGCGCCCCGCACCCCTCCGGCATCGACCAGGCGGTCGACCGCAAGCCCCGCGACGACGAGATCGACGTCTTCGGGCTAACGCACAAGGGGCTCGTGCGGGAAGTCAATCAGGACAACTTCCTGATTGCCGGGATGCGCAAGCACATGCAGATCCACTCGACGAGCCTCCCCGAGCCCGACACGATCGGCGGCAACGAGCGCGTTGCGATGTTCGGTATGGTCGCCGATGGCGTGGGCGGCGGTCCCCGCGGAGAGCTCGCGAGCCGCTTCGCCGCCGAGGCGATCACGCGCTACGTCGCCGAGTCGGTGCGCTGCTATTACGCCGCCGACCTCACCGACGAGATGGCGTTTCTGCGGTCGCTGGAAGAAGGCGCGCTGCAGTGCCACATGGACCTGATGCGCCAGGCGCAGGACGACCCCGAGCTCGACGGCATGGCGACGACGCTGACGCTGTGGATCGGCGTGTGGCCGCGCGCTTACCTGCTGCAGGTCGGCGATAGCCGCTGCTACACCCTGCGCGGCGGCCAGTTGACCCAGATCTCGCGTGATCAGACGCTGGCACAGGATCTGATCGATCAGGGGGTGTTCACGCGGGCCGACGCCGAGCACAGCAAGTGGGCCAATGTGCTCGCGAGCGCGATCGGCGGTCCACAGGCGGCGCCGATCGTCACGCGTCTCGACCAGCGCTGGGGCGACGTCGGGGTGCTCTGCAGCGACGGCCTCTCGAAGCACGTGGCGGACGCGACCATCCGCGAGCGGCTCACGGCGATGACGTCGTCGCGCCAGGCGTGCGAGGCGCTGCTCGCCGACGCGCTCGACGCGGGCGGCAGCGACAACATCACGATCATCGTCGGGCGCACGGTGCGGCGCGACTGACGCGCGCCGTCTACCGCGGGGGAATGCCCAGCCGCCGCAGGGCCTGGACCGCGGCCCCGCGCCGCATCAGAAGCCCAGCCAGTAATTCACCTTCAGGAGAAAGATGTTCTGGGCCGGTCCCTGGAACAGCGAGCCGGCGTCGCTTCCGAAGTCGATCGCCCCGCGGTACAGGACCGAGTCGCTCTCCCGCGTCCACACCAGATACAAGGTCGAGCCGGGGTGATACTCCCAGCGCAGCACCGCGTTGCCGCGGAGCGAGCGGAACGTGAACGTCGGGTCGCTGAATTGGAAGCTCGGCGCCGGGCCGGCGCCGTCGGGGTCGATCGTGATCGTATTGGGTGAGCCCGGCGTCACCGACACCGTGCCGATGTCCTGCCCGTAGGTCAGCTTCTTCAACCCCCGCGGTGCGGCGAATTCCTTGTATTTCGAATACGACCCGCTGGCGATCAGTGGCTGCGCGTAGAGCTCGAAGGTGAGATTGGGGTTGAAGGTGATGTTGAAGCGGGTTTCCATCGCGACCGCATGCTGCACCAGGTCCGCGAACACGTAGCGGGTGCCGCTGAACGCCGTCGCGGTCGGGTCGGCGACCGCGGTCACGTACTGGTAGGAAGTGGAGTTGTAGTTGTAGGAAGGTCCGAGCGAGACCGTGATATTCGACGCGGGCCGCAGCTGAATCGTGAAGCTCGTGGACCAATCCGGCTTGCCGTCGCTCGAGCGGTCGTACGAGCCGTTGCCGTTGACGACGATGCTCTTGCGGCGATCCGACGAGACGCCGAGCTGCCAGTAGTTGAGACTGGGACGCTTGAGCACCGGCCCGCCGCGCGCCAGCCGATCGTCCAGGACACTGGGCCGCCCGATATAGAAGGTTGTCAGCTCCCAGTAATTCCGCAGCGTCACGTCATAGAAGACTTGGCCCTGCCGGTCGATCAAGTCCCCTTCGAAGTTGTAGCGCTGCTGTCCACCCGTGATGAAGAACATCTGCCGGTACCAGCTCGTCGGCTTGGTCCACTGCCGGAAGATGTTGCCGCTCATGTAGGCATAATCGGCCTGCGACAGGAACGCGATGTCGTTGTTCTCGAATCCCGGAGTCCGGATGTTGGTGGAGAGCTCCCACAGCCAGTCGCCTTGCTCGCGCGCGAATCGCGCATAGGCCCCGAGTCCGCGCAGCGACGTGAGCGACGAATCGAGGTGGTTCGTCAGCAGGCCGTTCGCGCCACCGCCGTGATCGGGACGCTGGAAGTAGCGCGCGCTCGACTGCTGCAGCCGCAGCATCGCCACCGAGTCGCCCGACACGTTCGTCCCCGCCACCTGGGCCATCAGATGGTAGTCGCGGTTGTGAAAGTAATTGTCGGAGGAGATGCCGAACGATTCCGCATGCCGGCTCAGCCGGTTGGACTCCACGGTGTCGGTGAGATCGTGGTAGACCGACGTCGCCATCGCCCGGATGACCGTCGCCCCCTGTCGCAGGTCCTTCTGCACGCGCCCCACGAAATAGTTCGTGAACGGCTGCACGGCGACATGGGAGCGGGAGCTGTCCGTCCACTGCACGGTGGCGTCGGCGCGTCCCGTGATGGCGTCCATCGTGCCGATCGACCATCCCGACGGCGTGCGGCCGGTCAGCTTCGCGGCGCCGATGATCGTGGAATTCCCGGGGACATCGGCGTGACTGACGGAGTTGAGGGAATCGCCGTAGGCGAAGGCGTCGACTTGCGGGGCGCGCCCGATGCGGCGCGAGTAGAACATCGAGAGGCTCGAGACGTTGGAGCAGAAGTAACAGTTCAATCCGCCGAACCCGAAGTAGCTGGACCCTTCCACGAAAAACGGCCGCTTCTCGTTGAAGGCCGTCTCGAACGCCGTGAGGTTGACGACCGCCGGATCCACCTCGACCTGGCCGAAGTCGGGGTTCACCGTCGCCGTGAGCGTGAGATTCGAGGTCACGAGGTAACGGGCGTCGGCCCCGACGCGGCCGTCCATCGCGTGCGCCTTCGAGAACGGGTCGGTGGGATCGCTCACCGGAATGTTGGTGGAGCGGCCCACGGCGTACGGCAGGATCTCCGCCTTCCCCGGCGCGCGGTGGATCACCAGACCGGTGAGGTGCCCGAAGCGCGACGGCCCGCCGCTCTCGTTCAGATGCCAGAACGACCACTGCGACAGCTCGTTCAGCCGGTTCTCCTGGCGCCAGATCTGCAACCCCCACGTCTGCTCGGACGCGCTGGACGGATAGCGCAGCTGGGAAAAGGGGATCCGCAGCTCGGCGGTCCACCCCAGCGAATCGATCGCCGTCTTCACCTCCCACACCGGGTCCCAGGAATCGTCGCTCCCGCCCCCCAGGCCGTTGGCGTCGCCCCGGACCCCCGACGGATTCACGGTGAAGAAGAGGCGGCCGATGTGATCGTGATAGGTATCGAAGATGACTTCGAGGTAATCGGCGTCGGCGTTGGCGTCACGCCGCACGAGACGGGTCTGCACGCCCCGCGCCCCCGAGTCGTCGTACATGCGGGCGCCGACGTAAATCGCGGCGTCGTCGTAGGCGAAGCGAACTTCGGTGCGCTGTGTGGCGGGTTTGCCTTCGTTGGGCTGGGCCTGCAGGAAATTGGTGGCGACGGGAGCGGTCTGCCATACCGCTTCATCGAGCTTGCCGTCGAGATGAATCTCTTCCTTTACTTGAACAACCCGGACTTCGGGCGGGGGGGTCGGATGGACGTTCTGTGTCCAGGCCGGTGCCGCCAGAACGAGCGCGCAGGCGAGCGCCAGCAGCGGTACCAGAGCGGGCGATTTCGACATGGGCGACGACCCGGGGCAGAGGATACCCAATTTGACGCCCCACCCGAATGCAAGGTTGCGCGAGACATGTCAGGAGTCTGTGGCGTCCTTAACGCAGACGCGCCGTGAGCCACGCCGCGAGGTCGTCCTGGACCTGGGCCGGTAGCGTGGTGTCCTTGAGCGCCGGGTATTCGGTCGGCGACCCGTCCCCGTCCGTATGGAGGAAGAGGTGGTTCAACCCCGGGTACACCTTGACCGTGACGTCCCGGTTTCCACCAGCCCGAAACGCCGCCGCGAGCGTATCGGCCTGCCCCGCCGACACCTGCCGGTCCAGAGCTCCCTGGAGAATCAGGACGGGGACCCGAACCGCTCGAGCGGTGGGCAGCGGATCGTAGGCGGCAAACCAGCGCATCCACGGGCTGGACTGCATGACCTGGTCGACGCGCTGCGACACCAGCGCGAGCTGCGCTCGACGCGCGGAGTCCGACAGGCCCGGAGCGGTTTCGATCGGGCGGCGGAACTGATCGGTGAGGATCGCGCGGCCGCTCTTTCCCGGGCCGGCGAGCAGCACGATCGCCGCCAGCGTCGCATCATCCTTGGCGACGAGCGGCGCGATCGCCCCGCCCTCGCTGTGCCCCACCAGTGCGACCCTGGAAACGTCGGGACGACGCCGTAACCACGCCACCTCCTGGCGCACGTCGTCGGCGAAGTCGGCCGTCGTCCCGCCCGCACCCGTGGAGCCCCCGGCGCCGCGGTCGTCGAGCCGCAGCACGCCGATGCCGGCAACGGCGAGCCGTTCGGCGATCACCCGGAACGGCCGATAGGCGGGGAGCAGCGGCCAGAGATCCTCGTCGCGTGTCTGCTGCCCCGATCCCGTGATCGTGACGACGACGGGGACGGGTCGCGCGGCGGCGACCGGGAGCGTGAGCGTGCCCGCGAGCGAGAAGGTGTCGCCCTGCAGGGAGCGCACCGGGATGCGCACTTCTTCGGCGGTGTATGGCGCTCCGGCGGGGGCCCGGTAGTCCGCCACCGGGCGCCGCAACCCCGGGAGCGGCGCGAGCGAGTCCCCGCCGTTCCAGAGCTCCGCGTGCACCCGCTGGGCGGCGATGTCGATCGGCCATGCCCGGCCGCCGGTGGTGAGCGTCGTCGCCGCGATCCCCGCGAACGACACCGTCGCCGAGTCACCGTGGTGGGCGATCGTCACCGGGACCACCGAATCGCTGCCCATGATCAACATGCGGATCGTGGTATCGCGCGCGAAGCGGCGGGCGAGCAGCGCGACGACCGCCACCGACTGCGCCGGGATCACGCCCGCGACCGGGCCCGCAGCCTGACCGGTCTTGGTCTGCCCGGTACGCTTCGAAGTCGACTGTGTTTGCAGCAGTGCGCCGCTCGCGGTCACGCTGAAGGTGCCGAGCAGCGTGTCCCCGGCGGCGTTGTAGGCCTCGGCGTCGAAGCGCTGGAATGCGCCGGTGGAGTCGAAGGCGGTGCGGCTGTCGAGTTTCAGACCGATGACCGGAACGACAACGGAGAATTCGGCCACGCGTCCCGACCGCTCGAACCGCTCGCGGCCGACCTCGGTACCGCCCTGGTACAGGCGATAGAGACCGGCGAACGCCGGCCGCTGCTGCGCCCGGGCGGCGCCCGGCAGCGCCAGCAGGGTCACGGTCAGGGTCACGACCAGCCGCCGGAGGCTATCCCTTGCGCTGTCGCTCATCTTTCCCTCCTCCATTGCCGCGCAGGCGGCCGCCGTCGACCGCCGCGCGCCGCAGCAGGAATTCGATTTGGCCGTTGAGACTGCGCAGTTCGTCCGACGCCCAGCGCTGCAGCGAGTCGTACAGCTCCGGATCGATCCGAAGCAGGAACGCGCGTCGCTCTGCCACCCCGGTCACCCGGCTACTGGTACAACGTGCCCGTGTTGACGATCGGCTGGGTGGCCTGCTCGGAGCAGAGCACCACCAGCAAGTTGCTCACCATCGCCGCTTTGCGCTCCTCGTCCAGGCGAACAATCTGCTTCTCGGAGAGCTGGGCGAGCGCCTGCTCGACCATCCCCACCGCGCCGTCGACGATCCGCGCCCGGGCGGCGATCACGGCGCCCGCCTGCTGGCGGCGCAGCATCACCGTCGCGATCTCCGGCGCATAGGCGAGGTGCGAAATGCGCGCCTCGAGCACCCGCACCCCCGCTTTGGCGAGCCGCTCCTGGATCTCGCCTTTCAATTTCTCGGCGACCTCGGCGGTGTGACTGGCGAGCGCCATCTGGCCTTCCTCGTGCGCATCATACGGATACTGATTGGCGAGGCCACGCAGCGCCGCCTCGCTCTGCACGTGGACGTAATTCTCGTAATCATCCACCTCGAAAACCGATTCCGCGGTGTCGACCACCTGCCAGACCACGACGGCGCCGATCTCGATCGGATTGGACCCGTGATCGTTCACCTTGAGGCGGGCGGTTTCGAAGTTGCGCACACGCAGCGACACGCGCCGCTTCGTGTACAGCGGATTGGCCCACCACAACCCCGATTCCTTCACCGTCCCGGCGTAGCGGCCGAACAGCTGGAGCACCTTGCCGTGATTCGGCTGCACGACGAAGAACCCGCCCCACAGGATCGCTACGAGCACGACGCCCAGAGCCCAGAGCACGATCGTCAGCGGCTGCAGGGCGCCGATCGCCAGCACCAGCTGCCACACCACCAGTCCCGAGCCGAGCAACAGCACCACGACCATCAACCCGCCCGGCCAGGCACGACCCTTCACCTCGCGAATCACCGCCACACCCTCCGAAAGAGGAAACGAAGACCGCACTAGCAATATGATATCATATCAATAGCAACTGTCAATGCGTCGCTAACCTCTTGCTCCCCAAGGACAACGCCGTCAGGTTGGGAGATGCTCGCGGCGTTGCTGGCCACACTCGACCCCAAGCGCGGCGCCGCCTGGCACGGCGCCCCGACGCCGCTGATGGCGCTGCGCGGGGTATCGGCGGCCGAGGCACGCTGGGTCCCTGCCCGCCGGCGCCACAGCATCTGGGAGCTGGCGCTGCACATCGCCTACTGGGACTACGCCGTGCGCCGCCGCCTCGACCCCGACTCGCCGCGCGACTTCCCCCGCTCCCCCGCCAACTGGCCCGCGCTCCCCGATCGGACCGACGAGCAGTCGTGGGCCGCGGACCGGGCCTTGCTCGCGCGCCAGCACGGCACGCTGGTCCGCGTGGTCCGGCGCGTCACGCCGGCGCGCTGGAATCGCCGTCTGACGGGACGCTGGACCACGGGCGAGACGATCGTCGGGATCGTGGCGCACGAGGTGTATCACACCGGACAGATTCAGCTCGTGAAGCGCCTCTGGAGCGGACGCGCACGCTCGTGACGCCGGAGGAATTCCGGCGCATCGGCCACCGCGTCGTGGACTGGATCGCCGATTATCGCGCCGGGATCGCGTCCCGGCCGGTGCTGTCGCGCAGCACCCCGGGAGCGGTGCGGCAGCGCCTCCCGTCCCGGCCTCCCGAGACCGGCGAGCCGCTCGACGCACTGCTGCGGGACCTCGACGAAACGATTCTCCCCGGAATCACGCACTGGCAGCACCCCGCGTTCTTCTCGTACTTCCCCGCCAACGCCACGCTGGCGAGCACCATTGGCGACTTTCTCTCCACCGGCCTGGGCGTGATCGGACTGAACTGGCAGGCGAGCCCGGCACTCACCGAGCTCGAGCTGTTGATGGCCGACTGGATGCGGCAGATGGTGGGGCTGTCGCCCGGCTGGAGCGGTGCGATCCACGACACCGCTTCGACGGCGACGCTCGTTGCGCTGCTGTGCGCGCGCGAGCGGACGACCTCGTTCAGTATGCAGCGCGGTGGGCTGCAGGCGGAGCCGCACCCGCTGGTCGTCTATGCCTCGACCGAGAGCCACAGCTCGGTCCTGAAAGCCGCACTGCTTGCGGGATTCGGCCGCGAGCGGGTCCGCGCCATTCCCGTCGACGGTGCGTTTGCACTCGACGCGCTCGCCCTCCGCAAATCGCTGGCGGCGGACAAGGCACAGGGGCTCGTGCCCTGCGTGCTCGTCGCCACCAGCGGCACGACGAGCTCGACGGCGCTCGACCCGGTGGAGGCGATGGCCGATCTGGCGGGAGAGTACGGCTGCTGGCTCCACGTCGACGCGGCGATGGCGGGCTCGGCGATGATTCTGCCGGAGTGCCGCTGGATGTGGGCCGGGATCGAGGGCGCCGACTCGATCGTCCTGAACCCGCACAAGTGGCTGGGCGCGGTGTTCGACTGTTCCCTCTACTATGTACGGGACGTCGAGCACCTCGTGCGTGTCATGTCGACGAACCCGAGCTACTTGAGAACGCCAGTCGACGCGCAGGCGGTGAACCTGCGGGACTGGAACATCCCCCTGGGGCGGCGATTTCGCGCCCTCAAGTTGTGGGCACTGATCCGCTCTGAGGGCGTTGCGGGATTGCAGGCACGGTTGCGGCGCGACCTCGAGAACGCGCAGTGGCTCGCCGGGCAGGTCGACGCGGCCCGGGATTGGGAACGAATTGCCCCGGTTCCACTACAAACGGTGTGCGTGCGTCATCGCCCACCCGGCCTGGACGGCGAAGCGCTCGACCGGCATACCCTCGCGTGGCTCGAGCGAATCAACCGCTCCGGTGACGCTTTTCTCAACGCGACGGTCTTGGGTGGACGCTGGACGGTGCGGGTGTCGATCGGGGCGGAAATGACCGAGCGCGCGCACGTGGCGGCGCTGTGGGAGCGGATGCAGACTGTGGCCCGTGAGGTGGAGGCAACATGAGAGTGTCACTCGTTGCGCTGACGCTGATCGTCCTGCCGGCTGGGTTGCCGGCTCAACAGACGGTGTGGGATTCGGTGGGCCGCGTGCTCCAGGCGTCCCCGGTGCAGTCAGCCGGGTACGTACGCTTCAATTTCCCGCGTCGCGATCTGACGCTGAAAATGGGAGACGCCACCGTCTCCCGCCTCGCGCTCGGCGCCTGGGCCGGATTCGCGGGAACCGGGAAGCAGGCGATCGTGATGGGGGACCTCGTCGTGACGCTCACGGAGCTGCTCCCCGTCGAGGCGGCGATCGACTCGCAGCATCTCGCGATCCTGGGCGTGCACAACCACCTCACCGGCGAGTCGCCGACGATCATGTACGTCCACTTCCATGGGACCGGCCCGGCCGTCGATCTGGCGCGCCGGCTCGACCGCGTGCTCGCCAAGACGCAGACACCGCGCGGCGTCGCGGGGCCCGCCACCGCGCCGGTGACGATCGATACCGCCCAGGTCTTCACTACGCTCGGGGCAAAGGGAACGGCGAGCGGAGCGGTCGCACAACTGGGGTTCGTGCTGATCACGGGAACCGTGGTGATGCACGGCGACACGATTCCGCCCGCGCTCGCCGCCGGGAGCCCCGTCAACGTGCAGGCGATGACGCCCGACCGCTACGTCGCGACGGGGGATTTCGCCGTGTACCAGGATCGGGTGCAACCCGTCATCGGCGCGCTCACCGCCCACGGCATCACCGCGACGGCAGTCCATAATCATCTGCAGAGCGAGAACCCGCCGATCTATTTCATCCACTTCTGGGGCGACGCGAAACCGGGCGTTCTGCTGGCAGGGATCAAAGCGGCGCTGGATGCGGGGAAAGCGCCGTAGCGGGAACGAGAGACCGGGTCACGTCGCCGCGACGTGACCCGGTCTCGTTTCACGGTGCTCGAGGACTTACGGGCGGCGGCCGCCTCTCATCATGTCGCCCATGTTCTTCTCAGTGTACCCGGGTGGCGGCGCGAACGCGGCCGCGGGTGGCATGCCGCGGTCCACCGAGGTGACCTCGATCGAGCCCTTTGGCTTGCCGTCTTCGAAGCTCGTGGCTTTGAGGATCCCGTAACCTTGCTGGAGCATCTGCCCCACCTGCCCCATGCGACCCAGCCGCTCCTGAATCCCCCGGCGCTCCTGCTGTCGCATTCCCATCCCCCCCATCATCCCACCGAAGGGGTTCATGTTGAACAACCCCATCCCCACGCCTTTCGCGAGGCACACGTCGCCCGTGGTGTGCTTGTCGTCGTTTGCGACGTAGTGAAAGACCTGGCACGAGATGCCGGCGACAACGGATGTGCCCCCTGGGGTGATGGTGGGTTTCGGCTCGTCGGAATCGCCCTTACTCGAATCCGCCCCGTGACGCCGCATCATGCCCGCCATACCCGACATCATGCTCGCCATTCCCTGCATCATTTCCTTGGTGATCACGTAGTAGCTCTTGTCCTCGCTACTGACAAAGGTCGTGGTCCCCGCGGCCGAATCGACGATTAGCTGGCCGGCCTTCCCGTCCTCGCCCGTATACTGAACGGCGTAGTGACCAGGTTTCGTCGCGATCGTGATCATGTTCGTCTTGCCGTTCTCGTCGTGAATCGTGTAGTGCGCGGTCCCGGCGAAGGCCTGGGCCGTAGCCTGCCGGACCGCGCCCAGCACCATCCCGGTCGTGAGAACACCCGCGATTACCGTACGTCGCATCGCTTCCCCCTTACATTGGAATTCGCAAACGCTACACTCAACTATAGTGCAATCGACGTCGTTTCCTCCCGCCACGGAGCTGCACGCCGCCGCCTTGCTGGCGGCGATCACGCTGGGGCTCGCTCTCGTCTGCGGGCTACTCTACTCGCGTTATCGCAAGCCGTATCTCGGGTGGTGGGCGGTCGCCTGGCTGTTGTATCTCCTGCGTGTGGGCGCGATCGCGAGCTTCCTCGCCACCCACCAGTGGTCCTGGCTCTACTGGCACCAGGTGCTCACCGGTTGGGTGGCGCTCGCATTGCTCTGGGCCGCGCTCGTGTTCTCCTACCAGCTCGAGTGGCGTCCCCGCTATGCGCTGGTGCTGCTGTTCCCGCCGGTCTGGTCGTATGTCGCAATTTACCAACTCGACAATTTCCTGCTGGCCTCCGGTCCCGCCGTTCTTTTTCTCAGTCTCGTGACCCTGTGGACGGGATGGGTATTCTTCCGGTATTACCGTCGCGTACGTGCCACAGGAGCCGCGCTGCTGTCGGGCGCGCTGCTGTTCTGGGGTCTCCACCATCTCGACTACCCGTTCCTGCGAGCCCGGGGCGCCTGGAGTCCGTGGGGCTATTACCTCGACAGTCTGTTTCTGTTCGCAACCGGGTGCGGGATCCTGGTGCTCGTGCAGGATGAGCTGCGCCGCGGGGTTGCGGCGCTCTCGGCGCTTTCGGGAGACCTGCAGCCGCGCGGCGACTCGAGCGACAGCCTGGGCACGCTGCTGGAGCGGCCGCTGGGGCTCCCGTCGGTGCGCGGCAGCGCCATGATCGCGCCGCAGGGCGACTCGCTGCGCTGCCTCGCGGGCGCCGGCGCCTGCGCCGGATGGGAGGCGACGGTGCTGCCATCACGCGCCGCCCGCGCTGCGGCAGATGCGATCGCCACGGGCCACCCCGCCGTCGTGCGGGACTGGCCCGATCCGAAGAATCCGCGCCGCGGATTTCCCTACGCCGCGCTGCTCCCGGTGTGGCGCGGAGAGACCGTGACGGCCGCCCTCCTCCTGGTCGGTGATGCGCGCGACCCGTTCACGGCCCTGGACGAAACGTTCCTGCGCGCCCTCGGCAGTCAGATCGGTGCAGCGCTGGAGCACGCGGATCTCTACCGGCGGCTCGCCGCGCGAACCGCCGAGCTGGCGCGGGTCTCGGCGGGCATCGTGGAGCAGCAGGAGGCGGAGCGCCGCCGTCTCTCGCTCGAGCTGCACGATGAAACCGCTCAGGTGCTCGCGGCCGTGCGGCTGCAGCTCGGTGTCCTCGCCGAGCAACTCGAGCCGCACCTCGCCGCGCGTATCGCGCAGACGATGGAGCTGATCGACTCCGGCATCCAGGGAGTACGCAAGGTCACCGAGCAGCTTCGGCCGTCGCTGCTCGACGACCTTGGCCTCGTCCCCGCGCTGCGCTCACTGACCGACGCCTTCGCGGATCGTGCCGGACTCACCGTCACCTTCGATGCCCCGGAGGCGCTCCCGCCCGTCACGCCGGACGTTGAGCTGGCGCTGTTTCGTGCGGCGCAGGAAGGGCTCGCCAACGTGGCGCGCCACGCCTCCGCCCATGCGGTCGGGGTCCGACTCGCGAACGGCAACGGCGAGCTCAGCCTCGAGGTCGCGGACGACGGACGCGGGCTTCCCGCGAGCTTCGATGCGACGCGCGATGGGCACATGGGACTCGCCGGGATTCGCGAGCGCATCGGCGCGCTGGGAGGGACGACGCGCGTCAGCAGTCGGCCGGGGTCGGGAGTCCTGCTGCGCGTGACCATCCCGGTCCCGTGCGGGGAGCCGCGATGAAGACCCCGTTGCGGGTGCTCGTCGTGGACGATCACTCCGTCGTGCGGGAGGGGCTGCGCCGGGTCCTCGAAGAAGGCTCCGGAGGGGACCTGCGCGTCGTGGCGGAGGCGGCGAACGGCGCGGAAGCGATCGAGCATGCCGCGCGGGAAAAGCCCGACGTGGTCCTGCTCGATCTCACGATGCCCGGTCCCGGTGGGAGCGGCCTCGCCGTGGTGCGAACGCTGCGCGAGCGCACGCCCGAGGCCCGCGTGCTGATCCTCAGCGTGCACGACGACCGGGAGTACGTCCTCGAGAGCGTGCGCGCCGGGGCCCACGGCTATCTCCGCAAGGACTCGAGCCCCGCCGAGATTCGCCAGGCGATCCATGCCGTCTGTGGCGGCGATTCCTATTTCAGCCCCACCGTGGCCCGCCATCTCGTCGCAGCCGTCCAGGGAGGGGAGCCCCGTCCAGCGGGGAGCCTCGCCGCCCTGACCGCGCGGGAACGGGATGTGCTGGTCGGCGTGGCGCGAGGCCGGACCAACCGCGAAACGGCCGCCGAGCTGGGGATCAGTGTGCGCACCGTCGAGACACACCGGGACAGCCTGATGCGCAAGCTGGGCATTCACACTGTCGCCGAGCTGACCCGGTTCGCTTTGGAGCACCATCTGATCACGGGTCGCGCGTCGGACGGGTGACGGCGCGAAGGTGGGGGCCGTGTTTCAGCCACAACCAGGACTGAGGAGTGCGCGCAACACCCTCAGGGACCGGGACAACTAGACTCTCGTGCGCCCGCAGGCAGATTTCTGAGGATGGAAGACGTCCGCCAATCCGATGCTCCCGCTCCATCGACCTCGGTTCCCCGCCGGTCCCGCAGCGGGCCGATCGTCCAACCGCGACTCGTCGAGCTCGGCGAAGGAAGCAGGCGACCGCTGCGTTTCAGTCTCGAAGGCAAGACCGCCATCGTCACCGGCGCGGGCCTCGGCATCGGCCGCAGCATCGCGTGGATCCTCGCCGAACATTGCGCCAAGGTCATGGTGCTCGACCTCGACGGTGGACCGGCGGAGGAGGCGGCGGCCGGGATCCGGGCCTCGGGGGGCGCGGCCCACGCGTTCGTCTGCGATGTGACCGACGAGGCCCAGGTCCGCCGCACCTTCGATCAGATCGCCGCCGAGCACGGCGGCATCCACCTGCTCGTCAACAATGCCGGCGTGACGCACGTCGGCACGGTCGAATCGACGACGGCCGACACCCTCGATCGGCTGTATCGCGTGAACGTGCGCGGCATGTTTCACTGCCTCCAGGCGGCGATCAAGCACATGGTCGCGAGCGGTGGCGGAGCGATCGTCAACATGGGCGCGCTCGCCTCGCTCATCGGTGAAGAAGAGCGCTTCGCGTACGGCATGTCGAAGGGCGCGGTGCTCGCGATGACGAAGTCGGTGGCGGTGGACTACGTGAAGCGCGGCATCCGCTGCAACTGCGTCTGCCCATCGCGTATCCACACGCCGTTCGTGGACGGCTTCCTGGCGCGCAATTATCCCGGCCGGGAGGCGGAGATGTTCGCGAAGTTGTCGGCCTACCAGCCGATGGGGCGGATGGGGAAGCCGGTAGAGGTCGCGGCGCTGGTGCTGTACCTGCTCTCCGACGAGGCGGCCTTCGTCACCGGTCAGGCGGTGCCGATCGACGGCGGCGTGCTCCGGTAGAGCAGCAAGCGATACGATTTGTATTTCTTGAAATTCACGCCGTTGCGCCGGCCGCTGAAGTGCTTGTCCTCGTAGCGCTTCATCTGCTTCTTGAACTTCCACTTCACGATCTTCATCACCCACGGATGCCGCGCCTCGAGCCGCGATAGAATCAGCTGGTACGCCGGTTGGATCGCGTCACGGTAGGCGGCGTCGAGCATGTCGAACGTCGGCGCGATCCCGTCGGTCATGTCGAGGTCGAGGGCCGGCACGAGCGGGAAGCGGGCGACGGTGTCGCGAAACCGCGGCAGCTCGTGGCCGCCGCCGATCGGACTCTTCCCCTCTGCCGGAACGCGGAAGATGTCGGTGATCAGGACATACCCCCCCGGCGTGAGAAGGGAGAGCGCCTTCGTGAACGCCTCCTCGAGGGGGATGAAGAGCAGGCTCTCGCTGAAGAGGATGAGGTCGTAGCGCCGCTCGGTCTGCAGATCCTGAAACCGTGTTTCGAAGATGTCGCCCCGGCCGTGCAGCACCTGCTTCGCGACGTCGGTCAACACGCCGTTGGGCGACACGCAGTCGACCGTGAACCCGCGGTCCAGCAGTTTGCGAGCGGTGTTCCCCGCGCCGCATCCCACATCCAGCACCGAGTGCACCCCCGTGGGGATGTGCGACATCAGGAAGTCGGTGTAGTTCGCCTGCGCCTGCGCCAGATTCTGCGGCTCCGGGGCGAGTCCTTCGGGCCAGTACCCATAGTGCAGGTCCTGCATGCGCAGAAAGTGGTGCCCGATCACGAAGCCCAGCGCGAGACCGAATTCGCTGGACGGCAGGTTGCCGTTCGTAGGAATCGTGGGCGCGGGGGTGTGCTGGGGTGCGACGGCCGTAGATCCTCCTGGTTGCCCCAAACCTACCCGGCTTGCCGGAGGGCGCGAAAGGCGCTCCCTCAAACCGATGCCCACCTCCTCGTCTCCACTGTTGGCTGCGGCCGCCAATGCTCCTCGGCTGCGTGACGGTCGCCGCCCAGCGTGCGACACCGCTCCCCGATGCCGCCGCACTGCGCGCGTTCGCACACGCGTACTACGAATGGCGCGACACGAGCTATCCTGTCGCATCGAGTGATCAGGGACGGCACACCTGGGATGGCCGGCTGACCGACTATTCCCGCACTCGCCCAGGGCGACGCCAACCTCGCCCGGCCGGTACGGCTCTACGCCCAGCTCGCGATCGAGGCGGCGTCGCTCGATCGACGATCTGTTCGACTTAGGTGCAGTGGCTGATGCTCGGTGACTCGACCGCCGCGGCACAGGTCTCCCGGCGAGCAGGGTTGCCCCGCTGCGCGACTCGGGTGAGACTTCAGCGCGAGCCGCCCATTCCACTTCGGAGGTCAGGCGCCTCTGTGCATTACCTTTCTCGCCTCTTGGCACATCTCGCCTGGGCCGACGACCGCGTCCTCGCCGCGCTGCGTAGCGCCACCAACCCCGATCCCTCTTGCCGCGAGCTGTTTGCCCACGTGCTCGCCGCCGAGCATGTGTGGCTGGCCCGGTTGAAAGGAGAGACGCCGACGCACCCGGTGTGGCCCGACCTGTCGCTGGAGCAGTGCGCGGCGTTGGTCCAGACGAACCAGCGCGCGCTCACGGCGTACGTGGATGCCCTGACCCTGGAGCGCCTGCAGCAGGGCGTGACGTACGTCAACAGCGCCGGGCGGCAGTTCACCTCGAGCATCGAAGACATCCTGCTCCATGTCGCACTGCATGGCTCGTATCACCGGGGACAGATCGCCTGGGCGCTGCGCAAGGGCGGTAGCGTCCCGATCGCGACCGACTACATCGCCTTCGTGCGTGGCGCACCGGCCGCCACGCGCCAGTAGCACCACGCCGGGAACCAGCACGAGAAGGAGCAACGAGAATGGGCAAGGGTGATCAGCGCAGCCGACGCGGCAAGATCTTCCGCGGCACGTACGGCAAGACGAGACCCAAGAAGAAGCGGCGTCCCGCAAAGCAGCCGCCGACACAACAGAACTGAGACTCGGTAAATCACGCCTTCAAAATTGTTGCGCAAGTGAGGATGCCCTGATGCTACCGATCTCGCCCCGCTGCCTGGCGGGCCTGCTGATACTCGCGGGGGCCACGACGGCGTCCGCGCAGGTCTCCACGCGCTGGCCGCAGCATGCGATGGATCGCCCGCAGCCGCGCATCGTGGGGCCGGCGCCCGTCGACCGGCCCGATGCCCCCCCGACCGACGCCGTGGTGCTGTTCGACGGCAGCGATCTGTCGCAGTGGGCGGGCGACTCGGGGCAGGCCGCGCCGTGGAAGGTCGAGAACGGGTACGCCGAAGTGGTGCCGGGGAGCGGCTTCATCCATACGCGGCGCGGCTTCGGCGATTGTCAGCTGCACATCGAGTGGGAGGCGCCGACGCCGCCGCACGGGGAGGGGCAGGAGCGCGGCAACAGCGGGGTGTTTCTCATGGGGCGCTACGAGGTGCAAGTGCTCGACTCGTACGACAACAAGACGTACCCCGACGGCCAGGCCGCGGCGGTGTACGGCCAGTTCCCTCCTCTCGTCAACGCGGCGCGGCCGCCCGGCGAGTGGCAGAGCTATGACATCGTGTTCCACCGGCCCCGCTTCGATGCGCGGGGACGCGCGACAAAGCCGGCGCGGGTGACCGTCTTCCACAATGGAGTGCTGGTGCAGGACAACGTGGAGCTGTCGGGACCGACGGCGCACCAGGAGCGGCCGCCGTATACCGTGCATCCGGACGTGTTACCGCTTGAACTGCAGGATCACGGTACCGCAGTGCGATACAGAAATATCTGGATCAGGCCACTGGATGAGGAAACACACTAGGCGAGACGCTGAACTTGTTGGGGCGCCGGGGGCGGGGCGAGGACGCGGGGACGCTGGGGCCGCACGGCCTGGACATCTGTCGCATGAGGCAGGCAATAGATCCGAAACGTCGGTCCGGGTCGAGCGCCCCCGCGTCCAACGCGTCCGTCGTCCCCGCCCCCGGCGCCGCGCAGACGTGTGCGGAGATTCCC
>DASSIL010000038.1:0-9183 GCA_035691925.1 Gemmatimonadales bacterium
GGACTTTCGCGCCTGGCTGCGCGAAGCGTATGCTGTCGGGAAGCAGGAACACCTGCGGGCTGGCGTGCGACGGAGTAAGTGACATGACCACGCCCTTGTCTGAGCGCTAGGCGAGCCCGACGGGCGCTCGATGCCGTTCACCCTGTCACACCCGGCCGCCGCGGCTCCGTTCTGGCCGCTCGTCCGGCGGAACTACGTCCCACTGTGTGCGCTGGCCATCGGGACGGTGTCCCCCGACTTCGAGTACCTCTTGCGCCTGCGAACCGAATGGCGCTGGAGTCACACGCCGGTCGGCGTGTTTGACTTCTGCTTGCCGGTCGGTCTCGCGGCGCTCGCGCTCTGGGTGTATCTGCTGCGCACACCGACGCGCCGGTTGTTGGCGCTGCCGACGGCGCCGCTCGATACCCGGCCGCGCTGGTGGCTCGGTGGGGCAGTGGCCATCGTCCTCGGCGCCACCACGCATATCGTGTGGGATGGATTCACGCATGGCATGGACTGGGCGGTCACCATAGCCCCCGGCCTGCTGCACCGGGTCCGGGTCGGTGGCCTCGCGATCCCCGTCTTCAACCTGCTGCAACATGCGAGCACGGTGCTCGGAGGGCTGATCGTGCTCGGCTGGCTCGTGCGCGAAATGCGCCGCGGCGACCCCGGCGCGCTCCGGGCCCCGTGGCGCGTGGCAGTCTTCTGCTCACTCGCCGCGATCGCCGTGCTCCTCGCCGTTTGGAACTCGGTGAGGGCGGCGGGGCCCGTCTCCCGCTACTGGGCCGGACAGATCATGATCTCGCGGGCGGGAGTCGGCGGGCTCCTCGGTCTCGCGGTGGGCCTGACGGTGTATGCGGTCGCGTACCGCCTCGTGACGGCAGGTGCTCGGGGCAAATCCGTATAAAGGAGGCGACCATCGAGACCGTCCTTGAAATGACCCGCTACCGGGAGCAGCTTATGTCGCTATCACCCTTCAAACCGAGCCCGAGATGAAGCGTACCCGGTCGCGCCGCATCAGGCGCCGCGGCATCACCCGCATCGATCAACCCTCGACCCGCACCCACGGGTGGTTCGTTCGCAGCCAGTTCCGCGAACGCCCCAACGGCACTTACGGGCCCAGGCACCAGAAGTTCTTCGGGGACTACTCCTATGGCGGGAAGCGGCGTGCGCTGCAGGCCGCGAAAGCGTTCCTGGCGAGCGTCGAGCGACGAGTTTCGCGCGCCGCCTGAACAACCCGCGGCGGGCCGGTCCAGCCGCCGCGACGCCGTTCTGACGTGGTGGTCGCGATCGTTCGTGAGGGGGCCGCAGATGCCGGATCGAGTTGCCGTCACCCGAGCGGCGGCATTGCCGATCGCGCTCCTCGCGCTGGCGGGTTGTGGACCGTCGCGTGAGGAAGCGCAAAATGCCTGGCAACGCGAGCACCTCGCGTCCTATGTCTTCGAGTACCAGCGCAATTGTGTCTGCCCCGGTACTGGTCTGTGGTGGCGCATCACGGTCCGGCAGGACACGGTCGTGGCCGCAACGCTGCTCGATTCGTCGGACGTCGCGACCCGCAATCTGGGAAGCTCGCTCGGCATGCACCCCACCATCTCTCAGATGTTCGACGGCATCGCCGCGTTCGCGCAACGGCCGCATACCTGGACGCGGGTCCACTACGACAAGCGCTGGCATTTCCCGTCCGATGCGCGCGGGGATGCGACGGACGTCGCCGGTGAAGGGTGGCATTTCTACGTGCGGAACTTTCATCCGGCGCCATGACACCATATGGGACGAGGGAGGACGTGTTGCGATGAAAGCCACTGCTCGCCCTGGGGGCGGGCGTCGTGATCGTGATCGGAAAGTAGGCCGGCGGTGAGGTGGCCGCGGCTCGCGTTGGCGCTGGTGGTGCTCACCGGCGTCGCAGGCGCCGTCGCGCTCACCCACCTGAATAGTCTGCCGGCCTACATCGTGATCGCCCCGGGGTACCTGCTGCAGGCCTGGTTGTTCGAGAACCATCATGCCCTCGGCGGCTTCGGCTACCAGGTGACCATGGTGGGAACGTCGGCGCTCGTCTGGACGCTGATCCTGCTGACGTTGCTGGCCGGCATCCGCTGGCTCGCCCGCGGAGTGCGGCGTCTCTCGACATGAGCAAAGTCCGAGTCTCGAGTTTCGCCGTTTCGCTGGACGGCTACGGCGCAGGCCCCGGTCAGGATCTGGACCATCCCCTCGGTGTGGGTGGCGAGAAGCTGATGGAGTGGTTCTTTGCGACCCGGACCTGGCGACAGCAGCACGGGGAGGCCGGCGGCGAGACGGGCACCGACGATCAGATGGCACAGCAGGGGATGGCCGGAATCGGCGCATGGATCCTTGGCCGTAACATGTTCGGTCCGATCCGCGGACCCTGGCCGGACGACCGCTGGAAAGGGTGGTGGGGACCGGAGCCGCCCTATCACGTTCCCGTGTTCGTGCTCACGCATCACACGCGCGCGCCGCTGCGCATGGCGGGCGGCACCGAGTTTCGCTTCATCACCGAGGGAATCCAGGCGGCGCTGCGCCAGGCGCGCGACGCCGCCGGTGCGAAGGACGTCCGCGTGGGCGGCGGCGTGGCGACGATCCGGCAGTATCTGCAGGCCGGTTCCATCGACGAGCTGCACCTGGCCGTTCGGCCTGTGCTGCTGGGTGCCGGTGAGGCGCTGTTTGCGGGACTGGACCTCCCCGGACTCGGTCTGGTGGTGGCGCAAACCGTCCATGGCGACCGCGCCACCCACGTGTTCCTGCGCAGGCGTTGACGGCTTTCTTGATTGTCGCCGCCCAATGACACAGGTTATGCCCACATCTCGATGAGCAGGCTGCGCTGGGGGAGGGGGGGCGCGACCCTATGGGCATGACGGTCGAACAAACAAGAGGCGTCCTGGCGGCGTATCAGCAGGTCATCGTGGCTTCGTGGCCCAACCTCCACCCCGACATGGCCGCGAACGCGAAGGGGTGGTCGACCGGGACGCTCGCGGCGCTGGAGCGCGAGCTGCAGGGCTACCTGCAGGTCGCCTCGAACGCCCCGAGTCCGGTGCGGGTGTTCTGGAAGCTCTTGCCGGGATACACCTTCGGCGGATGCAACGAGCACTTCGCGCGCGATGGCGGGCTCACCGTGGCCGACATGATCGGCCATGACGATTTCGACAAGCGGCTGCCGTGGGCGCACCAGGCCGCGAAGTACCGCTCCGACGATGAAGCGGTGGTCAAGTCCGGCCAGGCGCGGCTCGACATCGTGGAGCGGCAGCGAGAAGCGTCCGGGCAGATCACCTGGGTGCGGGTGGGCAAGACGCCGATCCGCACCGCGGCTGGCGTGGTCGGTGTGCTCGGCGCGTACGAGGTGCTCGACGCCAAGACCGGGCACAAGCTCTTCGCCGAAAAGAGCCGGGCGCCCAAGAAGAAGCTCTAGATGGCGCTGAATCCCAAGGTCTGGTATCCGGTCGCCGTCGGCGCGGCTGTCCTCAATCTCGTCGCGGTGCCGTTCTTCATGGGCACGCACTCAGCGATCCACGCCGTGCTGGCGGTGGGGTTTGGTCTCTGGGCGCAGCGCCTCAGGCAACGCCAGGCTTCCGGCGGCCAGCTCCAGGTCGAGGCTGGCTCCACGCAACAGCTCCAGGAAGGATTCGAGGCTCTCGAAGCGGAAGTCGTGCGCCTGCGCCAGGAGCTCGTCGAAACGCAGGAGCGCGTGGACTTCGTGGAGCGTGTGCTGGCCCAGAGCCAGGAAGCGGGCCGGCTGCGGAAGTGAGCCTCGAGAGCGCGACCGGCGTATGACAGAGCCCAGGCACCGGCTTCGTGCCGTGCTGCTCGCCGGATTGCTGTACCTCGTCATCGGCCTCGGGACCTCGGCGCTCGCCCGGCAGGGGGGAGCCGCGTGGCGGATCGCCGCATGGCTCGTGAGTGCGATCGTGTTCGCCGCACATATCGGGTACGAGCTGAGCCGCCTGCGCAGCTCCCCCACGACAACCGCATTCCATGCGGCGCTCGGGGTGGCGCTGGGTGCACTCGGACTCGCGGCGGCCGCCACCATCCGCGCCGTGACGACCGCGAATTACCGCAGCGCGTTTCTCCTTGCGCTCGTGGCATGGCCCCTCATGACCGGCATCGCGGCATTCGTCGCCGCCTGGGTGATGCTCACTGTCGTGAGGCTGCTGGGAAGGACGACTCGCAGCGCATTGTGATGTTCCAGGCTCGACGTAGCTTTACGATACGTCGATCCGGCAGCCGATCCCAAGTCGAAAGGGCAGAGTGCGCTGATGGCACCCGTCAACTACCTGGCCGTCCTCGTGGCGGCGGTCGCCGTGTTCGTGCTCGGCTGGCTGTGGTACAGTCCGCTGTTGTTCTTCAAGCCGTGGATGCGGCTGCGGGGCCTCGATCCCGAAGCCGCCATGAAGAATGCCAAGATGCCCGGTGGCAAGCTCCTCGTTGAATTCGGGCGCTGCCTCCTGCTCGCGTTCGTCATCGCCCGACTCGTGGCACTGCTCGATATCCACAGCTTCTTCATCGCGATCCACTCCGGCCTTTTCCTCTGGCTGGGATTTCCGGTGGTGCTGCTCGCGGGTTCGGTGCTGTGGGACAACGTCCCCTGGAAGGTGGCGGCGATCCACGCCGGAGACTGGCTGGTGAAGCTCATCGTGATCCCGGTCATCATCTGCGCGATGCGCTGACGGACGTCGGACCGACTTGCGGAACAAGGGGCTTTTGGCCTGGGTTAGCAGGAAACCACTTCACATCCCGAGGATCGCATGACGTTGCGCATCGGCGACAGCGCCCCCGATTTCCAGGCCGATACGACGCAGGGCAAGATCAGTTTCCACGACTGGCTGGGTACGTCATGGGGCGTGCTGTTTTCGCACCCCAAGGATTTCACGCCCGTCTGCACCACCGAACTCGGCTACATGGCGAAGCTCAAACCCGAGTTCGACCGGCGCAACGTGAAGGTGATCGGCCTCTCGGTCGACCCGGTGGACAAGCACGCCGCCTGGGCCAAGGACATCGCCGAGACCCAGGGGCAGGCGCCCAACTACCCGATGATCGGCGATCCGACGCTGGCGATCTCCAAGTTGTACGAGATGCTCCCCGCCGCAGCCGGGGACTCGGCCGACGGGCGCACCCCGGCCGACAACCAGACGGTGCGCACCGTGTACGTCATCGGCCCGGATCGCAAGATCAAGCTGATGATCGCCTACCCGATGACGACGGGGCGCAACTTCGACGAAATTCTGCGGGTGATCGACTCGCTGCAGCTCACCGCGAGGCACAAGGTGTCGACGCCGGCGAACTGGAGGCAGGGCGAGGACGTCATCATCGCCGGGTCGGTGACGAACGAAGAGGCGAAGCAGATCTACCCGGACGGGTGGAAAGAGCCGAAGCCCTACATCCGCATCGTCCCACAGCCACGCTGACGACCGGGGTCGCCGTCGACCGATGAGCAAACCCGTTCTCCTGACGGTCGATGACGACCCCGAAGTCCTGAACGCCGTCGAGCGGGACCTGCGCCACCACTTCCGGGACGATTACCGGGTGGTCAAGGCCTCCTCCGGCGATCAGGCGCTCGAGACGGTGCACCAGCTGAAGCAGCGCGGGGCGCAGGTCGCGCTCTTCCTCGTCGACGAGCGCATGCCGCAGATGTCGGGGACGCAGTTTCTGATCGAGGCGATCAAGGTCTATCCCGACGCGCGCCGCGTGCTCCTCACCGCCTACGCCGACACCGAGACGGCGATCCTGGCGATCAACCGCATCGGTCTCGATCACTATCTCCTCAAGCCCTGGGAGCCGCCGAGCGAGCGTCTCTTCCCGGTGCTCGAGGACCTCCTCTCCGACTGGTTCGCGCGCGCGCGGCCGGGATTCGACGGCATTCGCGTTGCGGGCAACGCGCTGACCCCCGCGAGTTTCGCGGTGAAGGATTTTCTCGCATCGAACCAGGTCCCCTATCAGTGGATCGACATGGAGGACGAGGGGGCGGTGCGCGAGCTCTTGTCGGGCGCCGCGGGCGGAGCGGCGCGTCTCCCGATGGTGTTCTTTCCCGACGGAAGCGTGCTGGTGCAGCCCACCACGCGCGAGCTGGCGGAAAAGCTCGGCATGCAGACGCGCGCGCGGCAGCCGTTCTACGACCTCATCGTCGTCGGGGGAGGACCGGCGGGTCTCGCCGCCGCGGTCTACGGCGCGTCGGAGGGGCTGCGCACGATCCTCGTGGAGCGCAGCGCTCCGGGGGGACAGGCCGGGACGAGCTCCAATATCGAGAACTATCTCGGGTTCCCGGGCGGGGTGAGCGGCGCCGATCTGGCGCGGCGCGCCGCGACGCAGGCGAAGCGCTTCGGCGCCGAGATCCTCACGGTGCAGGAAGCGGTGCAGATCCGCCGCGAGGATCCGTACCGCAAAGTGATTCTGTCGGACGGATCGGAGCTGGCCGGCTACGCCGTGCTGATCGCGCCGGGCATGGAGGTGCGGCGGCTGGAAGCCGAAGGGGTGGCAGACCTGGTCGGCGCCGGCGTCTACTACGGCGCCGCGCTCACCGAGGCGGCTACCTACCGCGGACAGGATGTGTGCGTGGTCGGCGGCGCGAATTCGGCCGGCCAGGCAGCGCTGTTCTTCTCGCGGCATGCGCGCAAGGTGACGGTGCTGGTGCGGGGGCCGGATCTCGCCGCCGCGATGTCGCGCTACCTCGTCGACCGGCTCGCCGAGACGCCGAATGTCGAGGTGCTGGTGAACACCACGGTGGTCAGCATGCGCGGCACTGGCCGGCTCGAAGCGGTCACGGTGCAGGACGGCGTGAGCGGCGCGCGCCGCGAGCTCCCCATGGCGGGAATGTTCATTTTCATCGGGGCCGCGCCGCGCACCGCGCTGGTCGCGGATGTGGTGCAGCGCGACCCGCACGGGTTCGTGCTGACCGGGCGTGACCTCATGACCGACGGGAATCGCCCAGCCGGCTGGACTCCCGCCCGTGATCCCTTCCCATTCGAGACGAGCGTGCCGGGCATCTTCTGCGCCGGCGACGCCCGCCTCGGGTCCGGGAAGCGCGTGGCCTCGGCGGTCGGCGAAGGTTCGGCCACCGTGAGCATGATCCACGAATACCTGCGGACCGTCTGACCCATGCCCGACACGCACGCCGACGTGCTGGCCCGCCTCCAGGCGCATCACACGGTGGGGCAGGCGCCCCGTGAGGAGCTGGAGTGGCTCATCGCGCACGGCACCCTCGAACATCACGAGCCGGGTCACCTGATCGCGAAGAAGGGGGTGCAGGTCGACGCGCTGTACATCCTGCTCTCAGGCCATGTCGCGCACTACATGGAGCAGGGCGGCCATTGGCGCAAGGCGCTCGATTGGCATGCGGGCGAGGTATCGGGCCAGCTGCCCTATTCCCGCATGGTCACGGCACCCGGTAACTCGGTCGTCGAGGAACCGTCTGACTCGTTCCGCCTCGGACGCGAGCACCTGGCGGAGCTGCCGGTGGCCTGCCCGCATCTCACGGCCATCTTCGTCCACGGGATGGTGGACCGGGCCCGCGCCTTCAAGCAAAACGACTTGCAGGTCGAAAAGATGGCGTCGCTCGGCAAGCTCGCCGCCGGGTTGGCGCATGAGCTGAACAACCCCGCCTCTGCGGCGACCCGCTCCGCGCGGCTCGTATCCGCGACGATAGAGGAGCTCGAGGCGGCGGCGCGCGCGCTCGGCGCCACGCAGCTCGACCCGGGCGAGATGGCACTCGTCGATCGGGTGCGCACCCGCTGCTCCGGCACGCCGACCAGCGTGCTCTCCCCACTCGAGCGCGCCGATCGGGAGGACTCGCTCGCGCAGTGGCTGGAAAACCACGATGTCAACGAATCCTACGCGGCGCCCCTCGCCGAGACCGAGATGAACGTCGAGCTGCTCGACGAGCTGGCGGCCGGGCTCGGCGGCGCGAAGCTCGCCGCGACGCTGCGCTGGCTGGCCGCCGGGTGCACGCTGCGCGGACTGGCACGCGACATCGAGCGGGCTGCGTCACGGGTGCACGCGCTGGTGAGCGCGGTGAAAGGGTTCACCTACATGGGGCACGCCGCGGCACCGGAGCCGGTGGACGTGGGGAAGGGGCTCGCCGACACCCTCGCCCTCCTCGCCGCCAAAGCACGCGGCAAGGCCGTGTCCCTGTCGAACGAAGTCGCCGCGGACCTGCCGCCCGTGCGCGGCTTCGGCGGCGAGCTCAACCAGGTGTGGGCGAATCTCGTCGACAACGCGCTCGACGCGGTACCGGATGGCGGCCGGATCGTCGTCTCCGCCAGGGCGGAGGGCCCCCAGGTCATCGTGCGGGTGACCGACAATGGGCCGGGGATCCCGACTGAACTCAAGAGCCGAATCTTCGATCCGTTTTTCACCACCAAGCCGGTCGGCCAAGGCACGGGACTCGGACTCGACATCGTGCGGCGCCTGGTCGACCAGAACAACGGCACGATCGAAGTGGACTCGGCGCCCGGGCGCACCGAGTTTCGCGTGGCGCTGCCCACATGACCCTCGACACCATGCGCCTGCGGCTGCTGCCGTGCGATCCACAGCACCTGCTCGCACTGATCGACGCGCCGGACCGGTTTCAGACGCTCGTCGGATATCCGCTCGCCGAAGGACTGCACGACTTCTACACGTCGGACGCCGTCTCACCCCAGTGGCTGGCGGCGCTGCGCACCAGCGTGGGGCCCGATCCCTGGCGTCACGGGTTCTTCGTCCTGCATCGCGACAGCCAGTGCGTCATCGGTAGCGCAGGGTTCAAGGGCCCTCCCGACCAGGCCGGAATGGTCGAGATCGCCTACGGCATCGCGCCGGCTTACCAGGGGCAGGGCTACGCCACCGAAGCGGCGACCGCGCTGCTCGACTATGCCTTCGGCACCGGCAGCGTGCGCCTCGCCCGGGCGCACACCCTGCCGGAAGCGAACGCCTCGACCCAGGTGCTGCGCAAGTGCGGCTTCGCGTTCATCGGGACCGTGATCGATCCCGAGGACGGCACGGTGTGGCGCTGGGAACGGAGCCGCTGAAGCCCTACACCACCCGGTTTGCGGCGATGACCTCACGATAGAACGCCGCGCTCAACTTCGGCGTGCGCCGCTGCGTCGTGTAATCCACATAGTGCAGGCCGAACCGGTTCGTATAGCCGTCGGCCCACTCGAAGTTGTCCATCAGGCTCCACAGGAAATAGCCCTTCACCGGTACGCCGTCGGCGATCGCTCGCTG
>DASSIL010000039.1:0-11250 GCA_035691925.1 Gemmatimonadales bacterium
GCCGGCAGCGGTGCCGACCGCCCCGTGCCGCCGGCGGTGATCGCGGCATGCCGGGCGGCACTCGGCGATCCCGCGGTGCCGGTCTTCGTCGGCGGGGGGATCCGGACGCCGGAGGCGGTCGCCGCAGCGCGCAAGGCGGGCGCCGATTTCGTCGTGATCGGCACTGCGCTCGAGGGCGAGCCGCAGGACAGCTCCCGCTCGCTCGCCGGCTTCGTCGCAGCGGCTCGCGGGAATCGCGCGTGACGCCCGAACGCCTGCGGGAGGGACTGGGGGCGCTCGCCGCGCTGGCGGGCCGTGTCGCTGCCGAGCAGACCGCGACGATCGTCGATATCGCGACGCGCTATGAAGCCGCGCTGCGCGGCGGCGGCACATTGTTCTTCGCCGGGAACGGCGGCAGCGCGGCCGACGCGCAGCACGTCGCGACCGAATACGTCGTTCGCTACGAGACCAAGCGCCCATCGCTTCGAGCCGTCGCCCTCACCACCGATACGTCACTCCTGACCGCCGCTGCCAACGACATGGGGTTCGACGAGGTGTTCGCGCGACAGATCGAGGCACTGGCCCGGCCCGGCGACCTCCTGGTATTGCATTCGACCAGCGGCGAGAGCCCCAATGTCGTCCGCGCCGCGCAGGCCGCCCGCGCGCGCGGGGTGGGCGTGGTCGCGTTCCTCGGCAAGTCGGGCGGGCCACTGCGCGAGCTGGCCGATATCGCTCTCGTCGTTCCGAGCGACGACACCGCGCGGATCCAGGAGCTGCATCTCGCCATCGAGCACATCATCTGCGCCTGGATCGAGGAGCGGCTCGCGGGGTGATCGACCTCTCCGGCCGGCGGGCGTTCGTGACCGGGGGAAGCCGCGGCATCGGCCGGGCGACGGCGTTGCTCCTGGCGCGCGCCGGCGCCAGCGTGGCGATCGGCTACGCGACGCGGCGCGATGACGCGGACGCAACCGTGGCGGCGATCCAGGCCGGTGGCGGCAGGGCCGAGGCCGTCGGCGGTGATCTCGGCGACCAGGCCGCGGCCGACCGCGTCGTGGCGCAGGTCGCCCGGGGCGGGCTCGACCTCCTGGTCGTGAACCACGGCATCTGGCCTGCGACCCCGCAGGCGGTCGCGGCGATGACCGCCGGGCAGTGGGAGCACACCCGCCGCGCCAATCTCGACAGTGTCTTCTACGTCACCCGGGCGGCCATCCCGCATCTGCCCGACGGCGGCCGCATCGTGCTCGTGGCGTCGACCGCCGGGCAGCGCGGCGAGGCGTTCCACGCGGACTACGCGGCGACGAAAGGGGCCGTCATCTCGCTCACGAAGTCGCTCGCGGTGGAGCTGGCGCCGCGTATCACCGTCAACTGCGTCGCCCCCGGATGGGTCGACACGGAGATGTCGGCCGTTCCCTACGCCGCGGACGGCGGGGCAGGGCGCCGCGCGATCGAACGCACCATCCCGATGGGCCGGGTCGCGACGCCGGAAGAGATCGCCGGTCCGATTCTGTTCCTCTGCTCCGACCTCGCCGGCTTTCTCACGGGGGAAATCCTCAACGTGAACGGCGGGAGTGTGCTGTGCGGGTGAGCGCCACGTTCCCCGAAACGCTGCCCATCCCCCGTGAGGTCCTCAACATCGCCCGGCGCCTCGAGGAGGCGGGATACGAGACGTGGTGCGTCGGCGGTGCGGTGCGAGACAACCTGCTGCAGCTCGAGAATCACGACTTCGATCTCACTACGGCAGCGACCCCGGATGTGGTACAGCAGACCTTCCGCCGCACCGTGCCGATCGGCATCGAGCACGGCACCGTCGCGGTGCTCGACTCCGAGCGGCGCCCGCACGAGATCACCACATTCCGCAAGGATGTCCGGACCGATGGCCGGCACGCCGAGGTCGCCTTCGGCGTGTCCCTCACCGACGATCTCGCGCGGCGCGATTTTACGATCAACGCCATCGCCTACCACCCGCTGCGGCACGAGTGGCGCGATCCGTTCAATGGCGCGCACGATCTCGACCGCAAGCTGATCCGCGCCGTCGGCGACCCCAACTGGCGATTCCAGGAAGACTACCTGCGCATCCTGCGGGCCCTGCGATTCAGCGCCCGGTTCGACTTCAAGATCCACAGCCAGACCTGGGAAGCGGCTCAGGCCAACGCGCAGGGGCTCTCCCAGCTGTCGGCCGAGCGGGTGCGCGATGAGTGGTTCAAGGGAATCGCCACGGCGCGCAAGGTGTCGAAGCTCGTGACGCTGTGGCGCGAGGCCGGGGCCGCTCGCATCTGGCTGCCCGAGATTCGGGGGGCCGGTCCGGCGGAGCGAGCGGCGGTGGACAAGCTGCCGCGAGACCCGGTGCTCGTATCCTCCCTGCTCGCGTCGGATCCGGCCTCGCTCCTCACCCGACTCAAATGCGCCACCAAGGACATCGAGCGCGGCCGCGCGATCCGCGAGTGGCGCGAGCGCTATCCCGATCCCAAGAAGCTGGCGGAGGTGCGGCATTGGCTGTCGCAGGTGGGGCCGGCGGCCGACGATCTGTTGGCGCTCCTCGCTGCCACGGCGCCCCGTGCGGCGCTCCCCGTCGTCGTGGAGTCGATTCGCGCGGCCCACGATCCCCTGACCCTCAAGGACCTCGCCATCGGCGGCGACGATCTGATCGCCCTGGGGGTGCGGCCCGGACCCGAGATCGGCGAGATGCTCGCGCGGCTGCTGGCGGAGGTCCTCGACGACCCGAAGCGCAATCAGCGGGATCATTTGCTCGACCGGGTGCGTGAGATCGGACGACCGGTGTGACGGCGCTCGTCTATGCGCTCGTCGCCGCGTCGGCCAACGTCCTGGGGGCGCTGGCGGTCGTGCGGCACGTGCGGCGCAGCCTCAGGCTGATCGAGCACGCGATCGCGTTCGGCGCCGGGTACATGCTCGCCGTGTGTCTCGTCGAGGTCATTCCCGAAGCCCTGGCGCGCGGCGGCGCCACGGCGCCGATCCTCGTTTTCGCGGGGTACCTGGCGGTGCACCTGACGCAGCACACGGTGACCCCGCATTTTCATTTCGGTGAGGAGACGCACACGGTCAACGCGGTGGCAGGGAGCTCGGCGTTGCTGGGGTTGCTGTTGCATACCTTCTTCGACGGCGTGGCGATCGCCAGCGCGTTTCTCGTCGGGCGCGAGCTCGGGCTGCTGGTGTTCGTGGCCATCTTCCTGCACAAGCTGCCGGAGGGCGTCACCATCTCGAGCCTGATGCTCGCGGGCGGTCGCCCGGAGCGTGCGGCGATCGGGGCGGCGGGGCTTCTCGGAATCGCCACCGTGGGCGGCGTGCTGCTGACCGACCACTTGGCGTTTCTCGTGAATCACGGGCTCGCGCTCTCGGGGGGCGTGACGCTGTACGTCGCGGCCTCGAACCTCGTCCCGGAGTTCCAGGGAAAGCGGGGGTGGCGACTGCCGGTCGCCTTCTTTGCCGGCGCGGGGACCTTTTACGTGACGCGCCTGCTCGTGACGGCGCTGCCGTGAGCGAGCCGACGCTGTTTCAGGGGTCGGCGGAGCCGCTGGCCGCGCGGATGCGTCCTCGCACGCTCGATGAGTTTCTTGGCCAGCAGGAGCTGCTCGGGCCGGGGAAGGCGCTGGGCGAGCTGATTCGTCGTGGCGACGTCGGTTCCTGCATCTTCTGGGGCCCGCCCGGATCCGGCAAGACGACGCTGGCGCGCATCATCGCCAATTACACGGAGCGGCACTTCGAGCCGTTCTCCGCCGTCACCGAGGGGGTGGCGCGCGTCCGGGAAATCATCCACGAGGCGGACGAGCGGCGGAAGTTCCAGGGGCAGGGAACCATCCTGTTCTGCGACGAGATCCACCGCTTCAACCGCGCACAGCAGGATGCGTTTCTGCCGTGGGTCGAAAACGGCGTCGTGACCCTGATCGGTGCGACGACCGAGAATCCGAGTTTCGAGCTGACCGGCGCCTTGTTGTCGCGGTGCCGCGTGTTCGTGCTGCAGCCGATCGCAGCCGAGCATCTCACGACATTGGTGCGGCGCGCCCTGACGGACAGCGACCGTGGCCTGGGCCGGCTCGGCATCACGATCGATGACGATGCGCTCGCGCTGCTCGTGCGGGAGGCGGATGGCGATGCCCGCCGGGTGTTGCAGGCGCTCGAGGCGGCGGCGGAGTTTCTCGTCGGAGGCCGGAGGTCAAGAACCGAGACCGCCCGACCGCCCGACCGCCTGTCCGCCGCCTTGATCGCCGACGCCTTACAAAAGCGCTTCGCCCGCTACGACAAAGGCGGTGAGGAGCACTACAATCTCATCTCGGCACTCCACAAGGCCGTGCGCGGCAGCGACGTCGAGGGCTCGCTGTATTGGCTCGCGCGCATGCTCGGGGGAGGCGAGGACCCGTTGTACATCGCCCGGCGGCTCGTGCGCATCGCCAGCGAAGACGTCGGCCTCGCCGATCCGCGAGCGCTGGGCGTGACGCTGGCTGCCAAGGACGCCTACCATTTCCTCGGCTCGCCGGAAGGCGAGCTCGCGCTGGCGCAGGCGACGGTCTACCTCGCCACGGCCCCGAAGTCGAATCGCGTCTATCGCGCCTTTGGCGAGGCCACGGCGGCCGCCAACGAATACCCGGCGGAGGCGGTGCCGCTCCACATCCGCAATGCCTCGACGGGCCTGATGAAGGAGCTGGGGTATGGCGACGGATACCGTTACGCGCATGACTATGCCGGCGCCTACATCGTGCAGGAGTACCTTCCGGAGGCGCTGCGCGGTGCGCGCTGGTACGACCCGACCGACACCGGGTATGAAAAGACCGTCAAGGAGCGACTCGAGTGGTGGCAACGAGTGAAACGCGACGCCGCGAGCCAGGAAGAGGGCCAGTGAGGCGCTGGCTCGCAGGCGCGTGCGTCGTGGCCGCGCTCGCGGGATGCAAGACGCTCGCGAACGCCCTGCAGTTCGCCGAACCCGAGGTGCAGTTGAAGGAAGTGCAGATCACCGGACTGGGGCTGACGGGGGGAACGCTCAATCTCGCCCTCGATGTCTACAACCCCAACGACTACCGGCTGCGCTCTACGCGGTTGGAGCTGGGCATCGACCTCGAGAACACCCATTTCGGCGATGCGGTGCTCGAGACACCGCTCGAGCTGCCCTCGCAGCAGCACACCCTGGTCACGCTCCCGGTGCGATTCGAATGGGCGGGCGTCGGGGCTGGTGCGCGCGCCTTGCTCTCGCGCCAGGCGATCGCGTTCGGGCTGACGGGGACGGCGTATCTCGGGACCCCGCTGGGCGACCGGCGTGTTCAGGTCCACGGCAGTGGAAACGTTCCGCTGCGCCGGCTGATTCAGTAGCTGATGCGACGCCGAGGGGTGGGGCTGAGGACGCGGGGACGCGGGGGCCGCACGGTCCACGCTCTCGAAGCGGGAGGCCGGCCATCCGCCAGCTGATCGACATCCAGCCGCCGATCGAACGGGCGTATCTGATCGGCGCGCCCCGCAAAGGATCACTGGACTCGCTGCGGGTCGACGAGCACCTCACCGAGTTGGCGCGTCTCGCGGACACCGCCGGCGCCGACGTGATCGGCCAGCTGGTGCAGCGTATCGAAGCGCCGACGCCGAACCTCTACCTCGGTCCCGGTAAGGTGGAAGAGCTCCAGGGACTGCTGCGCCAGTCAGGCGCGTCCCTGATGCTGTTTGACGAACCGCTCTCCCCGGTGCAGGGGGTCAATCTCGAGAAAGCCACGGGCGTCCGGGTGATGGACCGCTCCGAGCTGATCCTCGACATCTTCGCGACCCGTGCGCGCAGCGCAGAGGCGAAGATGCAGGTGGAGCTCGCCCAGCTCGAGTATCTGCTGCCGCGCCTCACGCGGATGTGGACGCACCTGTCGCGCATCCGCGGCGGCATCGGCCTCCGGGGACCGGGCGAGACCCAGCTCGAGACCGACCGGAGAGTGATCCGCCGCAAGATCTCGGTCCTGCGACGCCGGCTCGAGGACGTCGCGGAGCACCGTGCCAACCAGCGGCAGGGACGACGCGAGCAGCCCACCGCGGCGCTCGTCGGCTACACCAATGCCGGCAAGTCGAGCCTGTTGCGCGCGCTCTCCGGCACCGACGTCTTCGTGGAGGACCGGTTGTTCGCTACGCTCGATACGCTGACGCGGGAAGTCGACGTGGGCGATGGGTACCGCTTCCGCATGACCGATACCGTCGGATTCATCCGCAAGCTGCCGCACCATCTGGTGGCCTCGTTCCGGGCGACGCTCGAAGAGGCGCGCGCGGCCGACCTGCTGCTTCACGTGATCGATGCCGCCCACCCTGCCTGGGAGGAGCAGGTGGACGTCGTGGAGGTCGTGCTCGACGAGATGGGGTTGTACGCCTCTCCCGACGGCTCGCGCTCACCGGAGCGCAAACGTGTCATTCACGTATTCAACAAGTCAGACCTGGTGAGCGACCCGGGTGCGCTGCTGGCGCAGGTGCGGGAGCGGTTCCCGCACGCGGTGCTGACGAGCGCCGGGGTGGCGGTCGGGGGGTGCACACCGGAGGTCGAGGCGCTGCGCTCGGTACTCCGAACCTCAGCCGAGGCGCTGCGGCCGGTGGCCCGCGTCCGGGTGCCGGTCGGTGACGGGCGGCTGCTCGCCGAATTGCACCGCGAGAGCCACGTCCTGGGGGAAGTGCAGGTGGATGGAGTCGTGGAAGTCACGGCCCGCGTCGAGGCACGAATGCTCGGGCGCCTGCGTCGAGACGGCGTTGAGGTCGTACTTGGAGAGGACCACCAACATCCTCCGAGGGATCAGAGAAATGACTAAGCCGTTGCATGATCGAAACACCTGTTGCGTGCGGAACACACCAACGGGGCAGAGTGTACGCCACCATGCAAGGCACAAATGACCCCTTCGCTGCTCAGAGCATAGCCGTCGAAAGACGGTGACGCAGAGTCACGGGGCTAACGCGGCGATGCCGCCACGCCCGCCGGGCCGCCAGCGATTCGACTCCGGTCGAAGCTTGGCGGCTCTTCTCTTTCTCTCCCGCCTGAGTTCGCCGGAATCCACGGTCTCGACATAGATCGCTGCTCAGAGCAGGGCCGCCAAGTCTCGGCCTGCCAGTGCCATGGGCCTGCGCCGCACCGTCCGCCGGGCCGCCAGCGATTCGACACGGGTCGACGTTGGCGGCCCGTTCGCATTCACCCCGTGGAGGGTGCCCAAATGCGCTCCAGGCACACACTCGCCGCTCCCGTGGCGCCATCGATCAAATGGTACGTCACCGCAACTCTGCTGGCGGTGGCCTGCAAGGTCGTCGATCAGTCAGGTCCCACCGCAGCTATCACGCGACTCACTATCTCTCCTGATTCCGTACCAGTCGTCGCCGGTCAGGCAATCCAGTTCGAGGCCATAGGAAGCACCGCCGACGGCACCACCCGCACGGTCGCCGTGCAGTGGAGCGCCACCGGAGGCACGATCGACGCAAACGGCCTGTATACGGCTGATTCCACTCCAGGTGACTTCCAGGTCACGGCGACCCTCGATGGCTCGACGCTCACCGCCAATGCAAGGGTGCGCAATCACGGCGCGGTAAAGAGCGTTGCTCTCCTCCCCGTTGCGGCGACGCTCGCGGCAGGCGGAACGGTGCAGTTCACTACTTATGCGATAACGGCGAATGGTGATAGCGCCCCGAACAACGCGACCTACACCGCGACCGGTGGGACGATCACCGCGGACGGGCTCTATACCGCGGGGTCGTCGAGCGGCGTATTCAGTGTGATCGCCACGATCCCCGTCTCACATGGAACCGGCAACACCCGCGCCGATACGGCGCAAGTCACGATCACCGGCGGTACGCCGGTTCCGGTGGGGTCTGTCATCGTGAGCCCGGCGACGGCTTCGATCGCCCCGGGAGCGACCGTCCAGCTCAGTGCGACGACCAAAGACGCGAACGGCAACGTGCTCACCGGCCGGACCATCACCTGGTCCAGCAACGCCACAGCGATCGCGACGGTAAACTCGAGCGGCCTGGTGTCGGGTGTGGCCGCGGGCCCCGCGACGATTACCGCGACGAGTGAAGGTAAGAGCGGAACCGCCACGATCACCGTGACGACCGCGCCGCCGCCGCCGGTGGCGACGGTGACGATCAGTCCCGCGACGGCGTCGGTCGCCGTCGGAGCGACCGTGCAGCTCACCGCGACGACCAAGGATGCGAACGGCAACCTGCTCACCGGCCGCACCGTCACGTGGTCCAGCAACGCCACCGGGATCGCGACGGTGAACGGCAGTGGCCTGGTGTCCGGCGTGGCCGCCGGATCCGCGACGATCACCGCGACGTCGGAAGGGAAGAGCGGCACGGCGGCGGTGACGGTCACCGGTGGAACCAGCGGCACCGTGGTGTTCGTCGGTGCCGGCGACATCTCCGATTGCGGCAACAACAACGACGAGGCTACAGCGACGCTGCTGGATGGGATCGCCGGCACGGTCTACACCCTCGGCGACAACGTGTACTCCAGCGGCACAGCGACCGAGTTCTCGCAGTGCTACGACCCGACGTGGGGCCGTCACAAGGCGCGGACCAAGCCGTCGCCCGGAAATCACGATTACAACACGTCGGGGGCGTCGGGATACTTCGGCTATTTCGGCTCGCTCGCCGGTCCCTCGGGGCGCGGCTACTACAGCTTCGACCTCGGGAACTGGCACATCATCTCGCTCGACAGCGAGATCTCGATGAGTGTCGGGTCGGCGCAGGAGACCTGGCTGCGCGCCGATCTCGCCGCGAGCACGAAGCAGTGCACCCTCGCCTACTGGCACAAACCACGGTTCAGCTCCGGGACCAACCACGGCAGCTTGTCCGCTGCGCAGCCGTTGTGGCAGGCGCTGTACGACTTCGGCGCCGAGATCGTGCTCAATGGCCATGAGCACAACTATGAGCGGTTCGCGCCGCAGACACCGACCGGGGCGGCCGATGCGGCGAAGGGGATCCGGGAGTTCGTTGCGGGAACCGGGGGCGAGAGTCACTACAACGACGAAGGAACCCCGTTGCCGAATAGTGAGGTGTTCAACGGGACGACCTTCGGCGTGTTGAAGCTCACGCTCGGAGCAGGCACGTATTCGTGGCAATTCGCTCCGGTCGCCGGTCAGTCGTTCACGGATAGCGGTAGCGGTACGTGTCACTAGTGGGGCAAGCCGGCCGATTGGTGTTACAGCAGTGCCAGTGGAGTAACCGGTCGGCCCGGACATCTGTCCGGGCCGGCTGGTCGTGAAACCGTTCACACACTCATTCAGCGTCGAGCCGCCGTATGGCGGTGAGGGGGGGACGTATGCCCTATCACCTGCGCAGCCTTTTTGTCTTACTCGTCGTCCGCAGCCGGCCGTGGGTCGCTCTCTCGATGCTCGTGGCCGCTTGTACGGTCAACGATGAGACTGCCCCCGACGTTCGCTACAGCGGGGTGCGGGGTAGCGCGGTATCGGCCCTTTCGGTCGATCCGGCCGCATCGGTCGTCGTCGCGCCGGCGACGGCGACCGCCACCATCGGGTTGAGCCAGAGCTTCAATGCTACGGTCAAGGACGCCGCGGGACTCGTGCTCACCGGCCGTACCATCACCTGGTCGAGTAGCAACACCAGCGTCGCCGCGGTCAGCAGCAGCGGAATCGCGGCGGGACTCGGCACCGGCTCGGCCACCGTCACCGCGACGTGCGAAGGGACGAGCGGCACGGCAGGGATCAGTGTGAGCAGCACCCTCGCGTGCGGTACGCCCTGGCCCAGCGCCGTGTATGCGCGGATGCCGCTATCGATTGGAAAGGCCTTCTTCGTCTCCGCCACGAGCGGGAACGACGCAAACCCGGGTAGCTTTGCCGCGCCCTGGAAGACGCTGCAAAAGGCCTTCAACACGCTCCAGGCCGGTCAAACCGCCTACCTGCGCGCGGGCAGCTACGGCGCGTTCTGCACGACGTCCACCTTTTCGCGTGCCGGAACCTCGAGCGCGCCGATTACCGTCGCGGGGTATCCCTACGAACGCGCGGTGATCCACGGTCAGATTCGGCTCGACGGGTCGTACTTCCGGTTGATGCACATCGTCGCGGAAGGCCCGACTTGTGGCACCTGGGGGGCGACGACGCAGCAAGGGGACAACATGATCCTGATGACGCCGGGTGTGACGCACCACGTCGAGGTCTCGAGCTCCGAGGTCTATCACGACGGGTGGCACGCCGGGATCTCCGCGGGCGGTGACGACATCTGGATTCTCAACAACTACATCCACGACAACGGCGGGTTCAAGGACACCAGTCAGATCAACACGTCCCACGGCATCTATTACCATGACGGCACGCGCGGCGTCGTGGCGAACAACATCCTGGAGCACAACCTGGCGAAGGGCCTGTCGGCGCGGTTCACCGCCAATCACATCCTCGTGATCAACAATACCGTGGTCGGCAACGGACGTTCGGGGATGGATATCGCCGAGAGCACCTACGCCTGGACCTTCGCGAACAACATCGTGGTGAACAACGGGAACGTCAACGGCGGGACGGGAATCAACACGGGCGGCTCGTCCGGCGGGACCAGCAACGTCGAGATCAACAATATCTTCTGGAACAACGGCACATCGGGATCGAGTAATTGGAGCTCGAACGCGAGTGTGAGCAACAATGTCGTGGTGAATCCGTTGCTCGTGAATCCCGTGAGCTCCGTGCCGTCGACGACGCACGTGGCGTACTCGAACGACTATCACCTTCAGACGGGGAGCAAGGCGCTCGGCTTCGCGACTCGCACCTATGCGCTGCCATTCGCGTTGGGCTGGATTTGCCGTCCGCGCGGCACCGGGTTCGATGACGGAGTCTACGAGCAGTAACACGGGTGGTGCAGGTCACGGCTCGCTGCCGAACGGTATGTTAGGTAGGCTGCGTCGCGTCCTGCGGGGCGTGGCGCGGCCCACCACGGAAGCGAGGCTCGGGGATGCGGATCGGCGACCTGGGGAGCGTGGCGGTGGCGATCGCCGTCGCGGCCGGGTGTGGCGGCCAGGCGGCGAGCGGGCCGGGTCCGGGACCAGGTCCGGGAGATAGTGCTGCGCTGCAGCTCGTGACCTCCGGGTTGTCGTCCCCCGTGTTCGTCACGACGCCGCCGGGCGACACGGCGCGGCTGTTCGTCGTGGAGCAGGGAGGCACCATTCGCGTCGTGCGCCATGATTCCCTGTTGCCCACCGCATTTCTGGATCTGTCGGCTCACATCGCCGCCGGCGGCGAACGCGGGCTGCTGAGCCTCGCCTTTCACCCGAGCTATGCTGCCAACGGCTACTGCTACGTCTATTACACGAATCCGCACGGC
>DASSIL010000040.1:0-20237 GCA_035691925.1 Gemmatimonadales bacterium
GGCGCCGGCAGGGCGAGCCCCGTGACGTCCGCGGAGTCGCCTTCGCGGTAGCGGATCGCGTCGACATGCATCGCGTCCGGCGACGGCACCCAGCCGCGATCCACGAACACCGCCGAGCCGTCCGCGAGCCGGAGCGGCGTCAGCAGGGCGACGCCCGGTGCGCCGTCGTAGGTCCGCCCCTTCCACACCCGTTCGTGCACGTAGTCGTAGGTGCCGCGAGCATGCGCGCGCCGGTCGCGCACCACGTCCGCCCGGAAGTTGTGCTCCGGCAGCTCGACCGGCGGCTGTGCGCGCGCGGCGGCGATCACGGCGTTCTGGGCCTTCCGCTCCGCCAGCCGGTGCAGCTGCCAGAAGCCGAGCCGGATGAAGACGGCGGCGATCGCCAGGGCGACGATCGCACCGGCCAGGTCGCGGGGGCGCAGGCTCACCGGCCGCTCCGGGTCAGCGCCAGCTTGGCCACCCGTGGCAACCGCTTGATGGCCGCTTCGCGGGACTGCGCCGCACCGCGGCTGGCGCGGCGCTCCGTGTACACCAGGCGCACGGGCAGCCGGCTGCGGGTGTAGGCTCCGCCCTTCCCCGCGCGATGGGTCGCCACGCGTCGATCCAGGTTATTCGTCACTCCCGTATACAGTGAGCCGTCTCCGCAGCGCAGCATATACACGATCCAGGTCATACTGAGCGCAGGCCTCAGGCGCAAGTCACAAGAAACGCTGCAAGACGGCGAAGCTGCACGTGGTCGCGGCTTGCACCATTAGACTTGCGACAGAGCCTGACTGAGATCCGCAATCGTATCATCCGGGTGCTCGATGCCGACCGACAGCCGGATCATGCGATCGCTGATTCCGGCAGCCCGCTTCGCCTCAGGGCTCACGTCCGCGTGCGTCATCGAGTATGGATGCTCGGCCAGGGACTCAGTGCCTCCGAGGCTCACCGCCAGCTTGACGAGTCTGAGGGCGTTGAGGAACCGGAACGCATCCGGCTCGCCGCCTTTCACCTCGAACGACACCATGGCCCCCGGACCGGAACACTGCCGCCGGTACACGGCATACTGGGGATCGCCGTCGCGCAGGTGCCCCAGGTAGTAAACGCGTTCGACCTTTTCGTGCGCCGCCAGGAAGTCGGCGACGTAGCGGGCATTCTTCATCGCCGAGGTCATGCGCAGCTTCAGCGTCTCGAGGCTGCGCATCAGGAGCCAGCCGGTCCAGGGATCGGCGAGGGTTCCGAAGAACGTCCGCAGCGCGCGCACCGGCTCGAGTACGGCCCGGGCGCCGAGCGCCGCGCCGGCCAGGAGATCGGAATGCCCGCCGATGTACTTGGTCGCCGAATAGAGTACGATGTCGGCGCCGTGCCGCAGCGGCTGCTGCCACAGCGGCCCGAGAAAGGTGTTGTCGACGAGCACCAGCGGGCGCCGGCCGCCCGCGCCGCGCCGCTCGGCGAACTCCGCGCACGCCGCGAGATCGACCAGCGCGTTCGTCGGGTTGGCGGGCGTCTCGACCAGCAGCACCGACACGTGGTCCGTCGCGGCGACACCCGCCGCCGCGAGCGCCGCCGTGAGATCTTCCGCGCCGGCGCATGCCGCGGCGCGAAACGGCACCGCGCGGACGCCAAAGACGGGCAGGACGTGCTTCAGCAGATGGTCGGTTCCCCCGTACAGCGGGGTGCTGTAGAGCACGATGTCCCCGGGGTGCACCAGGGCCATCAGGGTCGTCGCGATCGCGGCCATTCCGGTGTTGAACACCGCGCAGGCTTCCGCGCCGTCCCACAGCGCCAGCCGCTCTTCGAGGATCTCGAGATCGGGGTTGTTGATCCGGCTGTAGATGAGGCCGGCGGATTCGGTCTCGCCTTTCTTGCGCAGGCCATAGGCGATCTCGAAGAACGCCTTGCCCTCCTCCGCCGTCTTGAACACGAAGGTCGACGTCTGAAAGATCGGGACCTTCAGCGCCCCCTCGGACAGCTCCGGCTTGTAGGCATACGTCATCATCAGGCTTTCCGGGTGGAATGCCTGCTTGAGGCGCAGCGAAGCTTCGGAGAGGCGTTTGCGGGGCATCGCGAGCCGGTAAGCTAGCTCGGCTACTCGAGCGTCGCCTGCAGTGTGATCGCGACGTTTCCTTTCAATGCCCGGGACACCGGGCATCCATCCTTCGCCGCCTGCGCGGCCTGTTGAAACGCCGCATTGTCGATCCCCGGGACCTTCCCCTTCACCGTCAGCGCCATCGTCGTGATGGTCGGGGCGCCGGCGACCGTCTCGATGGTGCAGGCGGCGTCGACGCTGATACGCGTGACGGGGGTCCCCGCCTTCTCGAGCCCGGCCGACAAGGCCATCGCCAGACAGGCCGCATGGGCCGCTGCGATCAGCTCTTCCGGAGTCGACCCGGTCGCTCCCTCGAATCGTGTCTGAAACGAATAGGAGGCCTGGAATGTCTTGCTCCCGGACTTGAATTCGCCGCGGCCGTCCCTGAGCTTGCCTTCCCAGACCGCCGATGCCCGGCTCGTCGTCATGGTCATGCCCCGTTCGGAGGTGCCAGGAATCTGGCGGGCCGCAGGGCGCGGCGCTACGCTTTGGCGCATTCACCGTGCTGCAAGGAGAGGAAGAGAATGGCAACCAAACGTGGAGCCGGGCAGACCGCCCAGTCGGCCCGCCGCCCGAAGCGCAAGACCCCTGAGACATTCCGCGCCCGTGCGCTGACGCCTTCGTTGACCGTGAACGATCTGAAGCAGAGCCTGGCCTGGTACGAAACCGTCCTCGGCTTCACCGTCGAGGACCGCTGGGAATCCGACGGCGCGTTGCGCGGCGTCGAGCTGAAGGCTGGGGCGACGCGCCTCTTGCTCAACCAGGACGATTGGGCACGCGGCCGCGAGCGGCTGAAAGGCGAAGGCTTCCGGCTCTGGTTCGACACGGCGCAGAACCTCGATGCCCTCGCCGCCGAGATCACCGCCCGCGGTGGCCGGCTCGATCATGAGCCGCGGACCATGCCGTGGGGAGATCGGGCGTTCGGGCTCACCGACCCGGACGGCTATCGCCTGACCATCGCCCAGATCGCGCGCTGAGTGAATAACGCCGCGGTGCTCCGCGCCCTCGCGGAGACCTTCGTCTCCGGGGGCGAGGCCGTTCGTCTGGCCGACCACCTGGCAGAAACCATCGCCGCCCTCCCGCGCCGCTCCGACCGGGAGGAGATGGCGCGCCTGCTGCAGCTGCTCGAGAGCCGGACCATGAACCTGGTTCTCGCCGGCTCTGCCCTGCCGTTCACGTCGATGTCTCAGGCGCAGCGCGAGCGCTACCTCGGCGCTTGGGCGACGAGCCGCGTCCCGTTGCGCCGCAAGGCGTTTCAAGGGCTGAAGCGGATGACGACGGTGTTGTACTACACGGCCCGCACGCCGGCGGGGGAGCCGAACCCGAGCTGGGCGCGTCTCGGATACCCGGGACCGCTCGGGCCCCCGCCGGCGACGCCGAAGCGCATCACGCCGCTCACCATCACGAACGACGACACCCTCCAGTGCGACGTCGTCATCGTGGGCTCGGGTGCGGGAGGGGGTGTCGTCGCCGGTGAGCTGGCCGCACGCGGGCTCGACGTCGTGGTGCTCGAGAAGGGCGGGTATTACGACGCAGGGGACTTCTCGCATTACGAAGGGGAGTCGCTGTCGCGGCTCTACGATGGCGGCGGCCTCCTCACCTCGGAAGATCTCGCCATCGTGATCCTGCAGGGCAGCTGCCTCGGCGGCGGTACCGTCGTGAACTACACCACGAGCTTCCGGACTCCCGACAGCGTGCGCGACGAGTGGGCGCGCGAGCACGGATTGCCCCACTTCGCGACGGCGGAATACACCCGGTCGCTCGACGCCGTGGCACAGCGCCTCGGCGTCACCACCGACCAGCACCGTCCGAGCGGGCGCGACGCGGCGATGGTGCGGGGGCTCGATGCCCTCGGCTGGCATCATGCGCCGCTGCCGCGCAACGTGCGCGACTGCCCCCAGGACGACGAATGCGGGTATTGCGGCCTCGGCTGCCGCCGCGACGCGAAGCAATCGACGCTCCGCACCTACCTCCAGGACGCCCACGACCGCGGCGCGCGGCTGATCGTCGACACGTTGGTGCGGCGTGTGACGATCGAGTCCGGGCGGGCGGTGGGCGTGGAAGCGGTGGTCCGCTACCCGAGCGGGCCGCGGCCGTTCAAGATCGCCGTACGCGCCCGCGCCGTCGTCGTGGCGGGCGGCTCGGTGCATTCGCCGGCGCTGCTGCTGCGGTCCGGTGTCACCCTTCCGGCCTTGGGCCGGCATCTGGCGTTGCATCCCGGGGGGGCGGTGTTCGGGGTGATGCCCGATGCGATCCGGCCGTGGACGGGGACCCTGCAGGCCCACTATTCCGACCAGTTCGCCGATCTGGACCACGGGTACGGGTTCAAGTTCGAGACGATCCCGATCCATCCCTCGCTGTTCGCCCTGGCCGTGCCCTGGGAATCGCGCCAGCAGCACGCCGACGCGATGGCGGAGCTCGCGCACACGGCGCTCGTGGCGGTGCTGGTGCGGGATCGCGAGGGCGGCCGCGTCAGCGTCGACGACGACGGACAGCCGGTCGTCTCCTATCACCTTTCTCACTATGACGCCAGGCACTTTCGGCGGGGCCTCATCGAAGCCGCCCGGCTGCTCGAAGCCGCCGGAGCGCGCGCCATCTGGACGCCCCACACCCGGACGCTCGGCTACCGGCCGGACGGCACTGCGGCACCGCACACCGCCTGGAGCGAAGCGCTCGATCGCGCCGACTTCGGGCCGAACCAGGCGCAGCTCGCCACCTTCCACCAGATGGCATCGTGTCGCATGGGCGCGAACGCCCGCACCTCGGTCGTCGACCCCGCCCATCAGGTGTGGGGGATACCGGGACTCTATGTCGCCGACGCGAGCACCTTCCCGACGTCGTCCGGGGTGAACCCGATGCTGACGATCATGGCGATGGCGCATCGGGCGGCGGGCGTGATTGCGTCACAGTTATGAACTGCGCTCTCAGCCGTCAGCCATCAGCTGTTAGCTGATGGCTATTAGCTGATAGCTGATAGCCGATAGCGTCTCTTCCGGAGGCATCATGCTCGCTCTGCTTACTGTCGTCTCAATCGCGCTCCAGTCTCAAGTCGCCGACACGTCGCCGTTTCGCGCCCTCTCGCTCCCCGCCGCGAGTCGCGTGCGCTCGAGCTCCGGCGCGCCCGGGCCGGAGTACTGGCAACAAGAGGCGAGCTACACGATTCGCGCGACCCTCGACACGGGCCCGAGCGTCATCACGGGCACGGAGACGATTCATTACGTGAATCACTCGCCCGATGCCCTGGCGTTCGTCTGGATCCAGATCGAGCAGAACATCTTCGCCCAGAACAGCGTCACCTATCAGCTCAACCAGCCGCCGTTGCATTTCGCCGGCGGCGCCGTGTTCGACTTCACCGGCAAAGGCTTCATCGGCGGGATCACGATCGACCATTTCCGGACCGGCCCGACGGAGCTGGTGCGCACCGCATACGGTACGATGATGCGCGTCGAGCTGCCGGCGCCGCTCGCCCCCGGCGGGATGGCGGACTTTCAGGTCGCCTGGCACTTCCCCGTGCCGCCCTACGGCGGCGGGCGCATGGGCCGGATCGGCAATCGGTTGTATGAAATCGGGCAATGGTATCCGCGCCTCGTCGTGTACGACGACGTGAACGGCTGGAACCCCCTCCCCTACATCGGCGCGGGCGAGTTCTATCTCGAATACGGGAACTACGACGTCACGCTCACGCTGCCGGCGGGCTATCTCGTTGCGGCGACAGGGACCGTCCAGAATCCGCTGGTCGTGTACACCCCCCAGCAACGCGCTCGCTTGTTGCAGGCCCGCGCCTCCGACACCGCGGTAGCCATCGTCACGAAGGCCGAGGCGCTCGCGGCGGCGACCACGTCGCGCACCCCGCCCACCTCGTCCGCCAAGGTTTGGCACTTCACCGCGACCAACGTGCGCGACTTTGCGTGGGCCGCATCCCCCGATTTCCGCTGGGACGCGAGCAGCTGGAACGGCATCCAGATCAACACGTTCTACCGGCCGCAGGCGGCACCGTGGGAGGAAGCGAACCGCATGGCGCGGTTCACGATTCGGCACTTCTCGGAGACGTGGGGGATGTATCCCTGGCCCCACGCCACGACGGTGGAGGGACTGATCGAAGGGATGGAGTACCCGATGCTCACCTTCGTCCCATCGATCGAGAAGCGGGAAGATCAATTCTGGGTGCTGATGCACGAGTTCGGCCACCAGTGGTTCCCGATGACCGTGGGCTCCGACGAGCGGCGCTATCCCTGGATGGACGAAGGATTCAACACCTTCATCGATTACGGAGCGGCGGAGGGGTACTTCAAGGGCACCGCGTACGGCGACACGGTGCGGCGCGAGCTGCTGACCGATTTTCAGATTTCGGCGAAACCCGGTGCGGAGCAGCCGCTGATCACGAAACCGGTCGAGCAGCGCGACCTCGCCTGGGGCGCCTACCAGAAACCGGCGCTGATGCTCACCGTGTTGCGCGACCAGGTGCTGGGCCGCGAGACGTTCGAGCAGGCGATGCGGGAGTACGTGCGGCGCTGGCGTTTCAAGCATCCCCAGCCGGCGGATTTCTTTCGCACCATGGCGAACGTGAGCGGCCGCGATCTCGACTGGTTCTGGCGCGAGTGGATCTACACGACGGCCCGGCTCGACCAGGCGATCGATTCCGTCCGCGCGGTGGGGAGTGATTCGGCTTACATCTTCCTCTCCAACCGGGGACAGATGGTACTGCCCGTGACACTCGCGCTGCGCTACGCCGACGGGTCGAGCGAAACGCGCACGCTGCCGATCGAGATGTGGAATCTGGGCGACCGGTTCACGGCGCGGTTCGCGACGGCGAAACCAGTGGTCGGCGTCGTGCTCGATCCGACTGCGGTGCTCCCGGATATCGACAGGGCGAATAACAGCTGGAACAAGTAGCTATCGGCTATCGGCTATCAGCTATCGGCTTGAGGCACCGCCGAGGTTGTTCTAGCTGGTAGCTGATGACTGATAGCTGATAGCGCCTCTTTAGGGCGACCTCGCCCTGGTCGGATACGCCGGGTGCGGCACGGCGTGCGACGGCGGCGGATTCTTGGCCAGCTCGTCGAGCACCACCGCCACGGCGCGCTCCAGCTGGGGATCATGCCCCTGGATCACGAGCTTGGGCGTCATTTCCACTTCGATGTCCGGCGGCACTCCGACATTCTCGGCGTCCCACTCGCCGGTCGGACTGAAAAGGGCGATGCGCGGCGCCGTGACGAACCCGCCGTCCATCAAGGTTGGGTAGTCGTAGATCCCGACCAAGCCGCCCCAGGTGCGCTTGCCGACGAGCTTCCCGAGTCCGCGCCGCCGGAAATACAGCGGCATCGCATCCCCCCCCGACCCGGCGTACTCGTTCGTGATCATCACCTTCGGCCCGTAAATCGACCCGGCGGGCGACGAGAAGACACGGCCGTTCCGGGTCGCCATATAGGCGAGGACCGGGCGGTTCAGCATGTCCTCGACGTAGTCGGCGATGTCCCCGCCGGTGTTGAAGCGCTCGTCGAGCACGGTCGCTGAGCGATCGAGCTGGGAGAAGTAGTACCGATTGAATTCGGTGAAGCCGTTGCCCGCGGTATTCGGCATGTGCACGTAGGCGACGCGCCCACCCGAAAGCGAGTCGACGAGGTGCACGTTGCCCTCGACCCAGGCGCGATGCCGCAGTCCCGTTTCGTTCGCGACCGGCACCACGATGACGGTGCGGGCGCCTTGGGGCGTCGGCTTCGAGTTCACCGTGAGGGTCGTCTGCCGCCCGACCGTGTTGGCGAACAGCGCGTAGACGTTGGTCGGGGCGCGGAGCGGGCGGCCGTTGACGGCGAGCAGGTAGTCTCCGGCGCTCACGTCGACGCCCGGCTCGGTGAGCGGCGCCCGCATGCCGGGATTCCAGTTGAGACCGCTGTACACGCGACGGAACCGGTAGAGCCCGTTCTCGACCTGGTAGTCGGCGCCGAGCAGCCCGACGGCGACGGTGTCGATGCGCGGCATGTCGCCGCCGCCGACGAAGGAGTGACCGACGACCATCTCTCCCATCATCTGGGCGATCAGGTAGTTGAGATCGTCGCGATGACCGACGTATGCGAGCCACGGACGGTAGCGCTGCCGGATGGCGGGCCAATCGGCGCCGTGCATCCCGGGGTCGTAGAAGAAGTCGCGCTCGACGCGCCAGAACTCCTCGAACATCTGCTGCCACTCGGCGCGCGGATCGACGTAGATCTGCATCGTCGAGAGGTCGAGCTTGCCGTCGCCGACGCTCGCCTTCCCGTCGGTGGCGACGATCCCATAGCTGTCTCCAGGCGCCCCGTAGAGCAGCTTCTTCCCGTCGCGACTGACCGCGTAGCTGGTGACGCCCATCAGGAAATCTTCGGCCTTGCGCTCTTTCGGATCGTAGCGGTGCAGCACGAATCCCGGCTGGTTCGGCACACTCTCCAGATAGAAGAGCCGGCCGTCGGCGCCGGCCGCGAGACCCGAGTAATCACGCTCGGGGACGGACAAGGCGAGGATCCGTTGATCGATCCCGGCGAGGTCGATCTTTGTGACCGGAGTGGAATCGGCCTTTTTCGTCGTATCCTTGGCCGGCGGCGTGGAGCCCGGGGCGGGTTCTTCATCGCTCTCGGGGGCCAGGGGCGAGGGCGCCGTCCGATCGAGCACGGCCACGTACAGGCTGCGCCGCACCGGCCGTTCGGATGACGACAGGTCGATCCAGCCGACGTTGAGAGCAAAGTTGGTGCTGGCGGCGAAGTAGAGGTACTTGCCGTCGAGGCTGAATGCGGGGGCGATCGCGTCGCTGCGCCCGTCGGTCACCTGATGCCGGGCGCCGGCCGCGACGTCGTACAGCATGATCGCGCGCAGCTGATTGGGTTGGCGCTTGGCGTACGCCAGCCACTTGCTGTCGGGCGACCATACCGGCGTCGACAGCGTGCGCTCGGGGTGCTCATAGGTGTCCGAGTCGACCACGACCGGCCGCTTCGTCGCCAGGTCGACGATCCAGAGCTTGAGACGCTTGTCGGTGTAGGCGATGCGCTTGCCATCGGGCGACCAGGTCGGCGTGTAATAAAAGCTCGGGCCGTCGAGGGGGATCGCCGTCTCGTCCCCCGCACCGCTCTGATCACGCAGCATCAAGCGGTATTCGCCCCCCGCATCCGAGAAGTAGGCAATCGTCTTCCCGTCCGGCGACCAGGCCGGGTCGCGTTCGGCGATCGCCGGGGTGCGGGTCAGGTCCCGGATATCCCCCTTCTTCGCCGGGACGGTGAAGATGTCGCCGCGGGCCTCGAACAGCGCCCGCATCCCGGTCGGAGAGATCCCGACGTGCTGGATGAACGGCACCGCGCTGGTGTAGTGCGGCCGGGTGTCGGGAAGATCGGGATCGATATGGATCGAGAGCGGCGTCGTCGCCCCCGACGCCGGATCGAACAGGTGCAGGCGTCCCGCCTGCTCGTAGACGATGACCCCAGCGCCTGCCGACGCGTCCTTGATGTCGAAGTCGGTGTGATGGGTGAGCTGGCGCACCTGCTTCGATTTGGTGTCGTAGCCGTAGAGGTTCATCGTGCCGTCCCGGTCGGACACGAAGTAGACGACGTCGCCGATCCACATCGGCCAGGTGTCGTTCGTGTTGTCGTGGGGAACGACTTCGATGTCCTGGGTCTTGAAATCGAAGATCCACAGGAACGGCTCCTGCCCGCCGCGGTAGTGGCGCCAGGTGTCCTCGGTCCAGAGGTTGCGAATCGGATTGTAGGCGATCCGGCCGGCGTCCGCCGAATAGGCCCCGCGCTCCGCCATCGGCATCGGGAGCGGCTCCTCGAATCCCCCCTCCACCGGCACCGTGAACAGCCGGTCGTAGAACGCATGCGAAGCCCGCGTCGACGCGAACAGCACGGCGCGCCCGTCCGGCGTCCAGCCCTCCACGACGTCCGCACCCGGATGGAACGTCAGCCGGCGCGGGTCCCCGCCATCCACCGACACCACGTACACGTCGGCGTTGCCGTCGTACTCCCCAGTGAAGGCGATCCACTTGCCATCGGGTGAGAAATAGGGGTTGGTTTCGCGGCCCGGGTGCACGGTGAGGCGGCGCGCTTCACCACCGGCGCGTGGAGCCACCCACAGGTCGTTGGCATAGGCGAACGCCACGTTGGTGGCGCTCACCGTCGGCGAGCGCAGCAGCAGCGTTTCGTCGGGCGGCGTCGGCCGCCGGGGGGCGGGGGCGGGACCGAGACACAGGGCAATGCAGGCGAACGGGGCGTAGCGCAGCACGAGGCCTCCAGGGAAATAGCGAACGGGGCCCAAGCTACGGGACCCCGTTCGTTCACGCGAGCAACCGCAGGGTTAGTGGATGCCGCCCCCCACGAACTGCTTCACCAGATCGCCGATGACCGTCTTGGCGTCACCGAACAGCATCCAGGTGTTGTCCCCGACGTAGAGCTCGTTGTCGATTCCGGCAAAGCCCGGGTTCTTGCTGCGCTTGATCGCGAGCACGGTTTTCGCCTTGTCGGCGTCGATGATCGGCATGCCGAAGATCGGGGAGTCCTTGGCGTAGCGCGCCGCCGGATTCACGACGTCGTTTGCGCCGATGACCAGTGCGACGTCGCACTGCGGCATCTCCGGATTGATCTCCTCCATCTCGACTAACGCCGAATACGGGATGTTCGCCTCGGCGAGGAGTACGTTCATGTGCCCCGGCATGCGCCCGGCGACCGGGTGGATGGCGAACTTGACGCTGACCCCGCGCTTGGTGAGTTGATCGTAGAGCTCCTGCACCTTGTGCTGCGCCTGGGCCACCGCCATCCCGTATCCCGGGATGATGACCACGAGATTCGCCTGCTCGAGCAGCTGCGCGGCTCCCTCGGGCGTCTCCTGCTTCCACACCTTCTGCTCGCCGCCCGCCTTCGCCTTCTGCACGGTGCCGAAGGCGCCGAACAGTACGTTCGTGAACGAGCGGTTCATCGCGCGGCACATGATGATCGAGAGGATGAGCCCGCTCGAACCGTCGAGCGCACCCGCCGTCACCAGCAGCTTGCTGTTGAGGACGAATCCCATCGCCACCGCGGAGAGCCCGGCATAGGAGTTCAGGATCGAGATCACCGTCGGCATGTCCGCGCCGCCGATCGGCACGATGAGCAGCACCCCGAAGAGCAGGGCCAGCCCCACGACGCCGAGAAGCGCGTTGGCCGCCCAGCTCGCCGTCGGCTGCATGACCACAAGGACACCCAGGACGATCGCCCCCGCCAGCACGCCGAGATTGACGACGTTCTGGCCGGGATAGGTGACCGGGCGTTGCGGGATCCAACGCACCTCCTGGAGCTTCCCGGTCGCCATGAGGCTGCCGGTGAAGGTGAGGAATCCCAGAATGACCTCGACCACGAGCGCGCCCATGCGGAACGTCGTGATCTGGTCGGGGCTTTCGATCAGCCAGAGATGGTATTCCGCCACGCCGACGAGCCCGGCCGCCAGTCCTCCGAAGGAGTGCGACAGCGCGGTCCGCTGCGGCACCGCCGTCAGGGGCACGAGGGAGAGCGGCACGCCGAGCAGGAATCCCGCGCCGATGGCGAGCAGAATCCAGCCATGGTGGACGATCTGCGGCTGGACCCACGTGGCCCCCACCGCGACCGTCATGCCCACGACGCCCGCGATCACGCCGCGGCGCGCCGTCTTGGGGTCGTTCATCCAGTGCAGCGAGAAGATGAACAGGGCCGTCGCGGCGATCGCCGCGAACTGCATCAGGTCGGCCATCATTGTTTCTTGAACATCTTGAGCATGCGGTCGGTGATCAGGAAGCCGCTGACGATGTTCGTCATCGAGGCGAACAACGCGACGGCTCCCAGGATGCGGATCACTTTCGGGTAGTCGGCGCCGGTGACGGTGAGCGATCCGATCACGGCGATCGCCGAGATGGCATTCGTCAACGACATGAGCGGTGTGTACAGCAGCCGCGACACCCGCCGGATCACACCCAGCCCGATGAACGTGGCGAGCACGAACACGAACAACATCGACCAGTAGTCGTTCATGAGCGGAGCACCTTTCCGTCGTGGGTGACGCACGTCGCCTTGGTGATCTCGTCCGCGAAGTCGAGCCGCAGCGCGCCGTCTTTGAGGATGCTGCCGACGAACGTCGCGACGTTGCGGGAGTACATCTGACTGGCGTGCAGCGGCAGGGTGGCGGGCAGGTTGACCGGGCCGAGAATGGACACGCCCTGATGCATCACCGACGTCCCGGCCTGCGTGAGCTCGCAGTTGCCGCCCGTCTCGGCCGCGATATCCACGATCACGGAGCCGGGACGCATACCTTCGACGGCGGCGCGTGTCACGAGCACCGGCGCACGCTTTCCGGGAATCGCCGCTGTCGTGATCACGACGTCGGCGTCCCTGACGCTCTTGGCCAGGAAGTCCAGCTCGCGTTGGTGTTGGTCCGCCGAGAGCTCCTTGGCGTATCCCCCCGCCCCTTCTCCTTCCACCTTCTCTTCCATCATCAGGAACTTGGCGCCGAGACTTTCCACCTGCTCCTTCACCGCGGCGCGGACGTCGAACGCCGACACGATGGCGCCGAGACGGCGCGCGGTCGCGATCGCCTGCAGTCCTGCCACGCCGGCTCCCAGCACCAGCACCCGCGCCGGCGACAGCGTCCCGGCGGCGGTCACGAGCATCGGGAAGAACTTGGGAGTGGTTTCGGCGGCGAGGAGGACGGCCTTGTATCCGGCGGCCGTGGCCTGCGACGACAGGATGTCCATCGATTGTGCACGGGTGATGCGCGGCAACAGCTCGAGACTGAAGGCGGTGACGCGCCGTTGGGCCAACTGCCGCAGCAGCTCCGCGCTCGTCGCCGCCTGGAGCTGGCCGATCAGCGCCCCGCCCTCCCGCAACTTCCCGACTTCCGCGCCGCTGGGCTGTTGCACCTTGCACACGATGTCGGCGGACCACGCATCGCCGGATGTGGCACCGGCCGCGCGGTACGCGTCGTCGGTGAAGCCCGCGGAACTCCCGGCCCCCGGTTCCACCACCACCGTGTGGCCGTCCTTCACCAGTTTGGCGACCGTGTCCGGCACGAGCGCGACGCGGCGCTCTCCGGCAACGGTCTCTTTCGGGACCCCGAACTTCATCGCTGTCCTCGTGAGTGGGGGCGTGAAGAAGCTATAAGCGACGAGTAAAGATGAAAGGAAGTTGGCGTAAAGGCACCTTCAGGTCGTAGGTTGCACCGTCAATGATGCAGACGAACAGCCGAATCGCCATCGTCCTTTTCGCCCTCTCGGCCCTGCCGGCCTGCCAGCTCCGTGCCCAGTGCCCCGACGGCTCGCCGCCACCGTGCCGTCCGACCGAGGCCGCACGATTCCCAATCGACTCCGACGCCATCGCGATCCTGCCGTTCCGGGTGAGCGGCCCCCCGGAAGCGCAGTACCTGCGCGAAGGCATGCTGGACCTGATGAGCGTCGCACTCGACGGCTTCGCCGGTTGGCGCGTCATCCAGCCGCGCACGTTGTTGCGCCAGGTCGGAACCGGGACGGAAGCGCTCGACGTTGCGCGTGCCGCCCGCCTCGCCCGGGACGCCGGAGCTGCACGCTTCGTCCTGGGCAGCGTCGTGACGCTCGGACCCGAGCTGCGCGTCCAGGCGGAACTGTACGAGTCGACTCGCGGTGTCGCGCTCGCGTCGGTGCGGGCCCGCGGCACCCTCGCGCTCCCTGGACCGGTGGCCGACAGCATCGCCGGCGGGCTCGCCCGCCAGCGCCTGGTGCGCTTCCCCGGAGTCGCCCGTCGACCCCTCGCCGAGTACACCACCACGTCTCCGGCGGCACTCGAGGCCTACCTCGTCGGCGAGCAGCTGGCGCGACGCGCCCGCTGGCAGGAGGCGGCCGACAGCCTGACCGCGGCGATCGCCCGCGATTCGACGTTCGCCCTGGCGTACTATGGCCTGTATCGCGCCATCAGCTGGGGCAACGCGGCACCGCTCTTTCCGGTCGCCACCCGGCCCGCCTCCGCATTCACCATCGATCAGGTGATCCAGACCGCGCTGCGGCATCTCGATCGCGCCCCACCGCGCCAGCGGCGCTTGCTGGAGTTCGTCTCCACGATCAAACGAGTCGACGCCCTGCGGCTCGCCGACGAGCTGGTCCGGGACTACCCCGACGACGCCGACGCGGCCCTGGAGCGAGGCGATGCCTACTATCACCTCGGCCTGCAGATCGGTGTGCCGCCCGAGCAAGCGCTCACGAGCCTGCGGCGGGCGATCGCCCTCGACCCCGGCGTTCCCGAAGCCTACCTGCACGTCGTCCAACTGCTCTGCATGATGGGCGACACGGCGAGCGCCTGGCAGGCGTTTCGGCCGCTCGTGGCTGCGGCGCCGGACTGGGAGGCGACCAGGGCACTCGGCGCGGTCATGCGCGCCGCCTACCGGGGGGAAGATCCTGCGACGCTCGCGATCCTCGATCCGACGATCGCGAGCATGATCGGACGCTACGCCCTGTGGGCGCTCGACACCATTCCGGCGCGCGCGGTTGCCGTGGCCGACTCGTTCGCCACGCGCTCGGTGGCTCCCGACCAGCCGCCCAACGATCGCGTCACCGCGCTGCTGCGGCAGCACGTCTACCGGCTGGCCCAGGGACGGTATGCTGCGGCCTGGGAGAAACTCCGCTCGGCCGCGCTGATCGACCCCGACGGGCAACGCGTGCTCGCTGCGACGGTCCTGCATCATCTCGTCACCGGCGCGCAGCCGCAGGAGGCCGCCGATGCCGCCCGGCGACTCGGGAGTGCGGCCGCCACGCTGCCGCTCTGGGCGAAGTCGATCCTCGCCTGGCGGCTCGCCGCCGTTGGGCCGCGCGACTCGGCCCGTGCCGCCCTGCCCGTCGTGCTCGCCGGATCTCAGTACGCGCAGTTTCGCGCGGCGCTCCTGGATGGATTTGACGGCCTGCTCGCCCTCGCCGCCGGCGACAGCGTGGCGGCACGTGCGGGTCTCGTCAACGGCAACGTGACGTGGATCGAGTTGCGCGACATCGAGGAGTTCTTCCCCAATCCGTACTTCGCGCTCGTCAGCGCGCGACTCGACCGCGCCGCCGGCGACCTGGACGCCCCGACACGCCGATTGTACGAAACCGTAGGTTCGATCGGGATCATCTGGCGCGCGGAGGCCGAGGAGCTGCGGGGGGAGGTCGCCGAGCAGCGCGGCGATACCGCGACGGCGATCCACAACTACCAGAACTTCATCGCCCTCTGGCAGGACGCCGACCCCGCGCTGCAACCGCGCGTCGCCGCGGCCCGAAGGGCGGTGGCGAGGCTACGATCCGCGCGGTAGCCGGTCGCGCTCGCGCTGCTGGGTGAGGAGTCTCTCGGTGAAGTCCATGCGCTCGGCGAGCTCCCCGAGCTGCTGCTGCATCTGGTCCAGCTGCTCCGTGAGCTGAGCAAGCTGCCGCGAGTCGGGACCGGCGCGACCCACCGCATCGGTCACGCCCCATTCGCGCAGCGGCAGCCCCTCGCTGTCCCGGAACTCACCGGCAATCAACAGCACCATGTCGTACAGCCACCAAAACGTGAGCCCGCCCAGCGTGACCGCCATCCAGATGCCGCTCTCGGTTCTGCCGGTATAGAACCGATGCAACCCAAAGAGGCCGCCGAAGGAAGCGAGCACCAGCGCGACGCCACGCGAGCGCGCGGACGCCTGCGGTGCTGCGGGCTCCTCTTCCTCCGAAGGATCGTACGGAGCGGGATAGTGACTGGTCATGCGTCCAAGATACGGCGCACGCCCGGGAGAAGTTACAGTGCGGCTGGCGAGAGCAACCCGTCGAGTTCGGCGCGCGGGACCGCGCCAGCCTGCCGGGCGGCCTCCTTGCCACCGCGGAACAGAATCATGGTTGGAATATTCCGCACCCCGAAGGTCTGCGCGGTGACGGGGTTGCGATCGGTGTCGAGCTTCAACACGAGCAGCTGTCCCATCCGCTCGTGGGCAACATCATCGAGAATGGGTGCCATCATCTTGCACGGGCCGCACCAGTCGGCATAGAAATCGACCAGCACGGGGATCTCCGTGCCCTGGATGACCCGCTGGAATGTTTCGTCGGTCACGTGCAACGGCCGGTCGAGCAGGATCGGCCGCCCGCACGAGCCGCACTTCGGCCCCTGGGCCACGCGATCCAACGACACACGATTGAGCGTCGAGCAGAACTGACAGGCAACGGTCGCATTGCCCACTGGCGTTGCGCCTTGCGCCTTGGTCTCGGTGTTCATGATGACTTCCTCATGCTGGTTCGACACCACGGAATCCGCTGCTAGAACCGCGCCGAGCCCGCCAGGGTTCCCGCCGTCACATCGCCGCAATTCCTGATGCTCGCGTCCGCGCCCAGATATTTGCGGCCATCAGCCCCGCTGCCAGCGTCTCGGAGAGCCGCCCCATGAGCATAATCATGGAGCCCATGTCGAGCGCGCCCAGACAGACCAGCCACACACCGGCATTCAGAAATCCGAAGGCCGCCCACGCCAGCCCTTCCCGTCCTCGCGCCGCCCGCGTCATTCCGAATCGCGGGAAGATCCAATACGCCACCCCCATGACGAGCTGCACGAACCACCCCACCAGCAACAGCTCGAAGTGCACCGGCAACCAGTGCCACACGGCGGGGGCGAGCCCGGTGCCCTTGTTGACCAGCAACAGCGCCCCGAGCGTGAAACCGGCGCCCAGGTAGAGCAGCGCAGCGCGGATCAACCACACGCTCACCCGCGGCACGGGCCCCTCACCGCTCCTTCACCCGTGGCCACGTCGTAGCGATGAACCCCGTCCCCGCGAGCCACTGGCACACCGCGGCGACGACGAGGAGCCTCCCGGCGCTCGACGCCTCCCCCACCACTCGCAGCCAGAGGCCGACGTGCAGCAATCCGAAGGTCGCCACCGCGATCCAGTCGGAGCCGCGATGACTGTCTTTCGAGAACTTCGGGAACATCCAGTACGCCACCCCGAAGATCATGCCCGTGATCCATCCGACCACGAAGAGGTGGATGTACACGGGCGTCAGCCAGAGGGGACCACCGGCCGCCTGCCACACGCCGGCCGCGAGGGCCGCCAGGAAATACGCGAGCGCGAGCTTGATGTACCAGCGAGTGAGGGGCGGCATCCTTACTGAACGATCGCCTCCGCCTCGATCTCCACCAACATCGCCGGATCGACGAACGCACTCACCTGCACCATCGTAGTCGCGGGTCGAATCGCGCCGAAGATTTCCTGGTGCGCCCTGGCGACCTGCTCCCATTCCTTGATGTTGGTGACGTACATACGCGTACGCACGACGTGCTGCAACGTCGCCCCCGTGCGTACCAGCGCGCGCGCGATGTTGCGCAGTGTCTGCATCGCCTGCAGGTAAGGGTCGCCGATCCCGACGAGCTTCCCGGATTCATCCGTGGCTGTCGTGCCGGAAACGTGCACCACGTTTCCAACGCGGACCGCCCTCGAGTAACCGACGATCGGCTCCCACGGTGTGCCACTCGAGATGTTGATGCGCTGGTCCACTTGGAACTCCTTGTTCGAGGCGCTATCAGCCGCCAGCTATCAGCTATCAGCAGAACAACAACTTCGCCTGGTTCGGCTGACCCCGGGGCGGCGCCCCGGGGACTGACTGGATTCCTGTATAGCTAGCGCCCCAACTCGTGCCGCAACGCCGGTTCGAGTTCCGGATACTGAAAACGAAACCCCGCCGCCTGCAGCCTGGCCGGTTGGAGGCGTGAGCCCGAGAGCATGGCATCGTCGGCAGCTTCCCGGCCGAACACGAGACGCAGGGCACCCGGGGGCACCGGCAGCACCGCCGGCCGCCCGAGCACCGCGCCGAGCGTTCGCGCGAACTCTCGATTCGTGACGGGATTGGGAGCCGCAGCGTTGATGGCGCCACTGACGCTCTCCCGTGCGATCGCGAAACGATAGGCCGCGATCAGATCCACCAAGGCGATCCAGCTCCAGTAGCTCCGCCCGCTCCCGATCGGACCACCCAGGCCGAGTTGAAACGGCAACAGCAGGATTTTGAGGAGGCCACCCCCCCGTGCCAGGACGAGCCCCGTGCGAAGGTGGACCACCCGGATACCCGCCTGTCGCGCCGGGTCGGCGGCCGACTCCCACGCCCGGACTACGTCGGCGAGGAAGCCGCTTCCCGGCGTGCTCTCCTCGGTCAGGATCTCGTCGCCGCGGTTTCCGTAATAACCTGCTGCCGATGCGCACACGAGAACGGCGGGTCGCCGTGTCAGTGATGCCAGCGTCTCGGTGATGAGCCTCGTCCCCCGAACCCTGCTGTCGGCGATGCGCCGCTTCTTGTCAGCGGTCCACCGGCCCAGGAGAGGCTCGCCGGCGAGATGAACCACGGCGTCGAATCCCTCGAGTCCCGCACGATCGATCGTCTGTCGTTCGGGGTCCCAGGACACGGTCGTGGCGTCCCCGGAGAGCGGGCCGCGCACCAGCCGCACGACGGTATGTCTCCCGTCTACGAGGGTCCGGCTCAACGCGCTGCCGATCAGTCCGCTCGAGCCCGAAATGAGGACGCGCATCGCCCTGAAGCTACCAGGACCCTTGCGCCGATCCGGGGTGTGTAGTACTGTATCGGAACAATAATACAGTCGTCATCGTGTTCGACCAGATCGACCCACGCAGCCCGACACCACTGTATGCCCAGATCGCCTCGCGCGTCCGCGTCGCCGTTGCCGCCGGCACGCTGCGTCCGGGCGACGCACTGCCCTCGGTACGCCAGCTCGCTGCCCGCCTGCGCGTGAACCCCGCCACCGTCGTCCAGGCCTACCGCGACCTCGAGACGGAGGGATTCGTCGAGCTGCGCCAGGGGGCGGGGACGTTCGTGCGTGAGGTGCGGGCCGAGCGTCGCGCCGGGGAGCGCGCCCACCAGGCTGCGACGCTGGTGCGGCGCATGGTCGCCGAGGCGGGGCGGCTGGGCGTGTCGATCGACGAGCTGCACGCCGCCATCGCCGATGAGATCGGAGCGAAATCGCCATGACGAACGCCGTCGAGATTCGCGGGCTGCACTACCGTGCCGGAAAGAGCTTCGAGATTCGCAACCTGGACCTGACCGTTCCTCGAGGATCGATCTACGGGTTCCTCGGACCCAACGGCTCAGGGAAGACCACCACCATCCGCCTCATCCTCGGGTTGCTGCGCGCCCGCGCAGGAATGATCCAGGTGCTGGGTGAGCCGATGCCGCTGCGTGCACCTTCAGTGCTCGCGCGCGTCGGATTCGTTCCCGAGCAGCCGCACCTCGATCCGACGCTGACAGTGCGCGAAACGATACGCTTTCGAGAAGCCTTCTATCCGACGTGGGATGGCGACTGGGCCGGACGGCTGCTGCAGGCGTTCGATCTCGACCCGCACCATCCCTTCGGGAAGCTCTCCAAGGGGCAGCAGGGGAAGGTGATGATGCTGCTGGCCCTGGCGCAGCGCCCCGACCTTCTGGTGCTCGACGAGCCAACCGACGGTCTCGACCCGGTGGTACGCCGCGACATGCTGTCGGCGCTGATCGACTACGTGTCGCAGCATAGCGCCAGCGTGTTCATCTCGAGCCACCTGGTGCACGAGCTGGAGCGGATGTGCGACTGGATCGGGGTCATGGACAACGGGCGGCTCGTTTCTGAAATGCCGATGCAGCAGTTCAAAAACGGCATCAAGCGGCTGCTGGTGTCGGACGCGCCGGCGGACGCTGCGTCCGCTCCCTTCGCGGTCCTCGCCCGTGATCGCAACGGCGCGACGACAGAGACGTGGCTCGTGCGGGGGTGGGAGTCCCCCATGCGGGCGTGGTTCGACGGTCGCGGCGCGTCGCTCCAATCGATCGTCGATCTCGATCTGGAAGACGGCTTCGTGGAGCTGCTGCGCACCTTTCGTGCGCCGCGCGAACAGGAGGTGCGCTGATGTTTCGCGTCGTGTTGTACGGGCAGTGGAAGTGGTCCCGCATCGTGGTGGTGCTGGGAACGATCGCCGGCTTCGCCCTGCCAATCCTCTCGGTCCAGGGGGCCACGAGTGATCCCACGAGCGCCCTCAAACCGGGCGAACTGCTCTCCATCGTGCAGGCCTGGGGAGTGCTCTACCCGATCCTGGCGGCGACGATCGGGCTGCTCGTCGCAATCGCGACCTGGGCGCCCGATCATCGCGGGCGTCACGTCCTCGCCCTGTCGCTGCCCCTGCCCCGCTGGCGGTATGTCCTGCTGCGTTTCACGGCGGGCCTCGT
>DASSIL010000041.1:0-35337 GCA_035691925.1 Gemmatimonadales bacterium
GGCGCCACGATCTCCCCCGCCGTGACGGTGCGGATTCTCGACGCCAGCGGCAACCTGACCGCCTCCACGGCGAACGTCACCCTGGCCCTCACGCCCGGCACCGGCACCGCCGGTGCCCATCTGTCGAGCGGATCGAGCGTCACCGTGGCGGCATCCAGCGGCGTCGCGACATTCAACTCATTGAGCGTGGATAGCGCCGGCGCCGCATACACCCTGAATGCATCGTCAAGCGGGTTGGCCGGGGATACGTCGAGTGCCTTCACCGTCGCCGTCGGATCGGCGACTGAGGTTGGGTTCCTGGTACAACCGTCCAACACGCCCCCCGGAGCGGCCATAACCCCGGCGGTGCAGGTCGAAGTCCGCGATGCTGGCGGAAACCGGGTGACGACGGACAACACCACCAACGTCACCGTCGCCATCGGCACGAATCCTTCGACCGGCACTTTGGCGGGCACCCTGACGCAACCGGCTGTGTCCGGCGTGGCGTCGTTCGCGAACCTGAGCATCAACAATGCCGGGAGCGGCTACACGTTGACGGCGGGGGCAACATCACTCGGCGGCGCGACATCGAACACTTTTAACATCGTCGTCGGTACGGCGACGAAGCTCGCCTTCGGCGTCCAACCGAGCAACGTCACCGGCGGTACGACCATCAGCCCCGCGGTGACGGTCGAAATCCGGGATGCCGGCGACAATGTGGTGACGACCGCCACCAACAGCGTCACCCTGGCGTTCGGCGCGAACCCGGGCAACGGCCACCTGTCGGGGACGAAGACCGTGGCCGCCGTGAGCGGTGTCGCGACGTTCAACACTCTCAGCATTGACAGCGCAGGAACGGGTTACACGCTGACAGCGTCGGCGTCCGGCCTCACCGGGACGACATCGAATTCCTTGAACGTCACCGTCGGCCCGGCCGCCAAGCTTGGCTTCCTCGTGCAGCCGGCGAACACGACGGGAGGGGCGAACATCACCCCGGGCGTGCAGGTGGAGATTCGCGACGCCGGCGGGAACCGCGTGACCACGGCTACCAACGCAGTCGCGATGGCGATCGGGACCGATCCCAACAGCGGTACCCTGTCGGGATCGACGCCCGTCGCGGCAGTGAACGGCCTCGCGACGTTCAGCAATCTGAGCATCGACAGCGCGGGCACCGGCTACCGGCTTTCGGCGACAGCGTCCGGGCTCAGCAGCGCCACGTCCAACACTTTCAACATCACCGTCGGCGCCGCGGCGAAGCTCGGATTCCTGGTCCAGCCGTCGGATGCGGTGGCGGGGTCGCCCATTACACCCGCGGTCAAGGTCGAGATCCGGGATGCCGGTGGTAACCGGGTCACGAGCGCCAGCAACCTTGTCACCGTCGCGATCGGCACCAACCCGAGCGGCGGCACTCTGTCGGGAACCAAGTCCACCGCCGCGACGAGCGGGGTGGCCACATTCCCGAACCTGAGTATCGACAGGAAGGGGACTGGCTACACCCTGCAGGCGACGTCCGGCATCCTCGGCACGACCACAAGCACTCCCTTCGCGATCGCCGCCGACGGCGTGAGTGCCTCACTCTCGACCCTGATCGTCGCGACGGATACGATCGGGCAGTGCTCGTTCTCGTGTGTTCCCGGCATCCATGCGTCCGCGGTGACGGTCACGGTGAAGGACCAGTTCGGCAACCTCGTGGACGGGGCGCCGGTGACCCTTTCCGCCAACGGGACGGGGAACGGCTTCTCTCCGTCCGCCACGGGCACCACCGACGCGAACGGCGTGTTCAGCGCGGCGTTCAACTCGTCGGTGTTCGAGGCGAAGACGGTGTCGGCGACGGCCGGAGGAATCGGGATCACCCAGACAGCGCCCGTCGCCGTCATGCCGGTGTTGGTCGGCGCAGGCGACATCGCCGATTGTAACTCGGTCCGGGACGACGCGACGGCGAACCAGCTGGACAGCATCCCGGGGACCGTATTCGCGAACGGCGACAACGCGTATCCAAACGGCAGGACGGCGGACTTCGCCAACTGTTACGACCCGACCTGGGGACGTCAGAAGGCGCGCACGCGGCCGGTGCTCGGAAATCACGAGTACGACAGCAGCGCCACCGCCGCTCCCTATTTCGCCTACTTCGGCGCCGCGGCGGATCCACTGGGGAACGGCATTGGCTATTACAGCTTTGACCTGGGAACGTGGCATGTCGTCGTGCTGAACAGCGAACCGGCGGGGACAGCGTCGAGTCAATTGACGTGGCTGCAAGGCGACCTGGCCGCGACGAGCCAGAAGTGCATTCTCGCCCTGTGGCACGAACCAATCTTCACCTCTGGCTCGTCCGGCGGGGCGGGGACGAAAGTCCGGCGTCTGTGGCAGGCGCTGGAAAATGTGGGTGCCGATCTGGTCATCAACGGCCACGATCACCTGTACGAGCGCTTCGCGCAGCAGGACTCGCTCGGCAACGCCAATCCTGCCGGCATTCGCGAAATCATCGCGGGGACCGGCGGTGGAGAGACGCACTCCAACTACGTCAACAATCCCGCAAATGTGGAAGCGAGTGACGCCGCTGATTTCTCGCGCGGGGTGTTGCGGTTGACCTTGTACGACAACTCGTACCGCTGGGAATTCCTCCACGCCGAGGGACAGGGGACCTACTCGGATTCCGGCACCGCCTCCTGTCACTAGCCTGCATGCGGCCGGTCGCAACTCCCTGGTCGGGGCCCGGTGCGGAGCGCCGTTGTTCACCGCAGGATCATCCGACAGGGCTGGTATCCGTGGGGTGTTGCGTCTGACCCTTTACCCGAACTCGTACCGCTGGGAGTTTCTGGCGGCGGGGATTCAGGCTCGGCGGGCTGTCATTAAGGAGGTCATTAAAGGTCTGAAACTTGCTTGTGCATGGGGGGATCCCCGGGTAGCTGTTGCGGACACACCACAAGCCATCGATCGAGGGTGAGGTGGCGGGCACTCTAGCGCGGTATCTCCGGTCCGGTTACCCCCGCCGGGCTATTGTGATCGCGTCGGTGCTTGCCGCCTGCACAGCGGACAACGCGGGTCCTCCGAAAACAGTCGTCGCTTCCGTCGCTGTCACCCCGCTGACGTCTCCGCTTCCCGTCGGGACGACGCTGCAGCTCACGGCAACTCCGAAGGACAATCAGGGGAATCCCCTGAGCGGCCGCAGCGTCACCTGGTCGAGCTCCGATGCCGCCGTCGCCACCGTGAGTTCCGGCGGCGTCGCCAGCGGCGTCTCCCTCGGTAGCGCCACGATTTTGGCGATGGTCGACGGCGTGGCCGGCATGGCGTCGGTAACCGTGACTGTCGGGCCGGCGACCCAGCTCGCATTCACCGCGCTCCCGACAGCGCTCGTGGCCGGCGTTCCGGTCACCCCACCGATCACCGTGACCGCCCGGGATGTCGGGGGGAATGTCGCGACTGGCTTCACCGGTCCTGTGACCATTTCGCTCGGCGCAAACCCCGGCGGCGCGACGCTCGTGGGTACGACGACGGTCGCTGCGAACGCCGGGGTCGCTACGTTTGCGGATCTGCATATCGACAAGAGCGGCTCCGGGTACAGGTTCCAGGCGACATCGGGAAGCCTCACGAGCCCAACGAGTGCTCCGGTGACGATCTCGCCGGCGCCGCCGGTCAGACTGACGTTCGGCAGTGAGCCGACGACGGTTGTCGCCGGCAACGCGATCTCCCCGGCCGTGCAGGTAGTCGCGGCCGATCAGTTCGGCGATACCGTAACGTCATTTGCCGACTCCATCGACGTCGTCATCGGCTCGAACCCGGGGAGCGGCACGTTGTCCGGGACCAAGCGGGTGCGGGCGGTCAATGGCGTAGCGGTCTTCACGGACCTGAGTATCGATCGCGCGGGAGCCGGCTATACCCTCATCGCCACGCGGGCGACGCTGACGTCCGCGACGTCGACCGGCTTCACGGTCGGGCCGGCGTCGCCCTCGACGACGATCTCGACCGTCACCACGTCGCCCACGACGATCACATCGAGTACCGGCTCCAGCGCCGCCACGATCACCGTGACGGTGCGCGACGCGTTCGGGAACCCGGTCCCGGGCGTCACCGTGTCGCTGACGGCGACCGGAGCGGGGAATGCGCTCACGCAGCCTGCCGGCCCGACCAGCGCCGCTGGAGTCGCCCAGGGGTCGTTCAGCTCGACGGTTTCGGAAATGAAGATCCTCTCGGCGAAGGCGGGCAACCTGGCGCTCGTGCAAGCCGACACGGTCACCGTGAATCCCGCGACCGGCGGCGCACTGTACTTCACCGTTCAGCCGAGCACCGCGCCGGCAATGGCCGCGATCACTCCGACAGTTGAGGTGACGGCGAAGGACCAATTCGGCAATGTCAGTAGCGGCTTCACCGGAATGGTCACCCTCGTGATCGCCTCCAATCCGGGCGGCGGCACGTTGGGAGGGACCGCGGCCAGTGTCGCCGTGGCGGGTGTCGCGAGATTCGGCGACCTGCAGATCGACAAGGCGGGCACCGGTTACACGCTGAGCGCGAGCGCGACCGGCATGACGGCGGCCACGTCGGCAACCTTCAACATCGTGGCAGGGCCCGTCTCGGCGAGTCAGACGACGGTGAGCGCGTCACCCTCTCTGCTCACCGCGAGCAGCGGCTCGAGCCCCGCCACCATCACCGTGACGGCGCGGGACGCGGCCGGCAATCCGATTGCCGGGGCGGCAGTGCAGCTCGCGGCGACGGGCAACGGCAATACCCTCATCCAACCCGCCGCTGTCACCAATGGTCAGGGGGTATCCGCGGGCACGTTGAGCTCGACCGTCGCGGAGGCCAAGACCATCAGCGCCACGGTCAACCAGGTCGCGATCCTCCAGCAGGCTTCGGTGACGGTCGTCGCGGCGGCCCCGTCGGGCGATCAGACCACTATCGGCGCGGCTCCGGCGAGCATCAAGGCGAGCAACGGCGGGTTCACGTCGGCCATCACCGTCATCGCGAGGGACCCGTTCGGCAACGTGGTGAGCGGTGCCACCGTGAGCCTCGCCGCGACCGGGGCGGGGAACACCATTGTGCAGCCGAGCAGTCCGACCAACGCCAGCGGCGTGGCGACGGGAACTCTCAGCTCGACGCTGGTCGGCCCCAAGACCGTGTCCGCGACGGTCGACGGCGCTCCAGTGACCGCCACGGCGACGGTGGCCGTCGAGCCGGGAGAGGTCTCGGTTTCTCAGTCCTCGATCGTCGCTGCGGCGGCTGCGATCACGGCGAGCACGGGAACGAGCGTCGATACGTTCACCATCACCGCCCGTGACGATCAGGGAAACGTGATTCCGGGAGTGCCGGTCGTCCTGACCGCGACCGGCTCGGCAAACGTGCTGGGCCAGCCGGCGCTGACCGACGCGAACGGCATCGCCAAGGGGACGCTCACCTCGACAATGGCGGAGACGAAACTCGTGTCGGCGACGATCAGCGGCACGGGTATCGACCGGGTCGACACCGTCACCGTCAATCCGGGCGCCCCTGCGGGGCTCGCGTTCGTCGTGCAACCGTCGAACGCCATCGCCGGTGTTGTGATGGCTCCCACCGTGCAGGTCGAGGTCCGCGACGGGTTCGCGAATCGGATCCCGGGTGCGACGAATCCCGTGACCCTGGCGCTCAATCTCAGCCCGGGGAGCCTCACCGGGAACGGTCCGATCACGCCGGTCAACGGCGTGGCGTCGTTCCCGGCCCTTACCGTAGGGACCGCCGCTACGGGATACACGCTGGCCGCGACTGCGGGTGGGCTGACGGGCGTGGTGTCGGCGACCTTCAACGTTGCTGCCGGCGTGGTCTCCGCCTCGCAGTCGACCGTGAGCGTCTCCCCCGCAGCGCTCGTTGCGGGCGGCGGCAGCTCGACGATCACGGTGACCGTGAAAGACGCGAACGGGACGGCATTGCCGGGCGTCACGGTAACGCTGGCCGCGAGCGGCAGCAACACGATCGCTCAGCCCGCGACCCTGACCGACGCGAGCGGCGTCACCACGGGAAGCCTCAGCTCGACCGCGGCAGGAGTGAAGACGATCACGGCGACGGCCAGCGGCGTCGTGATCAACTCAAAGCCGACAATCACGGTCACGGCGGGCCCGATCTCGGCGTCGCAGTCGAGCATCGCGGCGATCCCCACCACGATTACGGTGTCGACCGGCAGTTCCACGATTCAGGTGACCGCTCGTGACGGGTTCGGCAACCCCGTGAGCGGCGCGGCCGTGACGCTCGGCTTCTCCGGGTCGGGCGTGACGCTGACGCAGCCCTCGGCCCCGACCGACGCGACCGGGGTCACCCTCGGCTCTCTCACCGCGTCCAGCGCGGGGACGGTGACGGTCTCCGCCACCGCCGGGGGCGTGGCGCTCACCCAGGCAGCCACCGTGACGGTCGAGCCGCCGGGAGCGTCGGTGGTGTTCATCGGGGCGGGCGACATCGCCGATTGTGGCAACGACAACGACGCGGCGACCGCCGCGTTGATCAACGCCATCCCGAACGTTCCGGTCTTCACGCTCGGCGACAACGCCTATCCCAACGGGACGACCGACGAGTACAACAACTGTTACCAACCTACGTGGGGCGCGTTCAAAGCGCGGACGCATCCGTCGGCGGGGAATCACGAGTACGACGTCTCGTCCACCGCCTCGCCCTACTTTGCCTACTTCGGCTCGGCGGCCGGTCCCTCAGGCCTCGGCTACTACAGCTTCGACCTGGGGTCGTGGCACATCATCGTGCTGAATAGCAACATCGCCACCGATCCCGGCTCGCCGCAGGAGCTGTGGTTGAAGGCGGATCTGGCGGCGCATCCGACCCTCTGCACGCTCGCCTACTGGCATCACCCGCTGTACTCGTCGATCGGCGGGACGCCCGGCACGAGCGGTGCCGTGATCACGAGCGCGCGGCCGCTGTGGGACGACCTGTACGCGGCGGGGGCCGAGCTGGTGCTCAACGGCCACCGCCACGTGTACGAGCGTCTCGCACCGATGAAGCCGGATGGCAGCGCCGATCCGGTCCATGGCATCCGCACGATCATCGCGGGGACGGGTGGGGGGAGCGGGGGTGACCTGACGAACATCTTCCCCACGAGTGAAGTGCGCAATGGACAGACGTTCGGCATCCTGAAGGTGACGCTGGCGACCGGCAGTTACAGCTGGCAGTTCATCGGGGTGCCGGGGTCGACGTTCACCGACAGCGGTACCAACAGCTGCCACTAGCTCGAGCGGGCCCTGATGTAGAAGCGGTAGAGGGGCGGCGCGATCTGCGTCGCCAGCACCTTCAATCGGCGGCGCCACAGGGCGCGCGTCCAGCTCTTGAAGCGGACCAGGGCTTCGATGCGCCCCGGCGACGTCGTGATCTTCACGCTGTAGCGGCCGAGGATCCAGCAGTCCCCCACGCGGCGGGGGACCAGCCATGGCTCTGATGTGAAGAGGTAGCGCAAGCCGGCGCCGCTCGCCGACTCCAGCACTGCTGCGGAGATGTCGCCCCCCGGTACCGCCGCGGAGACACACGGCTCGCCCAGAATCTGCCCCAGGATGTCGCAGCTCGTCCGCCACTCCTCGGCCATCTTCGCCGGCGCCTGCGAGCGGAAGATCATCGGGTGGGTGTGCGAATGGCTGCCGACGATGTGGCCGCCACTCCGCAACGCGCGCACGCCCTGAGCATCGAGAAACGTGCGGCTGCCGATGAGGCTCGTGACGATGAAGAAGTGCCCGGTCCAGCCGTGCTTCGCGAGCAGCTCTGCCGCGACCAGGGCGCTCTTCCCCCCGTCGTCGAACGTGAGGAGCACGTGGCGCCCCGGCCGCGTGAAGTCGATGTCCACGACGCGTTCGGGAGCGGTGGTGCCCGCGGCATCGATGCGGCGCAAGTGCTCCGTGAAGGCAGCGGTGGAATGCTTGTACGCGAGCGCACCGGGGCGCTGGAACCCCGTGGATGCCGCGTCGTCCGTGACCTCGTGATACATCAGGCTGGCGATTTCGGGTCGCGAAGCCATGGAAACCATCTCAGCGCGACAGCGGCAGCTCGGCAGCGCGGTCGGCACCCCGCGTGCGAGCCGGGAGCAGCAGCTCGATGACGCGACGCCAGAACCCGAGTCCATAGCTGACGTGGATCACGGGCAGGACGGAGACGAACGCCACGCCGGTTGCCGGGCCTTCCTTGAGGGCCGTCTGGACCGCGGAGCCAAGAACGACGGCGGCATAGCTACCGGCGACGAGCCCGAAAAGGTAGACCGCCGGCGACCAGAGGAGAGCGGCGATCCCGGTCGTAACGAGCCCGAGCACGAAGCCCGGGGGAATAAGCTGCCGGATCGTCATGAACCGGCCCAGCTTCTTCGCGACCAGCGGCTTGAAGTAGCCGTACTGGTAGAACATGCGCCCGACCTGGTGTAGCGTCGCGCGCGCGTAGTAGTACGATACGACGTCCGGGATCAGGAGGATGCGCCCGCCCGCCTTGATGAGCCGCGCGTTGAACTCCCCATCCTGATGGCGGATCAACTCTTCATCGAACAGCCCGACCCGGTCGAAGGTGCTCTTCTTGATGCAGAAGAAGGCGATGGTGTCGACCCAACGCGGCTCCGCGGTGCCGATACGGAAGTAGGACGTGCCCACACCGAAGGGATGGGACATCCCGATCGCGATCGCCCGTCCCAGCGGCGTCTGGTTCGCCGGAAGGGTGCGCAGCACAGCGCCGGCGTTGTCGGCGCCGAACTCATCGAGCGCCGCCACCAGGCGGGAGACGTAGTTCGTCGGGTACACGACGTGGGCGTCCATTCGCACGATGACGTCGCCGCGAGCGGCCCGAATCGCGATGTTCAAGGCGACCGGCGTGATACGCCGGGGATTGTCGAGCACCCGCACTTCCGGATGCCGTGTCGCGTATTCGGTCAGGATGGCGCGAGTGCCGTCGTCACTCATCCCGTCGACGACGAGGACTTCGAGACGGTCGTGGGGGTAGTCGCAGGCGAGGATCGAGTCGAGGCACTCGACGATGTAGCGCTCCTCGTTACGGCACGGGACGACGATGCTGACCGACGGCTGCTGGGACATGGATCTCACGTCTCCGAGGTACCGGCTGGGGCCATGGCCCCGGTGTCGGGAGAAGGCGCGGCGCGCCCGGCATAGCGCGCCATGGCGTTGCGGTAGACGTCGATCAGCCGGCCGGTGATCGCTTCTTCTGCGAGGTGAGCCACGGCGACGCGGCCGGCCACCCGACCACCGCGCCGCAGCACGCGCTCGAGCGCGGCGGCGATCGCTTCCGGCCGCTCATCCGCGACGAGCTCGCACCCCTCGATGCCGCGCAAGCGATCCGTGGTGTCGCCGATCGGGACCGACACGACCGGGAGATCGCAGGCCAGGGCTTCCTTCACGACGTTCGGCGACCCTTCCTGCATCGAGGTGAAGACGAAGGCATCGCAGGCGTTCATGTACAGCGGGATGTCGCTGTGTCGCACACCCCACGCCACCACCAGCTCGGCGGGGAGGGTGTGATTCAGAAGATCGACCGCGGCGCGGGCGAGGCCGTATCGCTTGCGCGGCTGGTCCGGGTTCCCGGCGAACAGGACGAGCCGCTTGTCGCGCGGCCACCCCAGGCGATCGCGCGCCTCGTCTCGCGGCATCGTGCGGAACAGATCGAAATCGAGTCCCGAGGGGAGCACCGTGACCGGGGCGTCGGTCTGGAAATAGGCCTTCATGTGCTCGGAGACGACCACGACGGCGTCGGCGCGTCGCACGGCAAATCGTGTCACCGCCTGGGATGCACGGCCGGCCAGCGTGTAGCGCCCGTCGGATCCGACGATGCCGAGGATGTCGCTGCCGCGCAGCGTGACGACGAGCGGCAGCCGCTTGGGCAGGGCCAGAATGCCGCTCTGGCCGAACTGGGCGTGCACCAGGTCGACGCGATTCGGGTCGATGCGCGGCCGGACGTCGCGCCATGCACGTGCGTAGTTCCACGGGTTTTTCGCGCCGCGGAAGTGGAACACGTCCACCAGCACGCCGGCGCGCCGGAGAAACTCCGCCTGGCGCTTGACGAAATGGGTGGTCTGCGGCTGGCCCGGCTGCGGCCAACCGGCCGTGATCATGAGAACGCGGATCGGGGTGTCCATCGTCAGGACTTGGTCGCCGCGGGCTCGGTGACCGGTGCGGACGGGCTGCGGGTTGCCGCGGAGCGGCGTGGCGCTGCGCGCCGGCCCTGGAGCAGCTCGCCGATGCCCTGGACCCACTCTCCCAGAGCGGGCCACCGGTCGTCCGGTTGCCATGCCTCCGAGCGCGTACCGGGAGGCTGACGGCCGAGTAACTCGCGCAGGCCCTGGGCGATCGTGGGGTAGCGACCCGGGTATCCGGGAGGGGCGCCGGCCAGAATGTAGAGGAACCGCTTCACATCGCCCCACACCCAGCGCACCGTGAGTCCGGCCGCATAGCCGGCGCGGCGGTCGACCGTCCGGCCACGCAGGATCGCGATCCACCACTGCGGGAAGTCCGCGCCCGCCGAGATGGTGAGCTGGAGCGATCCCCAAAACCGGCCGTTGACCTCCATGAGCACGGGATCGTGGACGCCGTCGTCGCGGAACTCGACCATCGCCGGACCGTGCCAGGTCATCGCCGACAGCAATCGCTCCGCGGGGCCGAGCAGGCGGGGGTCGAGCGGGGCGGAGCGCCGCAGGCTGCTGCCCGAGCCCGAGGGCCGGACGTCGCGCAGGCGCTCGTGCGCGAACCACGCCACGGGGTGACCGCCGTCGAACAGGGCGAACATCCCTTTCCCCTGTCCGGGGACGAACCCCTGGATGATCGGCCAATGATCGCCCTGACGATGCTGTTGGATCGCGGCCTCGAGCTCCGCCGGCTCGCGCACGTAGGTCGTGCCGGGATCGGCAAAGAATCGGATTCCGTCCCAGGCATTCGAGTAGCGCGACTTCACCACGCAGGGGAAGCCGATCTCGCGCGCGGCGGCGTGTGCTTCGACGAGCGATGTGGGGGCGCGCGTCGCAGGAACGGCCACACCGCATCCGCGAGCGATCTCGACGGTCATCGCCTTGTCGAACGCGAGGCGCAGCAGCTCATTGGGCGCGCTACCGACGGTGATCCCCGCTGCTTCCCACAGCTCGCGCTCGTGGTTGCAGAGGATGCAGGCGCGCTCGGTGAGGGGGAGCACGACGTTCACCCCGCGGTCCTTCGCCCAGCGCCGCAGCGCGCCGAAGGCCGCCACGGTCTCCCCATCGAGGCGGAAGCGGCCGCGCGAGAAGCGGGACCACGCGGCGAGTGGGCGGCGGCGAGTGGATGCGACGAGGACGTCGTAGCCGGCGCGTCCCAGCGAGCGCACGCAGGCGAGCGCCTGGTTCGTCTGGCCGTCGAGCACCAGGACGCGCTCGCGGCCGTTCATGCGGTGCCGCCGCGCTGGTGCAGGACGTCGAGCAGGGCGGCTTTGGTGCGTTCCAGGTCGGTGTTGACGAGCCGCACCGCGCCCGGAACGCGCGCGAAGACGGTGTGATACGCGGCGGCGCGATGTTTCAGGTAGTCGATGGTGAATTCGCGCTTGCGCCGGAATGATTCCTCGGCCGTGATGTCCAGGAAGACGGGCACGGTTGGCTCGGGAGTGAGGCGTTCCAACACCCGGGTCCAGAGCCGCGGCCGGCCGTTGGTCACATCGACGAGCGTGTCGTAGAAGTAGCGGTCCATGACCACCACACGGCCGCGGACCGCTTCCAGCCAGAACCGGTAGCACTGGAAGATCGCGAGGTCGGCCAGGTACAGCAGCCGGCGCACCGGCTTGTTCCAGATGATGGCGGCGCGTACCCGGCTCGCCACGCCGCGCCAACCGGTCGGAGCCGCGCGCTGCAACTTCTGCGACTTGGGGTCCGGTGTGCCCGGGGCGAGATCGACCGGCCGCCGGCCGCGCAGCCGGTCGCGCACGGCGCGGACGAAGGCGTAAACCCCGACATCGTCGTTCAAGTGCAGCACGCGCACCATGCGGCGCTCGCCCTCGAGGGTGGTGCTCACGAACTCGATCAGCGTCGACTTGCCCGCGCCATCGAGCCCCGAAAAGGTGATGAGCACCGGGGGCTAGACCCTGCGGGCACGACGCATCGCGCCCTGCGGCGGTGCAGCGGCCTGCTGTTTGGGGGTGAGCCAGACCCAGCTCGCCATGGCATAGGCGAGCAACACCCACTGCAGCTTCAGCACGATGTAGTTGCCGGTCAGGTTGCCGACCATCGTCGACATCATCTGCGCGGCGGGGAGAATGCCCTCGATCCCGCGTCGGGCTTTCCATGCCGACCAGCAGCACACCCACAGCGCCCAGACGAAGGGGACGGTTCCCAATACGCCGGTCGCGGTGAGGACCTCGAGGAAGAGGTTGTGCGTATCCCGCGTCTCGTGGAGCTTGGGTGGGAGCCCCAGCCGAACCGCCAGCACATACTGGTTCGCCGGGCCGTAGCCGATGAGCGGCCGGCTCTTGAATTCACCGAGTGCCGCGGGGAAGATGACCTCTCGTTTGGCGAGGTTCCCCTGAGCCGCCAGCTGGATACGCTGTTGCATCAGCGGCGACTTGTAGGCGGCGAACCCCGCGCCCCCCAGCAGCACGAGCGTCACCGCGATGTTGCGCATACGCACACCGATGGTGGGGCCGGTCATCGAAAACATCCACAGCCCGGCCGCGAAGGCGACGAGCCCGCCCCGAGAGCCGCCCATAATCATGCCCAGGACGCACAGCGCGAAGGCCGGCCAGGCGAGCAGCGCCGGTCGCAGCGCCTTCTGCGGCCGGCCCACGACGAGACCGACCCAGGCGAGCGCCCCTGCCAGGAGCACGCGCGCTGCGCGGTTCGCGTTCTGGCCGAACACGGTCACCCGCTGGGAATCCGAGTCCTTCGCCGTCTCGATGCCGAGGATCGTCATCAGGGCGAGCACGAGGGCCGCGATCGCGAGCACGATCATCACCTGACGCGCGATCTTGGGATCGCGCATCAGATTGAAGCACGCGATGAAGATCAGCAGCGCCTGGATGTAGAACAGAGACGAGCGAACCGCGTCGCCGGTGAATTGCGCGCCGCCGACGACGTAGGCCGCCCAATAGACGTAGAGGTAGCCAAGGAACCACCACGTGACGCCGGGCCGACGGCCGAAGCAGAGTCCGGGTTGGAGCAGGCACACCGCCAGGAAGAGCGCACCGGTCATCGTCGTGAGCTCGAGCGGGAGCCGGCCGGGAGCGTCGAACGGCAGGGAGAAGACGAAGCCGTACAGCGCCCAGCGCAGAATCGCACTGGGGCGCGCCACCTGGGCCATGGGATAGGGCGCGGTTTGGCCGGGAGCCTGGGCGCCGGTTGCAACGGCTGCGCTCCCGCCGCGTCGCATTGGTCTCTGTCGCATCACGTCCTTCGTTGCGCGGTTGCCGCCTCGGATCGGACGGCCCACCGGTCCAGGGCGGTCACAATGTCGGTGGCGATCGCGTCAAACGGTTGTCGCGTCGTATCGAACTCAACGATTTGTACTCGTCCCCCTGCGGTCAAGCGGGTCACGATCTCGCGATACGCGGCCCGATACCGGTCGAGAAACCCGGATACCTCCCGGTCACTGCCGTTCTTGACCGAGTGATGTTTGGGCCGGTTCCGGATGCGCTGTGACAGGACCTCGTTGTCCGCATCGAGCAGGATCACGCCGGTCAGCATCTCGCTCCAGCGCACCACTTCGGCGTTCCACTCCCGCCCCAACCACCCCGATCCCTCGTTGGCACGCTGAAAGACGCTCAACCGGCCCAGACTGAACACGGGGCCCTCGTCGAGCAGGATCGTCTGGTGTCGCGAGCCCCGCGCGCGCTCCAGCTCCGCGGGAAACGCTCCCAGCCGCCCAAGATGGCGCAGCGCGGGCCAGAGAGACCGTGGATCCGCAAAGAACAGCTCGAGCGTCGCCGGCAGCAGGGTGATCGCATGCCGGGCGACCAACGGCATCGTGCGCACCCGGTCGAGCCGCACCCCCGTTCGCACAGTGGGAGCCCGCTGGGCGATGGCCCGCAGGAGCCCCGTCTTTCCCGCGCCGGCCGGACCTACGAGCTCGATCACCTGTGCGGCGGGTTTGTGGCTCATAAACACGCCCACAGTGCTTCCTTCACGTCGCGCAGGACGCGCTCCAGCGGCTGCGAGCCGTTGATTTCGATCACGCGCGTGACGGCCGGAAACGTGAGCTGCGAGACGATCTCCACCTTGCGCCGCAGCTGATCGGGCGGTGTGTCCGGCTTGCGGCGCGCCGCTACCTCGACCGGGACGTTCAACCGGACTACCACGTCCGGCGGCACGAGCTCGGCTTGGCGAAACGAGGCCTGCTCGCGGCGCGCGACGAAGCGCTGCAGCCAGGACGCGGCGTCGAGCCACTCGGCGTAGCGCGGCCCGTCGTTCAGGCCCGCGTACTGCGTTTGCGGGAGACGGTCCGAGAGTACCACGAGGCCGAGGCTGCGGGCGCTGCGCACCTGAAACGCCCAGCGCCGCCGCTCTCGCACGAGCGACAACACCCAGAGCAGCTTGCCGAGCAGCCGGATGCCGGTCGGCGGGGGAGGCTGGGTGACCGTTCGTTTCGGGCGGGTCAGGTCGCCCATCCGCTGCAACAGCCGGCGCCGGGTGGATGCCGAGCCCTTGCCGCTGCCGCCGTAGATGGTGGTGACCGCGATCTCGCGCGAGAGCCACTTCGCCACTTCGGTCGTGAGGGTCGACTTGCCGGAGCCATCCGGTCCCACGAAGGCGACCGCGAGTCCGCCCTGGGGCGGCGTCCGGGTCGATTTGGTCGGCGCCCGAAAGAACGCGTTCTTCACGCGCCACCAGATCCAGGTCCACTCCCGGGTCCACATGCGGCGCGTCGCCCCCCAGGCGGAGTACATCCGGTAGGAGGAGAGCCGCGGGCTGGCCACCCGTCGGAACGTGCGAAGTTGGCCGATCGTCGGCCCCCGGCCGCGCGGATCGGCGACCATCTTCGTCAGCAGCCCGGCGGCAAATGCGCCGACGAGCGGCGTCGCGACTTCGACCAGACGATCGGGACGCACCCGGGAGACGAGCCAGTGCCACTCGCGCAGCATCCCCCCGCGGAAATACGGCTGGCCGGTCGTCACCAGCAGCGAATCGCGCCACCGCAGCTTCATGACGTGGCGAGCGACGAGGATCACCAGCTCCAGATGGGGATCCGTGACCCAGACTCCGTACTCCGGATCGCGGACCCGGGTCGCGAGCACCGCGTCTTCCCACGGGAGCCGATGGCCTTTGAGGAATTTCTCGCCGAGGGTGAGCTGGTAATGCAGATGGAGATGCGTGAGCATGCCGGTCGGGGCATCGAAGCCGACGTAGTCCTCGATCCCCGGGTAGCCACGGCCTGCCTTCACGACAAACCGCTTGAACTGCGGCGTTGCGGTGAGGATGTGGGCCAGCCGCTGTGCCGCCCGCCGATCGATGAGAACGTCGACGTCGGTGGCTCCCGTCATCGTCGCGCCAAGGTGCTCGTTGCTCTTCCAGTGCGCGTAGCGGATCTGCTCTGCGTCCATTTGCCGAAACAGCTCCTCGAGCACTGCGAGACGATTGGTCGAAGTGGCCGGACGGGCCTCGCGCGGTTGGAGCTCTGCCGGTCGGGCGCTCATTCGGCGGTCATCGCCACCGCGGGACTGGCGGCCGGTTCCGGCCGGAGTCTGCGGATGAACGTGCGCAGCGTCTCGAGCATCCACTGGCCATCGGCACCGAGAAAGGTCCCGGGGGCCGCGAGCATCAGGGCGAGTCCGACGGCCAGCGCGAGCACGGCGACCGCGATCACGGTCACGACGGGTGGCGGCGCGAAGTGGCGCAGCGCCGCCGTCGCGGCGAAGATCGGGGGAAACGTCGCGGCGGTGAGCAGCAGGGCGGGGCGATGCGCCTGCCAGAACTCGCTCCACGTGACGTGTCCCACGTCGAGGCCGAGCTCGGCCATCAGCACGAAGTTGACCGTCAAGGCCGCCAGCGTCCCCCAGGCCACACCGGCGATGCCCCAATGCTGTCCGATCCATGCGCCGAACAGGACCAGGCCGGCATACGCGAACTGCCGCCAGGCGCGGCGGTAGACGGCGCCGGTGGAGCGGGTGATCGAGTCGCTCATCTTATAACTCGTACGGAACAGCATCCCGATCCCGAGAATACGGAAGGGGGCGACGACGGGCATCCACTTGGGGCCGAGGACGACCTCGATCAACTCCGGTGCGAGCAGGACGATCACCATGCTCGGCATGAGGACGAGGAGGGCGATCAAGGCGACGCCGCGGCGATACGCGGCCGCGAGCCGCCTCACGTCGTCCTGCACCTTGGCCATGGCGGGGAACAACACGGCATCGAGAACGGTGCCGAACCCATAAGCGGGGGCGGACATCAACGCGTAGGCGCGGCCGTAATAGCCCAGGGCGGAGGGACCGAGAAAGCGGCCCACCGTCATGTCGTCACCGTTCAAGGCGACGTAGTTGGCGATCCGCGCCATCGTGAACCCGCCGCCGAAGTACATCAGGTCGCCGAACGCCGAACGATCGGCGAAGTGACGCAAACGCGGTGGATGCTGCGACAGCAGCACGATCGTCTTGAGGAGCGTCTGCGCCATCTGCGCGGCAACGAGCGCCCATACCCCCCAGTGCAGCAGCGCCGCGGTCACGCCGATCAGGCCGTAGCCGATTGCGTACGTGATGACGTCGAGATTCGCGAGCCAGCGGAAGCGCAGTTCGCGGCTCATGAGCGAAGACGCCACGGTCTGCATTCCCTGGAGCGGGAACACCCACGCCAGGACGTGCAGCACCGGCACCATTGCGGGCATATGGAGGAACTGAGCGGCGACGCTCGCTCCGAACCAGATGATTGCCCCGAGGACGACGCCCAGCACGACCGAGGCGGTGAATGCGGTTGCGACGTGCCGGTCCTCCAGTGCGGGGCGCTGCACCAGGGCGGGACCGAGCCCCAGCTGCGAGACGATGGCCGAGAAGCCGATGACGACTTCCGCGGCGGCGATGATGCCGAAGTCCGCTGGGGAGAGCAGCCGCGCCAGGAGCCCGAGGATGACGAGCTGCAGGATGGCGAACGCCACCTTGCCGTAAATCATCCACGCCATCCCGGCGACTGTTTGCTGGGTGAGACTCCGCTTCATGCGCACCCCTGATTCCAGGTGTGGCGCATTCTGTTGCAGGATAGCAACATCAATCTCCTGGCTCAAAGAGAGGGGTCAATATTATGAGCGTTGGCTGGCAGGTGCTGCCGCCGCCTGGGGCAGCTAATGCAACGGCCGTGCCGGAGGTCGTTCTCTCCGGAATGCGGAACTCACGTTATCTCAAACAGTTACACGCAGGCTGCGGGTAGAGTTGAGCTCCATCCAGGCCTGCAACATGAGCACGGTCCAAAGGTGATAATCCCAGCGACTGGTCCCCGCGAGGTGTTCATGCCACTTCCGACGCACCGGTGCCGGGTCGAGTCCCCCGACTTCACGTAGTCTCCTTTCATCGAGCAGGGACTCGGCCCAGTCGCGCAGTGGGCCACGCAGCCAGGCCGCGACCGGCATATGAAAGCCCTGCTTCGGACGGGTTACGAGGTGCCGGGGGACGTACTTATCGAGCACCCGGCGCATGATCCACTTTCCGCCGCTGCCCCTCAGCTTCATGGCCAGGGGCAGCTTCCAGGCGAACTCGATGACGCGGTGGTCGAGCAACGGGACGCGCGCTTCGAGGCTGACGGCCATGCTGGCGCGATCGAGCTTCACCAGAATGTCGTCGGGCAGATAGGCCACGAAATCGAGGTACATCATCAGGGAGCTCGGCACGCCGTGCAGGGTTGGGTGCTGAGCGGTATCCGTGGCCGGCAGCAGCGGCTCGCGCGCGCCGGGCACGAGAACCTCCGGATGCTTCCAGTATGACATCATGTAGTGGTACAGGCTCGCCGGCGATGGCGCGGGCAGCATGTCAGCAGCTTGGCGCATCCGCTCGACGAAGTTGCGCTTTCCCGTCAAGCCGCGGGCCAGCCGATTCAACAACATGCTCGCAGCTCCGGTCTCGGCGGGCGGCACGAGAAGCCGTGACGCCCGGCGCCGCCACGATTGCGGTACCCAGCGAATGGCGTTCCAGATCGCCGGCCCGAGGCGGTGACGCCGGTAGCCTCCAAACAGCTCGTCACCGGCGTCGCCGGACAGGCACACGGTCACGTGCTGCCGAGCCATCCGGGATACGAGATACGTCGGGATCTGAGACGTATCGGCGAACGGCTCGTCGTAGATGTGGGGGATTTGGGGTATGACCGCCAGCGCCTCGGCGGGGGTGAGAACCAGGTCAGTATGATCGGTGCCAAGGTGGCGTGCCACCGCCGCGGCGAACGGCGCTTCGTTGCTCGCGGCGTCGTCGAATCCGATCGCGAACGTCCGGACGCGATGCGGGGTGTGAGCTCGCATCAATGCCACGATGGTCGACGAATCGATTCCACCCGATAGAAACGCCCCGAGCGGGACGTCCGACTCCATGCGGATGCGCACCGCATCCGAGAGCACGGCATCCAGGGCTTCGACGGCTTCCTCCGCCGTGCCTCGAAATGGATCCTCGATCCCGCGCTCGGCAATCTCCCGGGCCGACCAATACGGAGTCGGTTCGGCCGTCGTGTCCGGGTGTGCCGGGTCCAGACGGAAGGCGATCCGCGTAGCGGGTCGCAGCTTTCGGATTCCCTGGTAGATGCTGTACGGGGACGGCACGTACCCGCGGCGCAGGAACAATGCGACCGCTTCGCGACTGACCAGTGGTCGAAAGTCGGGGTGCGCCTGCAGCGCCTTGAGCTCGGAGGCGAACATGAGGCAGCGGCCCACCCACCCGTAGTACAATGGTTTTTCGCCTGCGCGGTCGCGAGCCAAATGGAGTAGTCGCTCGGAGCGGTCCCAGAGCGCGAACGCGAACATTCCGTTGCTTCGTTCGAGCGCGCCGACGATGCCCCAGGCTTCAACGGCGGCCAGCAGGACTTCGGTATCCGACCGTCCGCGGAACCGGGCTCCCTGTTGCTCCAGCTCCTGGCGCAGGGATCGGAAGTTGTAGATCTCGCCGTTGAACACGATGATGAATCGCCCGCTGTGCGATTCCATCGGCTGGTGGCCAGTCGGAGACAGGTCGATGATCGATAGCCGCCGAAACCCGAGCGCGATTCCAGCATCCGGGTCGATCCACGCACCGCTGTCGTCCGGTCCGCGATGCTGCAGCGCATCGGTCATTGCGGTGAGGGTGAATCGCGCCTCGCCCGCATCGAGTCCATCAGGATTCCAGAAACCGGTGATGCCGCACATGTCAGGGCTCTTGTCCAGTCACCCGCGTGAGCGCGATGGATCGCTAACCGAGAAGGGGCCACCAGCGGCGAGTCGCTCGTGGCCCGGCGCGCGCCACACACACGGCCGGGTGTTCAGTACGGTGTTTGAGATCGTCGTAACCATAGACTGCCACGGCTCTACGGAAGTCTGTCTACCAGGAAAGCTTACGCACAGCTTGCATCTGAAACAGGGCCGTCCAACCTGTCAAATAGTCTCCCAGACCGCGCGTTTCGCCTCAAGCAGGACCTGATCCAGGGGTCGCTCGCCGTCGAGATCCACCACGCGGGTGGTCGGCGGGAATCGCAATCCGCGGATCACTTCGATGCCTTGGCGCACCTGTTCGCCGGGTGTTTCCGGTTTGCGCTGCAATGCGATTTCCGGCGTGACGTTCAGCTTCACCACGAGGTCGGGAGGCGAGAGGTCGACCAGCCGGAACGTGCCGCGCTCGCGTCGGGCGGCGGCGCGCACCAGCCAGGGACCGTTCTCGAGCCAGGGCGCGAGCCGCGGTCCGTCGTTGCCTCCGGGGAACTGGCTCTGAGGGAAGCGGTCGGAGATGACGATCATGCCGAGTCCCTTCGCGCGTCGCGCCGCGCGCGCGCGGCCACGGCGTTCACGCAACAGGGCCAGCAGCCAGATCACTCGGGCAGCCGAGGGTGGAGCGCCGATGGCGCTGCCGGGGTTGTGGGACGAGCGGCTGACACGAGCTGATGCAGGACCCCGGATGCCGCGGCGCACCGCCCCCGCCCGCTGCATGAGCAGCCGGACCGGCGACGCGGATCCCTTGCCGCTTCCCCCATACGTCTGCACCACGGCGACTTCGCGCGACAGCCATTCGGCGATCAGCGTCGAGATGGTCGACTTGCCGGCGCCGTCAGCTCCGAGAAACGCTACCGTGAGACCACCCTGCGGCATGGTGCGAGTGCTCTTGGTCGGGGCGCCGATCAACCAGTTCCGCACCTTCCACCAGACGATGCCCAGCTCGCGCGTCAGCATCTGCCGCGCCGCTGCTGCGGTTCCGAAGAGGCGATACTCATCGAGCGCAGGGGTGATGCGCCGGCCAAACGCGCGCAAACGGCGCACCGACGGTCGTGCACCCGCGACCAGATCGGGGAGGAGCTGCGCGGCGGCTTCCCCCACGAGCTCGCGGCCGAGCGTCACCAGCCGTTGTTCGGTGACGCGTGCCTTGAGCCAATTCATCTCCCGCTGCATCCCACCGGTGATGTAGGGACTCCCCAGCAATTCCTTGAAGAGGTCCCGGGTCCGGAGCTTCATGACCGCTCGTATCAGCAGCACGACGAGCTCGAGGTGCGGGTCGGCGATGTAGATATCGAACTCGGGGTCCCGAACGCGGGTGTCGAGGTAGCGTTCCTCCCAAGGCAAGCGGTGGCCCTTGAGGAACTTCTCGCCCAGCGCGAGCTGGTAGTGGACATGGAGGTGCGTGAGGGCCCCCGTCGCGGCGTCGTATCCCACGTAGTCCTCGATCCCCGGGTACCCTCGGCCCGGCTTCACGACGAATCGCTTGAAGCCGATCTCGCCGAGCACGCGAGTCAAGGGAATGATAGCACGGCGGTCGAACAGCACGTCGACATCCGTAGCGCCCGTGAACGAAGCCAGCAGATGCTCGTTGCTCTTCCAGTGACAGTAGCGGATGTCTGCGGCGTGCAGCCGGTCGAACAGGGTGCGCAGGATCGCGAGGCGTGCGGACGTCACGCGTCTTTGGTGGGGGTGGGTTGGTACGCCCCGCCGAGTTTCGGGCGCCCCTCGCTTCTCCAGAACTTCCGCACAAACCCCCGCATGGTCTCCACCATCCATTGGCCGTCTGCGCCGAGGAAGAGGCGCGGCAGGCGCCAGATGAGCAGCGCGCAGCTGCCGGTGAGCACGGCCCCTCCCACCAGGAGAATGATAAGGGCGGGCACCTCCCTGGCGCGCAGCACAGTCGTCGCGCCCCACACGAGCGGGAAGGAGACGATGGACAGGAGAACGGCGGGCTCGTGGGCTTTCCAGAACTCGCGCCAGGAGATGCCCGCCACTTTCTGACCCAACTCCGCCATCAAGAAGAAGTTCACGCTCAGGGCGGCCAGGGCCCCCCAGGAGACTCCCACGATGCCCCAATGGGTGCCGATCCAGGCTCCCAGGACGACGAGCCCGCCGTAGATGAGCTGCCGCCATGCCCGGCGGTATACCGCTCCCGTGGAGCGGGAGATCGAGTCGCTCATCTTGTAACTGGTCCGGAACAGCATCCCGATGCCGAGCACCTGGAACGGCACTACCGCCGGCCCCCATTTGGGACCGAGCGCGATCCGAATCACTTCGGGCGCGAGGTAGATGATTGCGACGCTCGCCGGCAGCACGAGCAACGCAATCAGGGCGACGCCACGACGGTAAGCCGCCGCCAGGCGTTTCATGTCGTCCTGCACTTTCGCCATGGCGGGGAAGAGGACCTGGTCGAGAACGGTTCCGAACGCGTAGGCCGGCGCCGACATGAGGGAATAGGCGCGTCCGTAGTAACCCAGCGGCGCCGCTCCCAGGTAACGCCCGACGATGAAGTTGTCGCCGTTCACGGCGATGTAATTGGCGACCCGGGCCACCGTAAACCCGCCACCGAAGTACGCCAGGTCGCGGAACGCCGGCCCGTCGAAGATGAATCCCAGCCGTGGCGGATGTTTCCAGAGCAGGACCACGGTGCGCCCCAACGATTGGCCGATCTGCGCGGCGACCAGCGCCCACACGCCCCACCCGAGCAGCGCCGTCACGATCCCGATGATGCCAAAGCCGGCTCCGTAACTGATGACGTCCAGATTGGCGAGCCAGGAAAAGTGCAGATCTCGGCTGAGCAAGGACTGGCCGACGGTCTGCAATCCGTTGAGCGGGAACACCCAGGCAAGCGCGCGCAGCACCGGCGTGACGTCCGGCATCCGGAGGAATGTCGCCGCCAGGGGCGCGCCGAACCACAGGATCGCTCCGAGCGACAGGCCGAACAGGAAGGAAAACGTGTACGCGGTATCGATGTGACGCCGTTCCAGCGTCGGGCGCTGGACCAACGCGGGCCCGAGCCCGAGCTGCGAGACGATCGCCGAAAAGCCGGTGACGATGAGAGCGGCGTTGACGACGCCGAAGGCCGCCGGCGTGACGAGGCGCGCCAGCACCCCCACCACCACCAGCTGGAGCACGAAGAACGCGGCTTTCCCGTACGACAGCCAGAGAATTCCGGCAACCGTATGATGGGTGAGGCTCGGCTTCTTGCCGCCGTTCATGACGTTGATGGAATCGGGGGCACGATTCCCCTTCCCGGGAAGGTGGGAGAAGCTGCTGGCGACAACAGGACGTGCGGCGTTAGTGCAACGGTTGTGCCGTGACTGCCGCAGGAGAATCGGACGCGGCCGACTCCCCGGGCGGCCGGTGTCCCATGCGCCGCAGCACCTGGTCGATGCGGGAGGATCCGAATTGCGCCAACAGCACCCGGAGATCGCGTCGCATCCGGCCGCGACCCACGTACGCCCGGAATCGTAAGCTCCTGGCAAGGTTTGGGGGAGGCGTCTCGCCGGTGTCCAGCTCCCAGGGGTGGAAATAGAACATGAACCAGGACCGTTGGGCGAGACGGCGTCGCACGCCCCACCGGTACAGTCGGGGGGGAATGAGACGGAAATAGCCGCCCCCCGACCACGGCACCGCAGCCGGGCCGATCGCCACCCGCGACATCGGCAGCTCGAGCAGCCCGGGACGGACCTCCACGACAGGTCGCTCGGGATCGATCGGCGTGGTCAGCTGGCCGTAGCGGTCGTGCGCTTTGAAGTCATAGAAGCTCGAGTCGTACCAGTACCCCGCCTCGGCGAGGTAGTCGAGCACCGCGTCCGAGATGGAGAACATCGGCGCGCGAATGCCCCACACGCGCGTCCCGGACAACTGCTCCAGAGTGTCTCGCGCCCGGGTCAGGTCCTCGGCCAGCGCGCTCCGCGACAGGCTGTAGAGGCGTTGGTGGGTGTCGGAGTGGCTGGCGATCTCGTGCCCCTCCGCCACCATCCGCCGGACGAGCGCCGGATAGCGCCGCGCCACCCACCCCAGGACGAAGCACGTCGCCTTGGCGCCGGCGCCGGCCAGCGCATCAAGCAGCTCGTGAGTATTGGCCTCGACGCGGGATTCGAGGCGGGTCCAGTCGGTGGTGGGGAGAGCGGCTTTGAGGTTTTCGGCGTGGAACCACTCCTCGACATCGAATGAGGCGAGGAAGACGGGACCACTCATAGCATGCGCTTCCCCTTCGCGCGCAGCTGCGCCACATCGGCCGGGGTGGGGAACTTGAAGTAGCGCTTGCGGGACATATCGACGCTCGTCGGCACGGGCCATTCGGGCGTGTCGAGCCGCGCCAGGAGGCGGGCGACCTCACGTCCAGCGACTTCTTTGGCACGAGCCGACAGGTCGAACTGCGAGTCCGCGGGAGTGATCGGAACGCGGTACTCGGCGAGCACCAACCCGGCGTCGAGCTTTTCGACCATCGTGTGCACCGTGATCGTCACCTCCGGCTCGTTGTGCAGCAGCGCCCAGAAGGTCGGCATCATGCCACGGTAGAACGGCAGCTTGCCATTGTGGATGTTAATCGCATGGGGCGTCGCGTGCAGCGCTCCGGCGCGGAAGATCTCCGGTGCCGAAACCGACAACAGCACGTCCACGTCGCGCTCCCCCAGGGTGCGCAGGTACGCCTCGTCGTTGATCGATGCGAGATGGCGGACCGGAATGCCGGCTTTGGCCGCCAGCGCCTCCACGCTGCGAGGGCGGCCGGCGAAGTCGCGCAGGCGAGCCGCGCCGTAGCGCGCCAGGAGGCGGGTCAGATCGGCCGTGCCGTAGAGGCGCTGGAACCGCTTGAGCAGCGCAAGCCGGGACTCGTTGAAGTTCCGGAGCAGTACGATCTCGAGCAACCGCACGCGCCCCCCGCCGGTCGTGGCGAAGAACGATTCGAAGAAGCGCCCGGTGAAGAACGGGTCGTCCTGCGTCACTGCGACGACGGTGACGGGGCGGGGGGGAGGCATGCGCGGGGCGGCTCCGTGCAACGGGTCGACCCGATCCTGCGATGCCGCTAGTGTGGACGAGCCAAGGTACATGGTGGTGGTCTCAGGGTGAAATGTTGAGGGGCGCCGAAGCGCCCCCCACGGCCGCTGGTCAGCCCGTCAATCGCTTACCAGCCGCCCTTGCGCAGCACGACCACCGGCACCGTCCGGAGCATGATCTTGAGATCCTCGGTAAACGACTGCTTGCCGATGTACTCGAGATCCAGGCTCACCTTGCGCTTCACGTCCTCGATCGAGGCATCGTAGTGGTGGTTGATCTGCGCCCACCCCGTGATGCCCGGCCGCACCTTGTGGCGCAACGGGTAGTCCGTGATCTGCTGCTGCAAGTTGGTGACGATGCTCGGTTGCTCGGGCCGCGGGCCGACGATGTTCATGTCGCCCAACAGCACATTGAACAGCTGGGGCAGCTCGTCCAGGCGATACTTCCGCAGCACGCGCCCCACCGACGTCACCCGGGGGTCGTTGGGACGCGCCCAGACCTGCTCCGTCTTGGGCTGCACGTGCATGGTCCGGAACTTGTAAATCCGGAAGGGCTTCCCGCCCAGATCGAGCTGCCGTCGACCGTTGCCTGCGTCCTTGGCCAGGTCGCGGCGGTCGAGACCAACACGGGTCTGCACGAACACCACCGGGCCGCGCGACGTCAACTTGATCAACGCGGCCACCACCAGCATCACCGGAGCCGCGACCACGATTCCGAGCATCGCCACGAACACGTTCAGCGCCCGCCGAGCACCCTCGGCACGCTGCTCGGACGGACCGAGGCCGCGGACCAGGGCGATTGGAGGACGCACGGTGAACGTCTCGGCGAGGTTCGAAGCGGTCATCAGGCGGCTGTCCCGGTTCGAGTGGTTGCTACGAGCTAACGGGGCCTGTCGGCCCCCCGTAGCGTCCACAAGCAAGGGTCGTGCGCAGCCGTGCCGCAGCGAGCGCTATATCGAAGTCATTGTATTTATTGGACTTACAGAAACCGCGACGAAGCCGTCGCCGTATGGTGATGAGTCCGCTCTGCAGTGGCGCCCCGGGAGTTGTGGAGAGATCGCTACAAGACCTCTGCGCGCAAGGGGATAAGTCGATAAAAGCCAAAGGGGGGCACCGTGCTCCCCCCCCCTTTGGCGACGTAACCACCCCGGGGCGGCTACTCCGGCGCCGTTGCCAGGAGGTTGCGCTCCAGGCCGTGACGCTCCATCAGCCGGTACAGCGTCGTACGGTCGACCCCGGCGATGCGCGCCGCCTTCGACATGTTGCCGCCCGCCTGCTGCACGAGACGGGTCAGGTAGCGGCGCTCGAACGCCGAGAGCAGCCGCTCGCGGGCGGCGTGGTAGCTCTCTCCCGGCGGCCCTTCGATGTCCAAGCCCGCAGCGGGCTCGACGCTCATTGCTTCAGCCGCCGCCCCTTTCTGCTCCCCGATGAAGGGAATGTCTTCGGGCTGGACGTCGGCGCCCGGCTCGAGCAGCACGACGGCGTGCTCCACGACGTTCTGGAGCTCGCGCACGTTGCCGGGCCAGGAGTGCGTGGCGAGGGCCCGGATCGCCGCCGGCGTCCATGTCGGCAGCGGCTGGCTGGCATCGCGATGCCGCTTCCAGTAGTACGACAGGAAGTGGTTGGCGAGCAGCGGAATGTCCTCGGGCCGCGAGCGCAGCGGCGGCATGTGAATCGGCACGACGCGCAGCCGGTAGTAGAGATCTTCGCGCAACGCGCCCGAAGCGACGGCCTCATCGGGATCGATGTTGGTCGCGGCGATGAACCGCACGTTGACGACGGCGTCGGTCGTCTCGCTGCCGACGCGCCGCACTACGCCGTCCTGGATGACGCGCAGCAGCTTCGCCTGGATCGGCTTCGGCATCTCGATCAGCTCGTCCAGGAACATCGTGCCGCCGTTGGCGGTCTCGAGCAGGCCGGGTTTGTCGCGCACCGCGCCGGTGAAGGCTCCCTTCACGTGGCCGAACATTTCCGATTCGAGCAGCGCCTCGGGGAGCGCCGCGCAATTGATCGCGACGAGTGGGCGGCTGGAACGGCGGCTGTAGTGATGGATGAATTGCGCGATCAGTTCTTTTCCCGAGCCGCTTTCGCCGGTGATGAAGACGGACGCGTCGGTCGCCGCGACTTTGCGGGCGAGGGCGATGATCTTGCGGAAGGCAGGGGCGGTGCCCAGGACGTTGAACTTGTCGGTCTCGCCTTCGGTCTTTTCGAGCTGCGCCTGCATCTTCTGGGACTCGCGCGCCACCATCACGGCGTGGGCCGCGCGACCGATCAGGATCTGCAGATGGGTGGCGGAGAATGGCTTGGGCAGGTAGTCCCAGGCCCCCGTGCGCAGCGCCTCGAGGCTCGAGTCGACGCTCGGGTTGCCGGTCATCACGATCACGATCGTCTCGGGGTGCGTCGCGAGCGCCGCGCGCAGCAGCTCCATTCCCGGGACCTGACTCATGTAGAGATCGACGAGGACGATGTCGAACGCCCGGCGCTTGATGGTCTCGAGCGCCTTGTCGCCGCGCGAGCAGATGGTGACGTTGTAGCCCTCGGCCTCGAGGTACGACGCGCAGCTCTCGCGCATGACGCGCTCGTCGTCGACCACGAGGATGCTGAGGCTGGCACGGGCCCGGGGATCAACCTGGACCAGCTTGGAAACGTCACGACTGAGTGTCGGGTCTGTCGTGTTTACGGACACGGGCGGTGGTTCCCTCGTCGCAAGAGTACAGCGTCGCGACGCCGCTGCGTCGCGCATGTCAGGTGCCGGCAATGCAGGGATCGGGCCTGCTAGCTCCGCGTGCTGTAGACGGTTGTGGCGCTTCGATCTATGGTTGCTCGCATGCCACAAAACTGTTGTAAATTAGCATCATTCTGTTGCAGATTTGCAACGATCTGTGGCGTTCCGCAAGTGGACGACTCCCAGGTGCGGGGCACCTTCGACCGCAAGGATTCACGTGACGTCTGCTGTAACGGCACGGTCTGGACCTTGCAACAAGTGAGCCCCGGCTTAGCGTATAGCCGTTTCCCGAGTTCTTGGGATGTTCCTTGTGGCGCGGGGGCTCTTAGCGAGTGTCCCGGCCTTTCCGCTTGAGGTTTCGACCCGATGCCGAACGACTTACCGGTTCCCCAGCCGGTTCCGCAGCCGACGGCGCTGCAGGCCAACCAGGGCCTTCCCGCGCCGATGCTTTACGGCGACGCGCAGCCGCCCGGCGGTGGTCCCGACTGGCGCCGGATTCTCGCATCGGTCATGCGGTTCAAGTGGCTGGTGTTGGGCGTCGTCGTCGCGGGGACCGCGGCAGGGTGGGGCCTTTCCAAGTTCCTCTTCAAGCCGATGTACGATGCGCGCGCGACGGTGTGGGTGGACGTCGTCCAGCCCGGCAGTCATCCGACCGGAGGGTTCAGCGACCCGAGCCAGCTGCCGATCTCGACCGGCTGGACGGACCTGCTCACGTCCGACGTCGTGATGGATTGGGTCGTCAAGGAACACCAGCTGTATCTCGACTGGGAGCAGGCGGCCGACTCGTCGTTGTTCGATAGCTTCGGGCTCACCGAGCGCTACCGCGTCGGCGCCTACACCCTCAAGGTCGACAGCAGCGACATCCACTACACCCTGATCGACGCCGACGGCACCAAGGCGGAGTCCGGCCTGGTGGGCGACTCGATCGGGCGGTCGCAGGGATGGGCCTGGCACCCCGCCAAAGCAATGCTGCCGAAAGGGCACGTCGTCAATTTCAGCGTCGCCCCGCCGCACGAAACGGCGCTGACGCTCGCCGCGTCGCTGTCGGTCCGCACGGATGAAGACGGCAACTTCATGCGGCTCGATCTCAAAGACCCGAGCGCCGAGTTCGCCGCCAATACGCTGAACGCCATCATCCAGCGATTCGTGGCGGTCGCGGCAGACTTGAAGAAGGACAAGGTCCAGCAGCTCAAGACGATCCTGAACGACCAGGTCAACCGGGCACGCGGCAAGCTGACGGCCGCGGAGCAGGCGCTCGCCGCCTTCCGGACCCGTTCCGGTACGCTGCTCGCGCTGTCGGGCCCGAGCGGCGTCCCGGACGCGCACGACCCCTCGGCCAATGTGTTCTTCAATCGGCAGGTCAACCTGGAGCAGCTGCAGGAAGACCAGAAGGTCATCCAGCGCGCGCTGCAACTGGCGGACTCGGGAATCAACGCCGAAGAGCTGGAGAATGTGCCGGCGGTGCAGCGCTCCACGGAGCTGATCGCGGCGTTGCGCGAGCTGACCTCGCGTGAGGCGGACCTGCGCACCCTGCGCTATCGCTATACCGACGAGCAGCCGTCCGTGAAGCGGTTGATCGGGGAGATCGACGACCTCAAGAAGCGCACGATCCCCTCACTGGCCAACGCGCTCAATGCGCAGCTCGGTATCCAGATCAGCGATTTGCAGCGGCAGGTGTCGACGGGGTCGAACGCGTTGCAGGGGATCCCGGCCCTCGCCATTCAGGATGCGCGGTTGAACCTCGAGGTGCAGTCGGCGACGCAATCGCTGCAGCTCCTGCAGCAGAGCTACGACCAGGTCAACCTCGCCGACGCCAGCACGCTGCCCGACGTCAAGATTCTCGATCCCGCGGTCGAGCCGAAGCGCCCCGTCGGCAGCCTCGCGCCGGTGCTGATTGCGCTCGCCTTCCTCGGGAGCCTCGGGGCTGGCGTCGTCGGGGCAGTGCTGCTCGACAAGACCGACACGCGCTTCCGCTATCCCGAGCAGGTCTCCACCGATATGGGGCTCACGATCCTCGGCGTGGTGCCGCGGGTGAGCCGCGAGAACGGGAACGGCCGCAACGCGCCGCAGGTGATCGAGGCGCTGCGCTCCATTCGCCTCGGCGTGCAGAACGCCTACGGCACCGGCCCGATGGTCCTGACGATCACGAGCCCGGGGTCGAGCGACGGCAAGTCGTTCATCACGTCGAATCTCGGTCTCGCGTTCGCCGATGCGGGGTTGCGCACCATCGTGATCGACGGCGACATCCGCCGCGGCCTCTTGCATCGCGTGTTGAACGCCAAGCGCAAGCCCGGGTTGATCGATCACCTAAGCGGCAATGCGGGACGCGAAGAGATCATCCAGAAGACCGACTTCCCGCAGCTCAGCTTCATCGGGTGCGGCCAGCGCACCCCGAACGGGCCGGAGCTGCTCAGTTCCCCGGCCATGGCGCAGCTGATCACGTCGTTGCGCGCGCGCTTCGACGTCATTCTGGTGGACTCGGCGCCGATGGCTGCTGGAGTCGACCCCTACGTGCTGGGAACCCTGACCGGCAACCTGTTGCTGGTGATGCGTACGGGCGTCACCGATCGCGAGCTGGCCCAGGCCAAGATCGACCTGCTCGATCGGCTCCCGGTGCGGGTGCTCGGCGCCGTCCTGAATGACGTCGAGGCCGGAGGCGCTTACCGCTACTACGCTTACTACCTCGCCGGTTACGAGGTCGCCGAGGAAGACGCCGAAAAGAAGCTCGTCCGTCCCGGTTGAGTATCCGCGGGGTACTAGCCTGCCGTGGCCCCGATCTTGATGTATTGGGTGTTTCGTTTGGCATGAAACGCTCTCGCCACGACGGGTTTCGGAGGACCTAGACCAAGATGTGTGGCATCGTCGGATACAGCGGCACGCGTGAAGCGGCGCCGATTCTGATCGAAGGGCTGCACCGGCTGGAGTACCGCGGCTACGATTCCGCGGGCGTCGCGGTGCAGAACGGCAACGGGGTCGTGTTGCGCAAGCTGGCGGGCCGCGTCACGCGGCTGCACCAGCTGCTGGACGCCGAGCCGGTGCGGGGACAGAGCGGCATCGCCCACACCCGCTGGGCCACGCACGGCGCTCCTACCCGTACCAACGCCCATCCCCACACCGACTGCACCGGCGCCATCGCGCTGGTGCACAACGGCATCATCGAAAACGCCGACGCCCTGCGCAAGAAGCTGCAGGAGGACGGGCACGAGTTCGGCACCGAGACCGACACCGAGACGCTGGCGCACCTGATTGAAGAGGCACCCGGGGACAGCCTCGAGGATCGCGTCATTGCGGCGCTGGCCCACGTCGAAGGCACGTACGGGCTCGCCGTGATCTCCTCGGCCGAGCCCGGCAAGATCGTCGTCGCGCGCAAGGGCTCACCGGTCCTGCTCGGGATCGGGGAAAAAGAGTTCTTCGTCGCTTCCGACGCTTCCGCCATCCTCGAACACACGCGGCAGGTCGTCTATCTCGACGACGGCGACATCGCGGTCGTGACCCCCGAGGGGTACCGCGTCCTCGATCTCGAGCAACACGATCAGGAGCGCGCCGTCTCGGACATCGAGTGGGATCTCGCCGCCATCGAGCTGGGCGGCTACCCCCACTTCATGCTCAAGGAGATCTACGAGCAGCCCGAGACGATCACGGCGACGCTACGCGGCCGCCTGCTGTTCGATGAAGGCAGCGCGCGGTTGAACGGTCTCAACCTCACCCCGGAAGACTGCGTCGCGATCCAGCGGATCCTCATCGTGGCCTGCGGCACGTCCTGGCATTCCGGGCTCGTCGGCCGCTACGCCCTCGAAGAGCTGGCCCGGATCCCGGTCGACGTCGAGTACGCCTCCGAGTACCGCTACCGCCCGCATCTGCATCAACCGGGGACGCTCGCCATCGCGATTTCCCAGTCGGGCGAAACCGCCGACACCCTCGAAGCGATGCGCGCCGCGCGGGCCGCGGGGTGCCGTGTGGTGGGGATCGTGAACGTGGTGGGCAGCACGATCGCGCGCGAGTCGGACGGCGGGATCTATCTGCACGCCGGTCCCGAGATCGGCGTGGCGTCGACCAAGGCATTCACGTCCCAGATCACGGCACTCTTGCTCCTGGGACTGTATCTGGGACGCCAGCGCGGTGTCCTCTCCGAAGCTGAGGGGCGCGAGTTCGCCACGCAGCTCGCCAACCTCCCCGAGCTTGTGCAGCACACGCTGGATCTGTCGGCCGGGGTGGCGGACATCGCCAAGAGCTATGGCGAGGCGCGCAACGCGCTGTACCTCGGCCGCGGCGTGAATTTCCCGGTAGCGCTGGAAGGGGCGTTGAAGCTGAAGGAGATCAGCTACATCCACGCCGAGGGGTACCCGGCCGCGGAAATGAAACACGGGCCGATCGCGCTGATCGACGAAAACATGCCGGTGGTGTTCGTCGCGCCGCAGGATCAGGTGTACCAGAAGGTGCTGGCGAACATGCAGGAAGTAAAAGCGCGCGGCGGACGCATTCTCGCGGTGACGAGCGAGGGTATGGGCGACTTGGGGACACTGGTGGAGCTCGAGCTGCATGTGCCGCCGTGCGCGCCGCTGCTCTCTCCGGTCGTGACGGCGATTCCGCTGCAGCTGCTGGCGTATCACATCGCGGTCCTGCGGGGCTGCGATGTCGACCGGCCGCGGAATCTGGCGAAGAGCGTGACGGTCGAATAGGCTAGACGCTAGAGACACACAGACGCGTAGACGCGCAGTCAATCCGAACCCTATATTCAGGGCACCATGATCCGCACCAGCCTCGTTGTGGGCGCAGCTCTACTGCTGTCGTCGAGTGTCGCGGCGCAGCAACAGACCACGCAACAAAGCGACAGCGCGACGGCGGCGAAACTGGCCGTCACGCGGGACACGTTGCAGGCGATCCTGCAGCGCATTGATTCCGCCAACGGCCCGGACACGACCAAGGGCGACCAGAAGCAGCGGGCGCTGGCGCAGCAGATCCGCGCGCGCATGAGCCGGGGAGATTTCCTGCCGGGCGATCGCATCAAGCTCCTGGTCGACAGCGAGCCGCAGCTCTCCGACACGTTCCCGGTAGGTCCCAGTCAGGAAGTGGTGCTCCCGATCGTTGGCGTCGTGTCGCTGCACGGCGTGCTGCGCTCCGAGCTGCAGACGGCGATGACCCGCGAGCTGGGACGCTTTCTGCGCGATCCCATCGTGCGCGCGACGCCGCTGATCCGTCTCTCCATCGCAGGCGAGGTGGCGCGGCCGGGGTATTACATGATGGCGCCGACGGCGGTGCTGTCCGACGTCGTGACCGCGGCGGGCGGGACGACGCAGAACGCCGAGGTGGAGAAGATGTACGTCCAGCGCGGCGACGACCGGCTGTATGAAGGCCAGGCGCTGCAGGGGCTGATTTCCGAGGGTCGAACGCTGGATGACGCGAGTATCCGGCCGGGCGACAAGTTCGTGGTTCCCACCCGGAACGGCGACAGCGTCTTCTATACGGTCCGCACGATCTCGATCCTGCTCAGCATCCCGCTGACGATCTATGCCCTGACCCAGGTCTTCAAGAAATAGCCTCCCGTTCCACCTAGCACTCGCCAGCTGAAGGGCGATTTGACCCCGGCATGACCTGCCGGGGTATTTGTTAGGTCCACATTCATCGTGTGGACATCTAGGCAAGCCATTGTCCCGCTTGTAAATTGGGCGTCCCCGGTCTTTCACAGGTTTTCCACAGAGGAGCCGTCCGGTCGTGGAATCGTCGGTCCGCCCGTCCCCATCGCCGATCGAGCCCACGGGCGACTCCATTGCGGAGGCCGTGTCCCACGGACGCCGGTGGTCCACGCCACCGATCGGCTCACCGGTTCGACTGCGACTCGATGTGCAGCGGCGCGCGCGGGTCAATCTGCGCCGCCACGTGTCGCGCGCGGCGACGCGTTTCGCCGTGCTGGTCATCGCCGATCTCGGCTCGTTCGCGGTGATGCGGGCATTGATCCGTTCCGTCCGCGATCCGAGTGTCTTCGGCTCCTGGCCGGCTGCGGTGGCCCAGTGGGTCACGCCGCCTGGGATCCTCAACGGCTGGCAGTACGCGTCGGCATTGTTCGTCAGCTTGCTCGTGCTCGGTTGTTACGGAACAGGGGACCAGCGGCGCGACGTGCGGCGCTTGTTCGCCGCCGCGGCGTTGGCCACTGCGCTTCCCTTGTGGATGACGATCTGGACGCGTGGGCTCGACGTGACGCTGCTGCAATTCTCTCTGACCACGACGCTGGTGTGGGCGGGACTCGTCGGCGAGCGACTCACCGTCGACTGGCTGATCGATCGCGTGCGCGCACCGGAGCGGGGGGCGCGGACGCTGTTCGTCGGCACGGCGCAGCGCTGCGCAGAAGCGCAGGGAAGTCGTGCCTTCAGCGATCCGCGCGAATTCGTCTCGGTCGGGTTTGTCGACGTCGACGTCCCGCCATCGGTCGACGCGCGCGGGCACCTCGTGGAGCTGGTGCGGGTGCTGCACGATTCCCGCGCCGAGGCGGTGGTGACGTGCGGGCAGCTGAGCGAGCCGCAACTCGAGGAGGTCGCGCGCGCGGCCCTGTCGTCGGGCTGTCAGTTGCTGACGCTGCCGCGCGGCGTGGACATTCCCGGCGTGGTGCCCGCGATCGTCTGGCGCCGCGGGCAGGCGCTCGTCACGCTGACGGCGCCGACGTTGCAGGGATGGCAGCTCGTGCTGAAGCGCGCCGTCGATGTGGTCGGCGCGGCCGTCCTCACCGTTGTGGCGGCGCCGCTGATGCTTGTCGCCGCGGTCGCCATCAAGCTCGATTCGGCGGGGCCGATTCTCTTCCGGCAGGATCGGATCGGCACCGGCGGTCATCGCTTCCGCGTGTTCAAGTTCCGGACGATGGTCCACGGCGCCTCCGATGCCGCGCATCGGGACCTGGTGAAGCGCATGCTGGCGGGCGACGAGGAATCGACGGCGACGGAAGGATCCGGGGGTGCCCGCGTGTACAAGCTGTTGCGGGACGATCGGGTGACGCGGGTCGGCCGTTTGCTGCGACGCGCCTCGCTCGATGAGTTGCCGCAGCTCTTCAACGTCCTGCTCGGCCAGATGAGTCTCGTCGGTCCGCGGCCGCCGCTGCCGTATGAGATCGAGGCCTACGCGTTCTGGCAGTACGACCGGCTGCAGGTGCGGCCGGGGATGACCGGGCTATGGCAGGTGTCCGGGCGCAATCTCCTGACCTACCGGCAGATGTGTGAGCTGGACATCGCCTACGTACAGCGCTGGTCCTTGTGGCTCGACCTCAAGATCCTAGTGCGCACGATCCCCGTGGTGTTGTTCAACTCGGGCTCCGCGGCGTGACGCGGGCGTGGCGCGTCGGCGTGATCGGGTGCGGGTATTGGGGCCCGAATCTGGTCCGCAACTTCGCCCGCCACCCGCGCAGCGAAGTCCAGGCGGTGTGCGACGCCCGCTACGAGCGCGCCACGCGGGTGGGGGCGGAGTTCCGCGTTCCGACCATCACCGATCGCGTCGACGAGGTTGTGGCCGGGCCGGACATCGACCTCGTTGTGATCGCAACGCCCTCGTTCACGCACTTCCAGCTGGCGCGCGCGGCCATCGCAGCGGGGAAGCACGTCCTGGTGATGAAACCGCTCACCACGCGGACCGATCAGGCGGAAGAGCTGTGCGATCTGGCCGAGCGGCAGGGGGTGCTGGTCGCGGTGGATCACACCTTCGTGTTCACGCCAGCCGTGCGCAAGATGCGCGATCTCGTCGACCGGGGGGAGATCGGCGATCTCTACTACTTCGACTCCGTGCGGATCAACCTCGGGCTGTTCCAGACCGACGTCAACGTGATCTGGGATCTCGCGCCGCACGACGTGTCGATCATGGACTATCTGATCGGCAAGGATCCGGTGACGGTCTCGGCGGCGGGGGCATCGCACGGCGGCAGTCCCACGGAGAACATCGCCTATGTCACCGTCCGCTATGCTGGGTCGCTGCTCGGCCATATCCACGTGAACTGGCTCGCGCCCGCCAAGGTGCGCCGCACCATCGTGGGCGGCTCGAAGCGGATGTTGATCTACGACGACATGGAAGCGAGCGAGAAATTGAAGGTGTACGACAAAGGCTTTTCGGTGTCCTCGTCGGCGGAGAGCGAGTACCAGCTGTTGATCAACTACCGCACCGGCGACATGCACGCACCGCAGCTCGAGACCCGCGAGGCGCTCGCGGTCGAGGTGGACAACGTCGTGCGCGCGCTGGACGGAAAGGAGCCGCTGGTCGCCGACGGTCGCACCGGGTGGCGCGTGGTGCGGATTCTCGAGGCGGCGCAAGCGTCGATCGCGCAGGGCGGGTCGGCGATCCCCAT
>DASSIL010000042.1:0-4872 GCA_035691925.1 Gemmatimonadales bacterium
AGAGCTCGCGAGCGGGATTGAACCGCTGACCTCGTCCTTACCAAGGACGCGCTCTACCGACTGAGCTACGCGAGCCAAATCAGAGCGGGCGACGGGGCTCGAACCCGCGACCCTCAGCTTGGAAGGCTGATGCTCTACCAACTGAGCTACGCCCGCGCGCTCCTCGCGCGCCCCAGTGGTGGGGGAAGGATTCGAACCTTCGTAGGCCGAAGCCGGCAGATTTACAGTCTGCTCCCTTTGACCGCTCGGGCACCCCACCAGGTCCCCTGCCGACTCGCCTCGGCTCAATGCTTCTCTCTCCCACTGACAATGCACCCCGCGTGAGCCCCGCGGGGTGGATTGTGCGCGCAGCGCGAATCGAGTTGCGATCTCCGCTCCGGCAACGTGAGCTGACGAAGGGACTCGAACCCTTAACCTGCTGATTACAAATCAGCTGCTCTACCAGTTGAGCTACGTCAGCTGGCGAACGTCAAAGTTTCCAGACTCATAGGTTAACCGGGGGAAGCGCTGGAGGCAAGGGAAGGAATGGGAACGAGTTATCAGCCCTTCGGCCGCATCAGCTCCTGGAACCCCGGGTCGTTTCGCAGGGAAGCGAATGCCAGATCGGTGTGCAAGGCCAGGACGTCAGGTATCCCCTGCAGAAAGGCGGTCCGCAGCAGGTCGAGGGTGGCTTCCTTGTCCCCGAGCAGGGCGTGAATGCGGGCCCGCTGGTAGGTCATCTCACCGAGCATGTACCCGTCAGCGCTCGCCTTCAACGTGCTGTCGATCCGCAGCGCCTCGGCCCGATTCCCTTGCCGTGCCGCGATCGTTCCCAGCGTGCCGAGGGCCATGTACCGCTCCATCTCGGGCGCGGTGTGCAACAGCGGGAGGTACGGCTCGAGGAGCCGGCGGGCGTCATCGAGCCGCCCGGTCTCGAAGTAGGCCTGCACCAGCTCGATTGCGAGATCGGGCCCCACGTCTGCTTCGCGACCCGCCTGCTTCGCCTGGGCTTCGTACCAGGCAATGGCTCTCGCGACGGTTTCACGAGCCGCCGCCTCGTGGCCATGGGCTCGCAGCTCTGCGGCAGTCAGGAGGGCCACACTCCCCGGCGTATACCGATCCTGCGAGGGCAGCTGAAACGCCTCGTCGAGACGCTGTCGCGCTTCGTCCAGACGATCGAGTGCCGCGAGCGCCCGCGCCTCGACCGCCAGCCCCGCGAGGCCCGGCGACCGCCGGCGCCCCGCCACAGCCTCCTTCAGCTCGCGTCGGTGGTCACCCAGCATGTGGAGAGCCGACGTGATGTCCCACGCGTAGACGTACGTTCCGCGAAACAGGCCGCGATCGGGATCTAGCCCCTCCATCGCGGCCACCGCCTCTCGTGGGCGATTGTTGTACATCGCCGCCTGGCTGACGAGAAAGAGGGCGTCGGACGCCGGGGCGAGACGCGCCAGCTCGCGTGCCGCATCGAGCGCGTTCACGGCATTGCCACGGACGACGGCGGCCACCCAGCCGGCGTAGGCGCGATCGACCGGCGCAAGAGGGCGACTCGAGGTTTCGAGTCGCCTCAGGATGGAATCGGCGCTGGCGTGCTGTCCCAGGTTGAGACGAGCGGCGGCAGACCAGATCTCCGCCACACTAAAGGTAGAGTCGCCCGCCGCGGCCCGATCGAAATGATCCCGGGCACCCAGGTAATCGAACCGGGCGAAGCGATCGAGCCCCTCGATGAACTGCTGGTAGGCCTGGTAGTCGGGCGGCTGACTGGCGGCCGCGCCCCAGCCCGCCAGCTTCGGGTTGAAGAGCGTCGCGAGCGTGCTCATCACCCGCTGGCGCACCACTTCCACGGCAGCGAGGGGATTGGCGACCGACCCGACCACCGGGTCGAGCGCGCGTAACACCTTCCCGTCAGCCGCGTCGGTGATCTCGACCTGGAAGCGCAGGCTGTCCCCCTGCCGGTAGTACGCACCCGTGACCACGGTCCCCGCCCGTGTGTCGCGCCCCAGCGCGCGAATCGCCGCGATATCCAGGGCTCCCGCGCCGGGCCGAGCGGCCGTCGCGCTGGCCATCACGTTCACGGAGGGCACGACCTCGACGAGCCCTGTCTGGGTCAGCCCCTGCGTCACCCAGTCCGCGGCCATGTGACCGATCGGCTCGAGTGCGGCGTCTCCGGTGTGGTTGTCGAGTACCGCGACGACCACACGCCCCGGGACGAGGGCCGACGAGCGCCGGCCGACCGTCCACGCCACGCCGACGGCGACCAGGATGACTCCCGCCGCGATGACGGCAATCCGCCAGTCGCGGCGGCTCGCGATTCTCCCGCGTTTCGGCAGGCTGGGACGGTGCACGGAACCGCCGAGCGCCTCAGCGAATTCGCCGATGGAGGCGAACCGGTCCGTCGCCACGGGCTCAAGCGCCCGGGAGATGGCGTGCTTCACCGCCCGCGCGCCCCCGGTCCCCGCCCCTTTGAACACACCACGCGAGTCGAGGTTCGCCCAATTGGAGATCTCTCGCTCCAGACCTGCTCGCATCGGTGGGTCGCCCGTCAGCAGCTCGAACAGCACACACCCGAGACTGTAAATGTCGGTGCGCGTGTCGACCTCCAGTCCCATCGCCTGTTCCGGACTCATGTAGCCGGGCGATCCGACGGCATGACCGGTCTCGGTCAGCGACTGGCCTCCTGCAGCGCTGATCGCCCGCGCAATGCCGAAGTCCGCCACGACCGGATGTCCCCCCGAGAGCAGAATGTTCTCGGGTTTGACGTCGCGGTGCACGATGCCCTGGTCGTGGGCGTAGCCGAGCGCGTCGGCGATGTCGAGGGTGACGTGCAAGGCCTCTTCGAGCGTTTGCGGACCCTGCTTGATGAGGCGGTGGCGGAGCGATTCGCCTTCGATGTAGGGCATGACATAGTAGAGCAGCCCGCCGACCTCACCGGCGGCAAAGATCGGCACGATGTGCGGATGATTCAGGCGGGAGGACAGCTCCACTTCCCGAATGAATCGCTCGACCAGCAGGCGACTCGAGATGCTAGGCTCGAGAACCTTGATTGCCACGGGTCGACGGGGATGCTGCTCCGTGGCCAGATAGACGCGGGCCATCCCGCCGGCGCCGATCTGGCGCTTCACCTCATAGCGGGTAGCCAGACCCTCGCGGAGCAGCGCGATCACGTCGTCCATCGTTTCGCGGAACTTACCCGGTCGCCCGGTGCGGGGCGAGCGCCGGACCCTCTGGCCGATTCGCCCCACGGGCATAGTATGAAGAACGCATGACACCGGCACGCACCTCTCCGCTCGTGCGGCTGTTTGCCTACTACGCCCTGTTGGGGGGCGCCGTATGGGCGCTGTCCGCGAAGTTCCCGGGCGTGTGGGACCTCGAGGAACGGTTCCGCCAGTGTTCTGCGCTGAATGCCGCGAGCCGCGGGCGCGCGCTCGCCGACAGCAATGCCTGCCTGGACGTGTGGACACAGAGCGATCTGGTGCTCATCACCCTGCTCGCGAGCTTCGCCGCTCTCGCGCTCGTGGTGCCGGTCGCGTACGTGTACATGGTCACCAAGCGCCGCCGCGGCTACGACCAGTCCGTGGTCCAGACCGTGATCATACTGCCCATGGCCGTCGCCGGCACGGTGATCCTGGTTCAGGACAGCATCGCGCTCGCCTTCGCGCTCGGAGCGGTAATGGCCGCGGTGAGATTTCGCAACACCCTCAAGGATACGAAGGACACCGTCTACATCTTCCTGGCGCTTGCGGTCGGCGTAGCCGCGGGCGTGTTCGCGCCCTCCGTGGCGGCGACGATGTCGGTCGCCTTCAATCTGGTCATGCTCGCCTTGTGGTACTTCAACGTGGGGAACATCTACGTCGACCAGCGTGGGCGCGTGGCGCCGCTGCGTCCGGGTGAAGCCTTGATGGGTCCCGGGAAGACCGGGGAGTTCATGGCGGTCGGCGACCCCAAGCTGCTGGAGGCGCTGACCCCCGACGAGCTCGACGAGGTGGCCGACCGAGCGGCACGACTCCAGGCGTACATCGCGGCGCGCTCGGACGATACGAAGAAGAAGCGGTTCAGCGCCGTGGTGCTGGTCCACACCACCGAGCCGAAGACGGCGCAGCCGCTGGTCGAGAGCGTGCTCGAAGAACAGACGAAGCGCTGGCGGCTCGCCGAGATCCTGCCGAGCGTCGAAGGGACCACGACCCTCGAATACATGGTGCGGCTGAAGGAAGCGGGGGAGGCCGGAGTATTGTTGGATGACCTGAAACGCCGCGGCGCTCCCAGCGTCGTCGCGGCCGAATACCGCTCGCTCCGAGGACTCAAACGCGGCCAGGAATAGGCCCAGCGCGCTGGGCCCTTGGGCTCGCATTCGCCTGGGGCCTCGTTGCGTGGCCGGCCACGACATTCGGACAGTCCGCCGACTCTCTCCATCCACCACGGCAAGTGCAGGTGGCCGCCGGCGAGCGCTACCGCGTCGGATTCCTGCACCGCTTCCTGCTCGGCGCGCATTACCGCGATCTGTGGGCCACACCGGTGGCCGTCGCTGTGCTCGATCTGACCACGTTCGCGGGCGGGCTGCGGCCGACGCAGTGTGCGGGACGGCGACAGACCAAGTCGGTCCGACTGCAGGGCGCCAACGGGCACACCTACGTTTTTCGATCCGTGGACAAGGATCCGACGCAGGCGCTCCCTCCGGATCTGCGTCAGACATTCGCGCGGGAGATCTTGCAGGACCAGACCAGCTCCGCCCATCCCGGCGCACCACTCGTCGTCGCGCCGCTGCTCGAGGCCACCGGGATCCTCCACGCTACGCCGTCGCTATACGTCCTCCCCGAAGATCCTCGCCTGGCCGGCTTCGACTGCGTGTACGCCGGCATGCTGGGCATGATCGAGGAACGCCCCACGGGAGGGTCGGAT
>DASSIL010000043.1:0-4795 GCA_035691925.1 Gemmatimonadales bacterium
CTGGGGCTTTCTGCTGAATCAGAGTTTCGTCCCCAAGGGTCCCTATATCGTGTTCGACAGCGCGAACGGGACGGGCCATCGGATCAACGATTTCCTCGCTACGCCATTCGAGCGGCCGCCGCAGGGCGAAGGACACGACCCTCGTGTCATCTCACCCGAGCGGCAGTTCGCGCTCGACTCGACGATCATGGACATCCTAGCGAGCCAGCTGCCACCCGTTTTTCCGACCCCGATCCAGGTGACGCCGGGAACGGGGGTGTTACGTCTGTCGACACTGCCGCGCGTGAGCGCAACACCTGGACTCGAGAACGAAGCGACGTTCGCCGCTGATTACCTGCGTCCCTACTTTAAAGCCCGGCGCACCGAGGCGAGCGCGACGGTGCGACTCGAGGTCGGGCCGGTCGCGGGCCAGTCGTCGCCCGAGGCGTACGAATTGGCGGTCGATTCGACCGGAATCCGGATCGTGGGAATCGGCTCCGCCGGTGTTTTCTACGGCCTGCAGTCGCTGCGCAGCCTGCTCCCGCCGCCGACGGCGCGCGGGGAGTTGCTCCTCCCAGCGATCCACATCGTCGACGCCCCACGTTTCGGCTATCGCGGATTCATGCTCGATGTGGCGCGCAACTTCCAGCCGAAACCGTCCGTGCTGCGGGTCCTCGATCTGCTCGCCCGCTACAAGCTCAATGTCTTCCACATGCACCTGACCGATGACGAGGCCTGGCGGATTGCCATCCCGAGTATTCCCGAGTTGACTGCGTTCGGCGGGAGGCGCGGCCACACGCTCGACGCCAGTCACTTCCTCCCGCCGGCGTACGGCTCTGGTCCCGATACGGGGAAGGCATTCGGCAGCGGCTTCCTCTCGCGCGCCGACTACATCGAGATCCTGCGCTACGCGGCGGCGCGCCACATCGAGGTGATTCCCGAAATCGAAATGCCGGGTCACGCACGCGCCGCGGTGAAAGCCATGCTGGCGCGCTACCGGGCGAGCGGCGATCGGCAATACCTGCTGAGCGACTCCGCCGATGAATCGACGTACACGTCGGCACAGGGATACCACGACAACGTCATGAATCCGGCCCTCGAGTCAACGTACGGGTTCATCACGACGGTCGTCGGCGACCTCGTGGCGATGCACAAGGACGCGGGCGTGCCGCTGCGGCACATTCACATGGGCGGCGACGAAGTCCCGCAGGGCGTCTGGCTGGGATCACCGGTCGTCCAGGCGTACCTGCAGGGCCACGGCCTCACGAGCGTCAACGACCTGTGGTTCGTCTTCTACGGACGGGTGGAGCAGATCCTCAAGGCGCACGGCCTCGAGCCGTCGGGGTGGGAAGAAATCGCGGTGCGCCGCACGTTGCGCGACAGCCAGCCGGTCAACATCCCGAACCCCGACTTTGCGACGCGCGGCTGGCGCGCCTACGTCTGGAACAACGTCCCGGGCTGGGGCGGCGAGGATCTCGCCTACCGCCTCGCCAACGGCGGGTACGATGTGGTCCTCTGTCCCGTCACCAACCTCTACTTCGATCTCGCCTGGAACCAGAACCCGGAAGAGACGGGACTCGATTGGGGCGGGTACGTAGACGTGCGCAAGCCGTTCCAGTTCATCCCCTTCAATTACTACCGCAACCTGCGCGTCGACCGGACCGGGAACCCGCTCGATTCGAGTGTCTTCACCGGCAAGGACCGGCTCACCGATTACGGCAAGTCGCACATCGTCGGGATTCAGGGCGACCTGTGGTCGGAGACGCTGTCGAGCGACGGCCGACTCGACTACATGATGGTGCCGAAGCTCTTCGGGCTCGCCGAGCGGGCGTGGGCACCCGATCCCGATTGGGCCACCGAGCGGGATCCCGCACGATCGGACTCGCTCTACCGGCTCGCCTGGTCGCGCTTCGTGAACGTGGTGGGGAAGCGCGAGCTGCCGCGACTCGACCGCGAAGTGGCGGGAATCAACTACCGGATCCCCACGCCGGGGCTCGAAACAGCGGGCGGGACCGTGCGGACCAGCATCGAGCTTCCGGGCTTCACGCTGCGCTACACGACGGACGGCAGCGAGCCCACCGCCAGGAGCGCCGTGGTCAGCGGCCCGATTCCGCTGCGCGGCACGATTCGCGTCGCCGCCTTCAGCACGACCGGTCGTAAGGGCCACAGCGTCGCCGTCGCCGCACCGTGACGACCAAGCCAGCGGTGCCGGGAACGGCCGTGTTGCTCTTCGCCTGCGTCCTCGCCGCGTCGGCAGGGGCCGCCCAGCGTCTGCCGCGCAGCTCTCCGGAGCGGCAGGGGATCGCATCGGCGGCGATCCTGGCGTTCGTGAATCGCGCGGACTCCGAGATCGACGCGATGCACAGCTTCATGCTGCTGCGCCACGGGAACGTCGTCGCCGAGGGGTGGTGGAGCCCGTACGACTCGGCCACGCCCCACATGCTGTACTCGCTCAGCAAGAGCTTCACCTCGACCGCCGTGGGGTTGGCGATCGCCGACGGGAAGCTCAGTCTCGACGACCAGGTCATGAAGTTCTTCCCGGACGAGCTCCCTGCCAATCCGTCGGCCAACCTGCAGTCGATGCGCGTGCGCGACCTGCTGCGGATGGCGACGGGGCATGACCGGGAGACGCTGCCGTGGCGCTGGAACGGCGACCCCGCCGCAGCGCCGCCGCCCGGACAGACGTGGACGAAGACGTTTCTGGCGCAGCCCGTCCCCTTCAAACCGGGGACGCACTTCCTGTACAACTCGCCGGCCACCTACACGCTCTCCGCCATCGTGCAGAAGGTGACGGGCCAGACGGTGCTCGAGTACCTGCGGCCCCGGCTGTTCCAGCCGCTCGGGATCGACCATCCCGATTGGGGAGCGAGTCCGCAGGGCGTCACGCTGGGCGCGTTCGGATTGCTGATCCGCACCGAAGACATCGCGCGCTTCGGCCAGTTGTATCTCCAGAAAGGGAAATGGAACGGGCGGCAGCTCGTTCCGGCCTCATGGGTGACTGCGGCCACATCACTCGAAGTCGCCAACGGCTCCGCTCCCGAGAGCGACTGGGACCAGGGGTACGGCTATCAGTTCTGGCGCTCGCGGCACAACTCGTTTCGCGGCGACGGCGCGTTCGGGCAATACTGCATGGTGCTGCCCGATGCCGATGCCGTGGTCGTGATCACGAGCGGGGTGCGCAACATGCAGTCGGTGATGAACCTGGTATGGGACGTGCTGCTGCCGGCGATGGGTCCGCGCCCGCTGCCGGAGAATACCGCCGCGCACGAGCGCCTGGCGGCGCGGCTCAGCGGCCTGACGCTGCACCCCCCGAGCGGGGCGAAGACGAGCCCCCTCGCCGCACAGACGTCGGGGCGCTGGTATGCGTTGCCCGATAGCGGCACCGGTCCGCGTGCCGTCGCCCTCGACCTCGGGCCGCAGGCGCCCGCGCTGGTCGTCCGCACGGCAAGCGGCGAGATGCGCACCCCGTTCGGAATCGGGAGCTGGGTCAGGAGTCGCGGCGGGTTCACCGACGGCCTCGCTGACGTCCTGAGTGTTCCCGCGAATCCGCTGGTGGCCGCGAGTGGGGCGTGGGCCGGGGACAGCGTCTTCACCCTCAAGCTGGCGCTGTACCAGACACCGTACGGCGAAACGCTGACGTTTCGGTTCAACGGCGACCGCGTGCTCGTCGACCGGGAGTACAACGTATCGTTCGGTCCTACGACTCAACCGCAGCTCGTGGGGCAGGGAACGTCGGCGAAGTGAAGCGACTCTCTGCCGCCGCCGCGCTCGCCCTCGCCTGCGGCGGCGGTCCGGCGACGCCTGCTCCCATCTGGCAGGATGAGTTCGACGGACCGGCGGGCGCCACCTTCAACCGGACGAAGTGGACGGCCGACACGGGCGGCAACGGCTTCGGGAACCAGGAGCGCGAGTTCTACACAACGAACACGGACAACGTCGCGCTCGACGGCAGCGGCCATCTCGTCATCACGGCGCGCGTCGATTCGAGTCACACCTGTTGGTACGGCACCTGCCGTTACACCTCGGCGCGGCTCAAGACCGAAGGGCTGTACGCCCACACCTATGGCCGGTTCGAGGCGCGCATCCAGATTCCCCGCGGCCAGGGGCTGTGGCCCGCCTGGTGGATGCTCGGGGCCAACATCGGCTCGGTCGGGTGGCCGCAATCCGGCGAGATCGACATCATGGAGAACATCGGGCGTGAGCCCACCATCGTGCACGGCACCGCGCACGGTCCCGGCTACTCGGGCGGGAACGGCATCGGTGCACCCGATACGCTGGCGCAGGGAGCATTCGCGGACCACTTTCACGTCTATGCCGTCTCCTGGCAGCCGAATCAGATCGTCTGGTCCGTGGACGGGCAGGTGTATCACCGGCTCACGCCGGCGAGTCTGCCGGCCGGAGCGCACTGGGTATACGACCAGCCGTTTTTCCTTCTGCTCAACGTCGCCGTCGGCGGCAGCTGGCCCGGCGATCCCGACTCGACGACGACCTTTCCGCAGCAGATGGTGGTGGATTATGTCCGCGTCTTCAACGAGCCCTAGAGGCAGGTGACCATGGAACGGCGCACGTTCATTCAGACGATGGGCGCAGCGGCGGCGGCGAGTGTAGTGCCCCCGATCCAGCTGCGCGCGAGCACGCACCTGGAGCGCGTGGGGTTGGAGCTGTACTCGGTTCGCCACGAGATGATCAAGGACCCCGACAAGACCCTCGCCGCGGTCCGCGCCGCGGGCTACAGCGACGTGGAGCTGCTGTGGTCGTTCCAGAATTTCGGCCGCACCACCGACCAGGTGATTGCCGCGCTGCAGCAGAATGGGCT
>DASSIL010000044.1:0-13261 GCA_035691925.1 Gemmatimonadales bacterium
CGCATCACGTGGTAGTCGTCGAAATTGGCGACGGTGAGACACGAGTGATTCGGCACGATCTCGATCCGGTCGCCGACCTTCAGCTCGCGCAGCGCCCGGCGCGAGCCGCGCACCACGCCGTGCTCCTGGGACAGCGCTGCCACGTGCAGCGCGTGATGGCCGCGGACCGTCCCGAACGACGGCGCCAGGTCGAGGTGCGTCGGCCCCGGGTCCTTGGACAGCGCCAGCGCGCCCGCATCGATGACGAGGTGATCCGCCCCCGGCTGGTGCGACACCACGCTCGCCAGCACCGTCACCCCCACGTCCTGCGGCTCGCAGCACCCGATCTCCACCATCGTGCGGTCGTAGAATACGTAGTTGCCGGGACGCGCCTCTGTGACGCCCGTCAAGTCCTGCACGGCCGACATGGCGGGCGTCGACCCCACGCTGATGGCGCGCACCGCGATCCCCGCTACCTCGAGCCGCTGCGCGAATTGCACCATCACCAGCCGTTCCTCCTCCGCCACCGCCGCCGCTTCGTCCCGGTTGTGCGTCTTGTACGAATGCCCCGAGTGCGTCAGGATGCCGTCGAACACGAGACCGTCCTCACGCGCCAGCTCGCGCGCGACCCGGATCGCGTAGGGCGACGTGGGATCCACCCCGGCGCGATGCGTGCCGCAGTCGACCTTGAGCCAGACATGCAGCCCCGACCCGCCCAGCGCCTGCGCGGTCTCGAGGTCGTCGGTGAGCACCCGCAACGTGACCGTGGGCCGCGCGGCGATGCGTTGCGCGTGCACGATGTGCGTGGGGTCGATCGGAAAGGCCCAGGTGATGTCCCGGACGCCGGCGTCGACGAACGCCTCCGCTTCGGCGAGCGTCGCGACCGTGAGCCCCACGGCGCCGTGCGCGATCTGGCGGTGGGCGAGCTCCTGACACTTGTGCGTCTTGGCATGCGGCCGCAGCTGCACGCCGAGCTGCTTCGCCCGCGACGCCATGCGCTCCAGGTTGCGCTCGACGATGTCGAGGTCGAGGAGGAGGGCGGGGGTTTCGATGTCGCGAATGGCACCAGTGCCGAGAGAGATTGAGGCCATTTAGCCGCCTAGACGTCCAGGGAGCCGCCGAGCCGCCAAGCCGCTGAGTGGACGCCCAGGGGTGAGGGACCGGGCACGATCCTCACTCCTACCACCTCGGCGTCCACTCGGCGGCTCAGCGGCTCCGGCGTCTGCCTCAACGGCTCGGCGTCTCGGCGACTTGGCGTCTGTTTCTACCGTACCACATGCCATTCCGTCTGCCGCCGCAGGATCCAGTGCATCGCTCCGTCTGCTCCCAACTCCGCGTCTTCTTCCTGCCCCGAGATCACCGGCTGGTCGTGCCATTCCGGGATCGGCGTCGTCGCCTGCAGCTCGATCGCGAACCACGTGTTCCTGTGCAGCTGCACGTCGCCGCGGCCCGGGACCCCCTCCTGGTGATCCCACAGGCCGATCAACGGCCCCGCGCCGTGGCCGCGGTCGCCGATCGGGTGCGAGTAGATGGTGCCGTTGATCCCTGCCGCCTTCATCGTGGCGCGTGCCGCCGCCAGCACCTCGTTGCCGGTGCGCCCCGGCTTCATTTCGGCGAGCAGCAGATCCTGGAGTTTGTTGGAGTTCGCGAGCGCCTGGATGAGGCCCGCGGGGACTTCCTGCTCGCCATCGCGTAGCACGTACCCCATGTGCTGCGTATCGGTGTTCAGGCCCATGGCCGAGATGCCGAAGTCGCAGTGCAGCACGTCGCCCTTCTGGATCACGACGCTCGACGAATCCGACAGGTCGACGCCGCGGCGCTGCACGTCGACGTCGGTTTGAAACCAGGTCCCGAAGCCAAGATCGTTGACGCGCTGGCGCATCCACCACTCGACGTCGTCGGTGCGGGTCTTGCCCGGGGTGATCACGGCATTTGAGAACGCCGTATCGATGATCCCCCAGACGACCTGCATCAGCTGCTTGTACGTCGGCAGCATCGCGGGGGCGCGGATCGACTGATAGTCGAGCGGCAGATCCTCGGCGCGCACGATCCGGCCGAGGTAGGGCGGAGGGAGCGCCGCCTGCAGCTCCTCCCATTCGCCGACCGACAGGCCGTCGGAGAAGGCGTGCGTGTGCGAGATGTCCACCGCAATCGTCGCCGGATCGCGCTGTTCGATCACCCGGCGCAGCAGGTCCCACTGTCCCTGCCCGACGAGCTCGGGGCGGCGCCGCGTCGTCGGATCGATCGCCGCCTGGGCGAACATCGCCTGGTACAACCCGCCCTGAGACGTCCCGCCCAGCGCCAGCCGCTCGATCGGCTTGCCGTCGCCGGGATCGGTGAAGACGTAGATCGTGCGGCGCCGGGCGAAGAACGTCGTCGCCGACACGAGCGAAGCGAACACCGGGTCCTCGTTGTACTCGCGCATCGGGATGATCCACATGTGCACGCCGTATTGGCGCATCAGCGGCGGCAGCACCGAGTCGAGCCGGTAGCGCAGCCACGTCTGTTGCAGCGCCGCCTGCTGACGCAGCGTGCCCAGCGGATGGCCCGGCGTGGCGGTGAGTGATGGCGCGGCGACGGCGGGTGTCTGCAGCAGGGCGGAGACGAGCAGAGCGGCAGGGGCGGCGATCATACCGGTAGCGGACTCCGAGCGTGAGGTGGTGCGGTCTGGCGGACGCGGGCGATCCGCAGCCAGGCGAGCAGTGCCAGTGCCACGAGGGCGCCGAGCGTGTCGTCGTGGAAGGTGACGAACCCCAGCCACTCCGGCAGGTGCAACGCCGTGAGTGCGGTCGACGCGTACACCGCCGCGGCGCTGAGACACCAGATCCAGGCGCGTCGCGGCCCAACACCCTCCGGCGGAACGTATGCGAAGGCGGCGACCCAGGCGAGATAGCCGAGGGTGAAGGTGTGCAGCCAGGCGATCGGGGTCAGCAGCACGGCGAGGAGCATGACGCTCCCCACCTCGAGCGGCGCGTCGTCCTCGCGGGGTCGGGCGAAGAGGATCGCGGCAACGAGTCCCAGTGCGACGAGGTGGAGCAGCACGATCGACGCCGGCGCCCCGCCCAGGGCGTATCCCAGCCGGCCGAGCTTCTGCATGTGCAGCCCTGCGACGGTCCCGCCAATGTGGCTCTGGCTGTGCATCACGAGGCTCGCATAATTCTCGAGCGCGTGGACCATTCCGGCGGGCCCGAGCGGAAGCAGCGCCGCGAGCGTCGCGCCGGCGCAGGTGGCGACGCCGGCCCCGAACGCCCGCCACTCCCGTCGCACGGCGAAGTAGACCAGCAACAGCCCGGGAAAGACCTTCAGCGCCGTCGCCAGTCCCGCCCACACGCCGGCGCGACCGGGAGACCCGCGCGACAAGTCGGCCGCCGTCGCCACCACGAGCGCCAGCAGGATCGTTTCGATGTTGAGGTGATGGAAGTTGTTGTGAATCGGGAAAATGACGACGGCGAGCGCGATCACTGCTGCCCGCCATCCCCACAGCGTGCCGCTCTTGTAGACCGCCCAGGCGAGGGCGGCGATCCCGAGCGCGCCCCACAGCCCTTTGGCGAGGGGGAGGGAGACGGACGCCACCGCGGCGAAGGGGACGACGAGCAGCGTCCCGAACGGCGGCCACCACACCCCCTGCGTCGGCGGCGCCGTACTGATCATCTGCGCGCCGAGCAGCCGCTGCGCCTCGGAGATCTCGGCGACGATGTCGTCGCCCTTGCGGATCCCGAGGGGAATGACGATGCACGCGTAGACGACGACCAGGGCGACGAACACCCAGCGTCCGCGTGCCGTCATCAATCGATCCGCCGTCCCGGGACCTCGATCCGTTGTTGGTAGCGCTCCAGTCTGCCGGAGTGGCCGATGAAGCCGTTGGCGAACCAGCTCGTCAATGAGACGACGAGGGCGCCGAGCGTCGCCGCCCAGAGACTGCTCACGCTGACTCCCGGGATCAGCCACGCCACGATCTCGAGCGAGATGCCGTTCAGCACCAGCAGGAACAACCCCAGCGTCAGAATCGTGAACGGCAATGTGAGGATGAAGAGGATCGGGCGCACGATCGCATTCACGAGCCCGAGCAACAGCGCCGCGAGCAGCAGCTTGCCCCACCCGACGATGACGATCCCCGGGATGAGGGCGCGCGCAAGCAGCAGCCCCGCCGCGGTCACCACGACGCGGACGACGAAGCCTCTCATCGTTTCTCCCACGCGGCGATGTTGCGCTCCAGCTGGCGCGCGTGTTTCTCGAGGTGCTCGGCGTACGTGTGCAGCCAATCGAGCGCGCCGTACGTTCCCGCTTCGGTATGCGATCCCATCCTGGCCCACTGGTCATCGGTCATGCGCCGTAACAACGCCGTCGTGTTCGCCCGCACGGCTTCGACCGTGGCCAGCGCCGGCTCCCAGGGGAGGGTGTGGTAGTCCAGCACCTTGGCCCAGCGCGCCTGGTCGTATCCCTGGATCACGGGCGGCTTCTCCTCGGCGACGAGATAGCGGATGCGGGCGTGCGCGTTCGTTTCGGAGTCGCCGCAATGCACGATCACTTCGTGGGCCGACCATTTGTCGGGGCCCGGGCGCCACTGCATCGCTTCCTTGGGGACCTTGGCGAGCGCCGCCTTGAGCAGGGCGGGGCCGCGGGCATAGCGGTCGATGAGGGCGTCGCGTTCGGAGCGGGAGAGGGGCATAGGAGGTTGTCCCGTGTCGAGTGGTTAGTATCGGTTTGTTCGACACCCTAAAGGGTGTGCCTCACAAGACACTGTGCTCTTAGCACAATGCTTCCTGAGGCGCACGCTTCAGCGTGTCGACCCATTGCGACGGCTCCCACACTGAAGCTAATCGCCCTCGGACCTAGCGCGGGGCCGGCGTGCCGACGCTTCGTCGGCCGGCCCAGAACTGCGCCGTGGCGCCGGGGCGTGCCTGCACGCCGAAGCGCTCGTCGTAGAGGATCGCGCCGCGCAACGAATCGCGGCCCGACCAGCTGGCATTGATCCCGGCGAAGGGGCCCAGGTCCGCGGGCCACCCGAACACCGTCAGGTGCTCGGGGACGCCGAACCAGGTGACGGCGAGCGTTTCCGCTTTGGGGACGCTGAACACGATCGACCCGCGATAGAGGCACTGCTTGCCGATCGATACGGTGTCGGTATCGAGCACGATGTCGGTCAGCGTGAAGCGGTCGCCGAGGGTGGGATCGGGCAGCGTGAGGGTGTCGCCGTGCGTGACGGTCCAGTGGCCGGCGTAGGGGCGCGACAGGTTGGCGAGCGGGTGGATCACAGCGCCGGAGCGGCAGGGGCTCCCGGAAGTGCAGGCGAGTGCACTGCAGAGCAGCAACGCCATTCCAACAGTGGTCGAGCGCACCTGTCAAATGTGCACTAGTCCGAGGATGGGCGCAGCCGCTTGATCTCCTCCAGCACGACGATGTCTGCGGCGTCTTGCGGACGTCCGGTGCGCTTCGATTTAATGAGGTGGTCGATCGATGCGGTGGGGATCTTCACCCCCTCCAGCGTGAACACCCTCGCGTCCTTGCGGGCCTCGGCGTACTGCAGCGCCCAGGCGACTGTCAGGATGTCAACTCTCGGCGTATCCCCGATAATCGTCACCGCTTTCTTCGCCACCTCCTCAGCTGCCCATTCGCCGGCCAGTCCAAACCCCACTTCGGTGAGTGCTGCGAGGACGCGACGCGCGTTGGGGATGGTCGGCTCGATGAGGATGTCGATGTCGCGGGTCGCACGAGTGCTGCCCCACAGCTGCACGGCGCGCGCACCCACGAGGACGTAATGGGCCCGGTGGTGGTTCAGCCGCGCGCACACTTCGGCCAGGCGGGACTCGTACTGCCGGCCGCTTAGAGGTCCTCGCGGCGTTTCCACTTGATGTAATCCTCGTAACGATCGAAGAACCGCACCCCTGCACCGGAAGACGCGCCACGCACCAGCTCAGCTTCTCTCGCTGTGCGCTCTGCTTCCAGAACACGCTCTTCGGGCGTCAGAGCCAGGTCGGCCTGGAGTTGCGCGCGGCGGTATTCGTCGAGGCGTATTCCGTAGGGGAGCGGTGCGGGCTCGGAACCGTGGTGAGCGGTGACGGAGTTCCGCAGTGCCTCCGCCACCACCCAGCTGCGCGAGCGGTCGAGGCGCTTGGCTCGAGCGTCGGCAGCGGCGAGCAGGTCTCGGGGCAGGGTGATCGTGATTCTGGTAAGCTTGCTCATACTGAATCATACTCAGTATGATGATCTTAGGCTAGGCCAGGGCTACGTTATCCCTGGTACTTTCTCCGCGGCCACGCCCACACCTCCTCCGGATTCCCGAGCACGAACGCGAGGAAACAGCACGCGAACACCGAGTGCGACAACGACGCGCCGAAGTACTGCCAGGGAGCCGCTGCTGCGCCGGGATAGTTGCTCGAGAACAGCAGCACCAGCATGTAGAGGAAGCCCGCCGCGCTCGCCGCGCGCGACAGCACACCGCTGATCAGCGACACCCCGATCGCGGTCTCGCCGTAGGCGACGAGAAACGCGATCGCCGTGCCGTGCGGCAGCACGACATCGCGCAGCACGGGGACCATGAAGGGGTACGCCGAGCCGTCGGCGAGCCAGCCGGTGATCCACTTCTGAAACCCGCCGTGCAGCGTGAACCCCGTCCACAGCACCTTATAGCTGCCGAAGATGAGGAAGAACGCCCCGACGGCGATCCGCAGCCCGGCGAGGGCGCGGTCGTTCGGGCGTTCAGGGCTGGTGCTGCTCATCCACCTAGTGGACCGAGTCGCTCGCGGTCACCCGCGCGCTCGTCGAATCCGCGGCGTTCATCGCCTTCCCGACGGCGCTCGCCCCGGGGATCGACGACTTCGCGAGGATGCTGTCGCTCTGCCGCTCCGTCAGCGTGTCGCGGTTGACTTTGTTGGCGTTACTCTGTCCTCCACCCCCGCACGCTACGAGCAGAACCAGGCTTGCCGCTGCGAGCACTTTCATTGCACGCCTCGCTGATAGCTGATAGCTGATAGCTGATAGCCTAAACAGGGATTCCCTTCCGCACCGTATCCTCCACCACATCCGCAAACCGGTCCACCTCATCGACCAGCGTATACACGTTCGGCGTCACCCGGATGCAGCTGAACTCAGGGTGCACGATCGGTGTCACGATGATCTTGTACTTGTCCCACAGGTACGTGGTCAACTTCCCGACGTCCAGCGCCCCCGGTGTGAACGACGCCAGTCCGCAGGACTGCTTCGGATCGTACGACGTGAGAATCTTCACTCCCGGCACCTGCTCGAGCCGCTTCGCCCAGCGGTCGCGCAGGAACCGGAGGCGCGCCGCCTTGCGCTCCGCCCCGATCCCCTGATGGAAGGTCAGCGCTTCGGCGATCGCGTTGTGGTTCGCCGCCGGATGCGTCCCGATCTCCTCGAACTTGCGGATGTTGGCGTTCATCTCGGGCGGCGCCGCCATCAGCGGCCAGATCGTCGGAATCTTCTCTTTCCGTACATACAGGAACCCCGTGCCGTGCGGCGACAGCAGCCACTTGTGCAGGCTCGTCCCGTAGTAGTCGCAGTCCAGCTCGTCGCGCGTGAACGGGAAGTGGGCGTAGGCGTGCGCCCCGTCGACGATCGTCTCGATGCCCTTCGCGCGTGCCAGCTGCACGATCGTCTTGATGGGAAAGATCTGCCCCGTGAGGTTCGTGATGTGACAGACATGCAGCACCTTCGTGCGCGGCGTGATCGCCGCCTCGAAGCGCCGCGCCAGGTCGTCCTGCGACGGCGGCGGGACGGGGAAGGTGATCTGCTTCAGTACGATGCCGTCGCGCCGCTCGCGCTGTTTCCAGGTGGTGATCATGCGCGGGTAATCCTGCGTCGTCGTCAGCACCTCGTCGCCCTTCTGCAGCGGAATGCCGAGCTGCACGTTCTCGAGCGCTTCGGACGCGCCGCGTGTGATCGCCATCTCCTCGACGTCGCAGCCGAAGTCCGCCGCCAGGCGCCGCCGCACGCTCTCGATCTCCGGCTCGAGCCACGCCCACATCGTGATGACCGGCGCCGTGTTGGAGATGGCGAGGTAGCGCGCCATCGCGTCCTGCACGACCCGGGGCGAGGGGGAGACCCCGCCGTTGTTCAGGTTGATGAGCGCGCGGTCGAGGGTGAAGGCGTTCTGGATCTCGCGCCAGAAGTCTTCGTCGTCGGCCAGGTCGGCGGCGCTGCGGGAGCCGACCGCCCCCACCGTCCGCGTGATGTGGTGCAGCCAGTCGTTGCGCAGCGCGGGGACGACGGCGGCGCTGGAGCAGAGCGATTCGAGAAAACGGCGGCGCGAGGTCACGGCAGCCTACTCCGCGTGAAGGGTTCGGGTGATTTAGCGCAGCGTGGCGGGAGTGAGCAAGGCCGCCGAGAACTCGAGCACCGCGGTCGCGGCATCGCGCAGGTTGGCGAGCACCACCAGGACGTCGTGCCGCCCCGCCGTATCCTGCATCGGCACACCGGCATGGTCGTAGAACGTCACGCCCGCCGCGTTGCCCAGTACCGACGCGTACGCGTTGCCGTTCACCCCGAAGCCGACGGCCACCGTATCCAGCACGCCGCTCGTCGTCAGAAATAGACCGGACAGGCTCACCAGCTCGGCCGCCCGCCGGAAGGCAAAGTTGATCGTCACCGAATCGGTGAACTGCCGCACCTTCACGTCGCTGGCGTTGAGGAGAACCGCCAGCGACGGGTTGTTCAGCGTGTACGTCGCGTACACCGTCTCCGTTGCGCCCGCGATCGTCGCACTCACGTTGAAGGTCAGCGTCCTGTTCGCGCCGCCAGCGAGCCCGTTCGAAAGCGATCCGGCGAGCCCCGCCGCGGCAATGCCGCCGCCAACGGTCAGCGAGCCGGTGTAGTCGGCGTACGCGGGCGTCCCGCCGACGCCCGCGACGATGATGTGCAGGTGTTCCGTCTGTCCGACCCCTTCATCCGACAGCTCCGTCTGCCCGACGGGCGTCAGGGGGAACGACACGGCGCCGGTCGGTGGACTCAGGGCGTACAGGATGAACCGGATGCCGGTCGCCGGCCCGCCCGTCGCTGCCGTGCGGGTGTACGCGGCCGACGCCGAGTCCCAGGTGAAAATCGATCCGTAGAGCGAATCCGGGATGATCAGTCCCTCGGGACTCGCCACGAGGATCCGTCCCGCCCGTTGCGGGGACGGGGCCGGGACGATGTGTTGACTCAGGCTCAGGCTGGCAAAGCTCGCCAGCGCCGGCGCCGTAAACATGCTGTCGAGAGTCGCGAGCGCAGCCGATGTGGCCTGAGGGTCGGAGAGCGTCACGAGGGGGCCCACGGGGCTCCTGCACGCGGCGGCCAGGACGACCGCTGCGCGGCCGAGGAGCTCGTGGAACCGGGACATGCGCATGGCGGAAGCGCGTCGTCAGCGGTGATTCAACGGCAGCAGCCTGGTCAGCAAACCGGTCGTGTAGTTGACGGCGGCGTCTGCACTGAAGAATACACCCTGCAGCCAGGACATCGCCTCCTCCTCGCTCGAGGTCATGCTCCGGCCATCGGGGCCGATGAATGTGACGCTGTCGACGTGCGACACGATGGTGCCGAAGGGGCGCCCGTCCACTGCGACCACGAGCGACCGATCGAAGAACCCACACGTGTCACACAGGAAGTAGGCGCCGTGCATCAGGACCTCCGCTCTATCGCGGGACGCACGCAAGTCGACGTCCTGTGCCAGGCCGGCGTGCACTCCGGCCACCAGGCTGTCGTGCTGGTCCACGATGACCCGCAACACCGCGTCGGTCTCGGCGCGTGTGAACGTGACCGAGTCATGATGATTCACCGTGACGGTGTGGTCCAGGGATCCGGCTATCGCGAAGTGGCGGACTCCGTCCGACACCACGCCGTTGACGGCGAACGGTGCCGCCCCCCCGACCTGCGGTGCCCGCACCATGAAATGCATGTGCTCGATACCGGGAATCACGTCTCGCACCACCGCCTCGAGCGCCGGAGCCGTATCACTGACATCGGTAAGATCGAGATGAGCCAGCGGGAAGAGGGGGCAGTAGGGCTCAAAGGTGTCGCCCTGATAATACAGTTCGATGCGAACCCCGGCGGGCGGAGCGCCGGTGAGGGTAGTGTCGCGAATGAAGCGGCCCAGCGCGCAGTCGTACGTCAGCGTGCTGCCCAGGATGGAGTCGGCGAACAGCGGCGTCGCTGATCCGCCCGTCGTCGTACCGAATAGCGGCGACACGGAGTTGGCTCCGATGATGGCGCTGAACAGCGCCGAGGCGTCGAGGCTTTCGAGTGCCGCAACCTCGGCGGCGGCGAACGGCGGCAACACCGGCGCGGGAGCGGTACTGTCGTTGCAGGATACGGCGCCCCCCATGGCCACTGGCACGAGGGCGACCGCGACGACGCATCGCAGGCCGCGCATGCATTACTACTAACGCGCCGACCAGACCGACACAACGCGCCCCCGCCGGGTCAGGGCGGGGGCGTTCGGGACAAGGGGCAGGACCGGGGCGCTAGCTGTTCAACAGATTCACGATCGGTGCGAACAGCGCCGCCGAGAACTGGATCACCAGCACGACCGCGAACTGGATGCCCTCCAGCGCGACGAGGATGTCGTGTTTCTGCGTCGTGTCGATGATCTCCTGGCCGCTGGCGTCGAAGAACCTGACCGCCAGGTTGTTGCCGCGCACCGAGGCGTACGGCTGGCCGTTCACCTTGATCGTCGCGTCGACGGTATCGACCACGTCGCTGGTGGTGACGAGCAGCCCCGAGAAGGTGATCGCCTCACCCTGGCGCGTGAACTTGAAGGCCAGCGTGACCGAGTCCGTCGGCGTCACCTGCTTGTCGGCGGCGTCGAGCGTGATCGTCACCGCCGGGTTGTTGAGCGAATAGGTGCCGTGCACCGTGATCGTCGTGAGCGTGAAGGTGGCATTGACGCTGAACTGCAGCGTCTTGTTCGCGCCGCCGCCGAGCGCGTTCGTGAGCGAGCCGTCGAGCGTCGCGACGAGCGACGTCTGGCTGAACGTCAGTGCCGCCGTGTAATCGAGATACGTCGGCGTGCCGCCGTTCCCCGTCACGATGATGTGCAGCTTGGCCGTCGTACCGACGCTCTCGTCGAGCAGATCGGTCTGGCCGACCGGGGAGAGCGGGGTCGCAATGTTGCCGGTGAGCGGGTTGATCGCATAGAGGATGAACCGGACCCCGTTCGCGGGTCCACCCGTCGTCGCCGAGCGGACATAGGCCTGCCACGACGTGTCGTAGGTATAGATCGAGCCGTACAGCGTGTCGTTGATGACCGGCCCCTGCGGGTTTGCCGGGGAGAGATTGAGCGCGCGGAGCCCGGACAGCTGTTTCACCGCCGCCGCCTCGGCCGCCACCCCGGTGGTCGCCGGATGCGGCACGGTCGCCCGCACGATCGTGCCTGCGCGCGCCAGCGCCGCGGTGGCCGCCGTCGAGCCGATGCTGCCGCTCAACGCCCCGAAGCTCGCGAGCGTTGCCGTATTGAAGGCGCTGTCGAGCGCCGCCACCGCCGCGATCGTCGCCTGCGGGTTGGAGAGGGTCGCGGGACCGGTGCTGTCGCTATTACAGGCCGCGGCGACCAGCAGTGCGGCGCAGGGCGATAGGCGTAAGAACTTGGAAATCCGCATCGCTGACTCCTTGAGAGGCGCTATGAGCTGTCCGCTTTCAGCGATCAGCTATCCGAACAGCCGACACTCAGTCGCTAAGAATTGCGTTCGTTGGTTCCGCAGTAGCTGACAGCTGATAGCTGATAGCTGATAGCTGATAGCGCTTTTCTCTACGCAATGACCCCACCACCCAGCAGCCGTCCGGCTTCACTGTACAATGCCCCCGATTGTCCCGGTGTGATCGCTCTCACGGGCTCGGCGAGCCGCAGCGACAGACGGGTTCCTACCATGGATTCGACCGTGCCGGGTACGGCGCGCGCCCGGTAACGGCACTGCACCCAGACGTCGTCGCCCGGAGCCAGGGCGGGGGCGAGCCAGTTTACCTCGTCCAGCGTGACCGCGTGACCGAAGAGGTCATCGCCCGTCCCGATGACGACTTCGCGCGTCTCAGGACGGATGTCGACGACGTACATCGGCTGCGCGCTCCCGCCCGGGAGGCCGCGCCGCTGGCCGATCGTGTAGCGCGCGAATCCGGCGTGCTCTCCCACGACGTCGCCGCCCACCGTCACGAGCGGGCCCGGGGTGAGCGCGGGGGCGCCGGCGGGAAGCCGGCGTTCCAGCACCTTCACGTAGTCGCCGTCGGGGACGAAGCAGATCTCGACCGATTCTTGCTTGTCGGCGGTGACGAGTCCCAGCCGTCGCGCCACCGCGCGCGTCTCGACCTTCGTCAGCTCGCCGACCGGCGTCAGGAGCCGCGGCACCACGGCGCCGTCGATGCCCCACAGGAAATACGACTGGTCCTTCTGCGGATCGCGCCCGCGGTACAGCGCCCCACCTCGCGCCACGGCGTAGTGGCCGGTGGCGAGGTAGTCGCAGTCGAGCGCGTTGGCATGCTGCAGCAGGTCGCGGAACTTCGTGAACGAGTTGCAGCGCACGCACGGGATCGGCGTGCGGCCGCGCGCGTACTCGCGCACGAAGTCGTCGATCACGTCGTGCCCGAAGCGGTCTTCGAGATTCAGGACGTAATGCGGGATCCCGAGGCGGTTGGCGACCAGCTTGGCGTCGGTGATGGAGTCGAGGGAGCAGCACGGGCGGTCGGCGACTTCGTCGCCATAGCAGAAGAGCTTCAGCGTGGCGCCGATGCACTCGTAGCCCTGCTCGACCAGCAGCGCGGCCGCGACCGAGGAGTCGACGCCCCCGGACATCGCGACCAGAACCCGCTCAGGCACGTCCGAGGGCCCCGGTCAGGGCGCGGACCTTCGCGACCACCTTCGGCATCGCTTCGATCACGGCGTCGACGTCTTCCTGCGTGGACTCGCGGCCCAGGGAGAACCGGAGGGCGGCGCTCCCGAGTTCCTTGCCGAGCCCCATCGCGGTGAGCTCGTGGGACGGATCGGCCGATCCGGTGGTGCACGCCGAGCCCCCGGAGCACGCGATGCCGGCCATGTCGAGGTGCATGAGCAGCGCCTCCCCGTCCGCTCCGGGAATCGAGAAGGAGACGGTCTGAGGCGCCCGCGGAGCGTTCCGGCCGTTCACCACCGCGCCCTCGACCACCGCCAGGAAGCGCGCCTCGAGATCATCGCGGAGCCGGGCCACCCTGGTGGCGGTCTCCGCCTGTTCGCCGGCCGCGAGCTCCGCGGCGCGGCCGAGGGCGACGATGCCGGGCACGTTTTCGGTTCCCGGGCGGATGCCGAACTGCTGGCCCCCGCCAGGGA
>DASSIL010000045.1:0-5338 GCA_035691925.1 Gemmatimonadales bacterium
ACCAACGGCGTGGCCACCAGGCCCAGCAGAACTATGGGAACGCGCATCTCAAGCCTCTGACGTGAAAGAAAGGGCGCGCGATAGAGTCGCGATTTCGCATGCACGCAGCCGTGCGCCGCGTCACGCGAAATCGGAACATGCGCTGCCGCGCTCAGTTGCCGATGAGACGGGTCAGACGGAAAGTGCTCTCATGTAACCGGCCGAGCCGTGTGTGAGGAAACTCACACCGCCGGAACGTGCGGCCAGCGTTACCGGCGCCACCCGATGTGACTCTCCGGCAGCCGGCGCGAGGTAGTTGGCGGGAATTTCCTAGGCCGACCCCCACGGCACCGCACAGCGCTGCTGGCTGCTGGTGACGGCCAGCTCCAGCCCCCGCATGACGTCGAGCGCCTGCTCGGGTGTCACCGCGAGCGATGCGTTCCCCAGAATGGCGTCGCGAACATTTTTGTAATAGTGCGTGAAGCTCGAGGGAATCGTCGGAATGCGCCGGTCTCCCTCGGGCGTCGTCAGCGTCCCGAACAGCGCGGGCTCCTCCTGATCCCAGCCCGGCTGGTCCGGCGTGCCCCCGGCGCGCAGCGCCGCTTCCTGGGGATCGGCTCCGTGCTTTACGAATGATCCATTCGTCCCGTGTACGGCGAACGTCGGACCGGGTGCGGCGGACAGCATCGACGCCCGCAGCAGCGCCCGCTTGTCCGGATAGACCAGGGTGACGTCGAACGCATCGTCGGCCTGCGCACCGGCGCGCTCGATGCGAATGTCGGCCGAGATCGCCTGCGGCTTCCCGAACAGCACGAGCGCCTGGTCGAGCAGGTGCGGACCGAGATCGAACCACACGCCGGAGCCCGGCAGCGGCTGCTCGCGCCACGCCCCCGGACGCAGCTCGGGGCGGAAGCGGTCGAAGTGGGATTCGTAGGCGACCACGCGGCCGAGTGCGCCGCGCTGCAGGAGCTGCTGCAGCGTGACGAAGTCCCCGACATGGCGCCGATTGTGGTACACCGAGACCAGGCGGCCCTGCCCTTGCGCGAGCTCGATCAGTCCCTCGGCCAGGGCGGCGGTCGTCGCGAACGGCTTGTCGATGACGACGTGACGGCCGGCGGCAAGACATTGCCGCGCGATTGGGTAATGCGATTCGTTGGGGGTGGCGACGACAACCAACTCGACATCTCGCTCGAGCAGCGCGGCGACGTCACGCACGAACTCGACGTCGGAATAGCGCGGGTCGCCTCCCCCGCTCCGCTGGACGATCGCGGTAAGTCGTAGTCCTTCGACCGCGCGAATCACGGGCGCATGGAAGACCTTGCCGGCGAAACCGAAGCCCACGAGTCCGACGGTGACCATGAAGAGACATTGTACTGTCTGGCCGCCGGAAAGACGATTACCATTGTTCCGCCCCTCGACCGCCCTGGAGGCAGGACGTGGAAGTCATCATCCACCGCGACTATCAGTCGATGAGCAAAGCCGCGGCCCAGCTCGTCGCCGAGGTTCTCAATACCAAACCGAACGCCGTCCTCGGCATGGCGACGGGATCGACCCCCCTCGGCCTCTACCAGGAGCTGGTGCGTCTTCATAAGGAAGAACAACTCGACTTTTCCCGGGTGACCACGTTCAACTTGGACGAGTACGTGGGGCTGCCGACGAATCATCCCCAGAGCTACCACTATTTCATGCGCGAGCACTTCTTCCAGCACGTCAACATTCCGCCGCAGAACATCAATATCCCTTCAGGCACGACCAGCAATTACCCGGCGTTCTGCGAGTGGTACGAGAAGCGCATCGCCGAATGCGGCGGTATCGACCTCCAGATCCTGGGCATCGGCTCCGACGGCCACATCGCCTTCAACGAGCCGACCAGCTCCCTCTCCTCCCGGACCCGGCTCAAGACGCTGTCGAAACAGACCATCGACGACAACGCCCGGTTTTTCGACCGCCGCGAAGACGTTCCCGTGTACGCGATCACGATGGGCGTGGGGACGATTCTCGACGCCAAGCGGCTCGTCCTCGTCGCCAGCGGCAAGGGCAAGGCCAGAGCGATCGCCCAGACGGTTGAGGGACCGGTCACCAGTATGGTGACGGCCAGTGCGCTGCAGCTGCACCGGGACGCGACCGTGATCACGGACGACGAGGCCGCGAGCGGCCTCACCATGCGCGACTACTACGAGTTCATCTATGCGGCCAAGCCAGCTGCCCCACCGTCCTGAGGCGCCGTTCGCGGCGCCTGCCCTCGCGACCATCCTGCTGCTCATGGGCTGTGCGAACACCGCTCCCCATGTCGAGTGGCGGGTGGACGGAAGGCGAGCCGTCGTCTACACCACCGCCGACAGCTCCTCGTTGCGGCTGTCGCCGACGGACACGCTGGCGTTCGCGGCTGCGGAGCCGACCTCGGAGGGACGGATCTACGTCTTCGTCGATCCGCGAAAGACCTTCCAGACGCTCATCGGCATCGGCGGTGCACTCACCGACGCGGCCGCCGAGACGTTCGCCATGCTGCCGGCGGTCCAGCAGGACGAGCTGCTGCGGGCCTACTACGACACCGACCGCGGCATCGGCTACACGCTGGCCCGCACCAACATCAACAGCTGCGACTTCTCGAGCGATAGCTACACCTACGTCACGGAAGGAGACTCGACGCTCGGCAGCTTCGCGATCGACCACGACCGCAAGTACCGGATTCCGCTGATCCGCAAAGCGATGGCGGCGAGCGGCAACCGCCTCAAGCTCTTTGCCAGTCCGTGGAGCCCGCCGGCGTACATGAAGAGCAACCACGACATGCTGCACGGCGGGACGCTGCTCCCCGCGTATTACCGTGCCTGGGCGCTCTACTACACGAAGTTCATCAAGAGTTACCGGCAGGCAGGGGTCCCGATCTGGGGAATCACGATCCAGAACGAGCCGATGGCAACGCAGACGTGGGAATCGTGCACCTACCAGGCCGAGGACGAGAGGAACTTCCTCAAGAATTACCTGGGCCCCACGATGGTCCAGCAGGGGCTCTCGGACGTCCACATCATGGTGTGGGACCACAACCGCGACCTCATCATCCAGCGGGCACAGACGATCTTCGACGACCCTGAAGCGGCGAAATACGCCTGGGGCATTGCGTATCACTGGTACGAGGACTGGTCGGGCGGCACCCAGATGTACGACAACGTGGCGCTGGTGCACCGCCTCTACCCCGACAAACACCTGCTCTTCACCGAAGGCACGCCCGCGAATTTCGATTCGACCGCGTATGGCCGCTGGAGCCTGGGCGAAGCCTACGGGCGGTCGATGATTCACGACTTCAATTCGGGAACCGAGGGCTGGACCGACTGGAACATCCTGCTCGACGAGAAGGGGGGCCCGAACCACGTCGGGAACTTCTGCTTCGCGCCGATTCACGCCGACACGCGCACCGGGAAGCTGATCTTCACGAATTCCTACTACTATATCGGGCACTTCTCCCGCTTTATCCGGCCCGGCGCCCGCCGCATCATGGCGGTCGCGAGCCGCAGCATGCTGCTCACCACCGCTTTCCAGAACCCCGACGGCAGCATCGCGGTTGTAGTGATGAACCCGACGGACAAGAGCGGCGACTACTACCTCACCGTGGGGACGGAAGCCATCAAGGCGAGCGCGCGGCCCCACTCCATCCAGACGGTGGTGTTCTAGCGTCAGGCGGGGACACGATCCGCAGGTAGGGCTTGCTCGCCTTGAAGCCCTGTGGATAGCGGCGCTGCGCCTCCTCATCGGAAATCGTAGTCGGGATGATCACGTCCTCGCCGGGCTGCCAGTTCACCGGCGTGGCGAGCGCGTGCGTGGCGGTGAACTGCAGCGCGTCGAGCAGCCGCAGCACCTCGTCGAAATTGCGCCCGGTACTGGGAGGATAGGTCAGCATCGCCATCACCCGCTTGTCCGGACCGATCAGGAAGACCGAGCGCACGGTGGCGTTGTCCGCCTCGGTGCGCGCCGGACCGTTGGCCCTGGGGTGGACCATGTCGAACCGCTTGGCCACGCGCAGCTCCGCGTCGGCGATCAGCGGGAAGGTGACCGGATGGCCCTGGGTTTCCTCGATGTCGGCGAGCCAGCGGCGGTGCGCGTCCACGGTATCGGCGCTGAGACCGATGACCTTGGTGTCGCGCTTGTCGAACGCATGCATGAGGCTCGCGATGTAGCCCAGCTCCGTCGTGCACACCGGCGTGAAGTCTTTGGGATGAGAGAACAGAATCGCCCAGTGGTCGCCGATCCACTCATGAAAGTGAATCGTTCCGGCGGTCGACTCGGCGACGAAATCGGGTGCCACGTCACCAATGCGGATGGCCATGTCCCGGTCCACCTCCCGGGACCCGAATGTGTGAAACGCCCCTCGGCGATGCAACAGCGGAGTGGCAGACGGCTCATGGAAGATGTAGGCGATGTCCTACCTGATGGAATCTTCACACTGGCTTCATGAACCGCCAAGCCGCGAGACCGTTGTTTCATGCCGATGGAATCGGATCTGACGCGGGCCCCCGACCTCGGCACCAAACGCGGCACCGGTGCGACCCGTAGCCAGCGGCCGGAATACGTTGATCTCCTGCCACCGTGTAACGCCGCGTGTCCCGCCGGCGAGAACATCCAGGCATGGCTCGCCCTCGCGCAGGCGGGACGGCACCGGGAGGCCTGGCTCAAGATCCTCGATGACAACCCGCTGCCCGCAGTTCACGGCCGGGTCTGCTATCACCCCTGCGAGGGATCCTGCAATCGCAAGGAGCTCGACGAAGCGGTCAGCATTCATTCGGTGGAGCGGTTCCTCGGCGATCGCGCGCTCGCAGAGGGCTGGATGCCCGAGGTCGCGCCGCCGAGCGGCAAACGCGTCCTGATCGTCGGCGCGGGTCCGAGCGGGCTCTCGGCGGCGTATCACCTCGCGCGACTGGGGCACGCCGTAGAGATCCGGGATGCCGGGACGCAGGCGGGCGGCATGATGCACTTCGGCATTCCGGCCTATCGACTCCCGCGCGACGTGCTCGACGCGGAGGTCGAGCGCATTCGCCGCATGGGGGTTCTGATCACCCTCGACCACCGCGTGGAGAACCTCGACCGGGAGTGGACCGGGGGAGGGTTCGACGCGGTGTTTGTGGCCGTGGGCGCACATCTCTCCAAGCGAGTGGACATCCCGGCGACCGACGCGGTCCGCATGGTCGATGCGTTGAGCTACCTGCGCGATGTCGATCGCGGTGCGCCGCCCAAGCTGGGCCGCCGCGTCGCGATCTATGGCGGCGGCAATACCGCGATGGATGCGGCGCGGACCGCCCTGCGCCTGGGACACGAACCCCTCATCGTCTACCGCCGCGACTACGCCCACATGCCCGCCCTCCCCTTC
>DASSIL010000046.1:0-11841 GCA_035691925.1 Gemmatimonadales bacterium
CGACGCGCTCGGTTCGATGGGTCTCGCGATGGCGGCGCATGGCGATCAGCGCAGGCGCCGGCGAAACAGCGCCGAGGGGTGGTCGTCATGGACGCAGTCGCGCTCGTAGCGGAGACCGACTTTCTCGAGCACGTGCTGCGACGCCCGATTGGCGGGATCGGTCAGGCCGACGATGGTGGCGAGCCCGAGCGCGCGATCGGCGAGGTCGACGCAGCGCAATGCGACCTCCGTCGCGAGCCCGAGGCCCCAGTACGGCTGGTAGAAGGCGTACCCCACCTCGACCTCGTCTACGTCATCGATCGTGAGATGCCGCTACACCGCCCGACCGACGGGTGCTTCCCCGCCCTCCTGGCGCAGGATCCAGAGTCCGAATCCGTAGTCGGCCCAATGTTGCAGGTTGCGGGTCATGTACGCCGCGGTCTGCTCCTCGGTCCGCACGCCACCCAGCTGCGCCATCACCGCGGCGTCGCAGTGCATACGACGCACTTCAGGAAGGTGCTCGGGTGTCAGCCGCTCGGCGTGGAGCCGGGCGGTCGTGAAGCGCTCCGGAAATCCGTCGTTCATCGGGGCCGCCGCTTGAAGAACTCGACCTCGCGCTCGTGGCGCAGCGCCGCCGCGCGGCTGGAGAAAGTCCCCAGGTTCCGGCGCTTACCCGTCTTCGGGTTCTTGCGCAGCGAGTACAGCCGGTATTTGCGCGGGCCGAGCTTGCGGATCATTCGTCGAATCTAACGACCAATCCTGCCGCGCTTTGCTCGACGCGCACCGACGTGAAGTCGGCGACAATCCCCGTCGCATCCCGCAATTGTGCAGCGCTATGCGTGGTCTGAAGAGCGATGACTCGTGCTCCGGCAGCGCGAGCCGCGGCGATGCCGGGAGGTGCGTCCTCGAAGACGATGCAGGAGGCGGCGTCTCGCCCCAGGCGCTGTGCAGCGAGCAAGTATCCCTGGGGATCCGGTTTGCCCCGCTGCACATGCTCGGCGGTGACGAACACGGCGGGGTGCGGGATCCCGGCGCGGTCGAGCCGCCGGCTCGCGAGCCCGTACCCGCCGGAAGTGACGATGGCCCAACGATCGGGCGCGAGCCGGTCGACGAGCTCGCGCGCGCCGGCGATGGCGGTCAGGGGGCTCATGTCCGCCGCCTCGGTGGCGTCCAGCTCGCGGACCTCCCGGTCGAGATCGAGCGTGGGGTCGACGGACTCGAGCGTTTCCCGGATGCGGCGCCCATGGGCCACACGCAGGTACGGCGCGGGGTCGAGACCCCGCGCCGTTGCCCAGCGCCGCCAGATGTCCTCCACCACGGCGCGCGAATCGACGAGCACGCCGTCCAGGTCGAAGAGCAGCGCCTCGCAGGAGAGCGCGGTTATTGCGCCGCCAGCTCGCTGACTTCACCCGCAAGGAGCCGCACCTTGGCGGCGTCGCGGGAGTGCTGCGCATCGCCGCGGAGCGCGGTGGCGAGCTGGGTCAGCGCGCGGCGCCGCGCCGGACCCGACAGCTTCTCCGCGCGTCCCAGCTCAGCCCGGACCGCGGTGAGGCGGCCGGCGCTCAGGCCCTTCGAGCGCGCCAGCTGGTCGACATACGCCCGCGCCACCACGAAGCTCGTCGGCCAGACGATCCTCTGCTGGTCCTGGACGTTGAGGTAATCGACGTGCACCAGCTTCGCCGCGTCGATCTCGTTCTGGGTCAGGAGCGGGCCCGGCTGCAGCGCGAAGATGTCGAGCCCGCGGCCGATCTCCGAGCTGATGAGGTAGCCGTTGTACCAGTAGGCGGCCCACGATCCGGCGCCGACGAGCTTCGTCGAATCCATCGGCCCGCGGTCGAAGAAGGCGATCTCCCTGGGGTGCGCCGCGTCGGTCCAGTCGAACACCGACACGCCGCCCTGATACCAGCCCTGCGCCATGATGTCGCGTCCCGGCACCGGGATGAGGGAGCCGTTGTGGGCGACGCAGTTTTCCTCTTTGGTCTGCGCCGCCGGGATCTTGTAATAGCTCTGGAACGTGAGCGAGTCGTGCGCGATGGTGAACAGCGCGTCCGCTCCCCACTGCGGCTTGTCGGTCGCGCGGCACTTGGGCTGCAACCCGCCGCCCCACTCGTCGGTGAACAGGACCTTGGTGCCCTCGTTGTTGAAGGTCGCCGAGTGCCAGAACGCGAAGTTCGAGTCCGCCGCGGCGGCGATGCGGCGCGGGTTGGCGGGATCCTTGATGTCGAGCAGTACGCCGTATCCGGCACACGCCCCGCCGGCGATCCCGAGGGCCGGGTAGACGGTGATGTCATGGCACTGCACGGGACCGGGCTTCGGGCCCGGTGGCGTCTGCGCGGCCACGATTTTGTTCACGATGGACTGGATGCTGTCACGCAACGTGGCGGTGTCGGCGGTGGTTGGCGCGCCGGTGCCGCCCCGCGCTTTCACGATGCTGTCCAGCAGGAAGGTGACACCGCGCGGCCCCACCACGCGCTGGACGCCGTTGACCACAAAGGTGAATCCGCCGTGGGCCCGCGCGCTATCGGCGACTCGTGCAGCCTCAGCGATGTCTTCAGGCGCCTCCCCGTGCGCCGCCGGCCCCACCAGGCCGGCGAGGATCGACGGCTTCGAAACGACGTGGGCCGACTCGGGGTGCGCGAGCGGGACCTGAATCACTTCGATCCGGAACAGCTCGCTGTTCGGATCCTTGTCGGGGGTCAGCCCCGAGCACCCCGCCAGCTCGCTGGCCGGGCGCACCGGCGCGGTCCCCGACACGTAGATGTAGACGTTCGCGGTATCCCCGGGTGACGTCACCAGGGTGTGCGTATGCGAGCCGCGGCAGGTCTGTACCGCGGTGAGCTGCTTGGGATGCTGGATGTCCGCGATGTCGAAAATGCGGATGCCGCGCATGCGGTCGGCGCTCACCGTGTCCTGCACGCCTTGCGTTCCGCAATCGAGCCGGCCGTTGAAGTCCTCCCCCGACGTGAACAGCAGGTTGCGGAACACCGAGACGTCGTTTTGCGCGTCGGGACAGACGAACGAGGTGACGAGCGCCGGGTGCTCCGGCGTGGCGATGTCCCACACCTGCAGGCCGTGGAAGTTGCCCTGAATGACGTAGTGCCCGGTAAAGGCGAGGTCGGAGTTCAGGAATCCAAAGTTGCCCGGGTCGGTGGTGTCGGTGAACGCGACCGGTTTGGGGGCGGCGGCAACGACTTTCAGATTCCAGGCGGCGCTCGCTGCATTCATCCACCCGGCGCGCAGTCCGACGCGCGGGTCGGGACTCGGAGGAGCTCCGGCGGCGGGGCCCTGTCCCGCAGCGCCGGAGGTGAGCCCGAACAAGCCGATGGCGAGGAAGGTCAACGCTGATCTCACAAATGGCTCCGATGAGGTTGAGGGATCCGGTCGACAATCTGATCATCCCCCAGCTCTTCGCAAAGGGCGGCCAGATCGGACCGGTGGACTCCAGTCCAACGTAACGCCTCGAGGGGTTCCACGAGCGGAACGTCGCGACGCAAGGTCGCCAGGCGGCGATAGAGCAGGACGTCCTCGCGGTGCTGGCGCAGGCTCTGCGCGAGGCCGGCTGCGCCTCGTACCGTCACCTCCCAGCGTGCCGCATCGTCGGGAATCTCCTCGAGATGGCGGTAGCGGGCGAGGAGCGCCGTCGCCGAGCGTTCGCCCCAGCGGGGCACGCCCGGGTAGCCGTCGGCGGCATCTCCGACGAGGGCGAGCCAATCGGGGATCGATGCGGGCGGCACACCGAACTTCTGGACGACGGCCGGTTCGTCGTAGACGAGTCGGCGGCGCCGGTCGAGACAGACGACGCGCGATCCACGGACGCACTGCGCCAGATCCTTGTCGGGGGAGCAGATGACGACCTGCGTGACGCCAGCGAGGTCGACAGCCTGCCCCGCGGCCGTCGCCAGCGCATCATCCGCTTCGAACTCCACCATCGGCCACACGACGATGCCGAGGGCACGTGTTGCGCGCTCGGCGAGGGGAAACTGCGCCAGCAGTGCTTCGGGGACTCCCTCGCTCGTCTTGTAACCGGGATACATCGCGTTGCGGAACGACTCGATGACATGATCGAATGCGCAGCCCACGTGGGTCACGCCGTCTTCCCGGAGCAGCGACAGCAGCGAGCGCATGAGTCCGAGCGTGGCGCCAACCTCGACTCCGGCAGGCGAGGTCTGCGGGGGCGCGCCGAAGTGCGCCCGGAACAGCTCATAGGTGCCGTCGACGAGATGGACGTTCAGGGAACGGCCGCCGGCGGTGTCTCGACCGACCAATGCGCGTCTCGCAGCTGCCAGCCGTCCGCGCGCCGCTGGGCGACGCCCGTGAAGTATCCCTGTTCCTCGACGCGATGACCGTCGCGGTCGACACGCACCTCGTGATACGGTGCGCCGATGACCGCGAGATCGGGCGCCAGGGGGTCGATGCGAATCGTATCGCCCCAGGTCAATTCGATGTGGGTGATCACGTGTTGCAGTTGTTCGATGGCGCGGGTGGCAGCGTCGCTCGAGGGAAGAACGAGGCGGCCCTCGGAGGCCATGAAGAACGTCGAGTCGTCGACAAAAAAGCCGCGCCACGCTGCCGGTCCGTCTGCCGTGATACGGCGCGCCACCGTCGCCATGAACGCGCGCACCCGGTCGACGGTGGCGGCATCGCCGACGGAGGTGCGCGGTGACGCGCAGGCAGTGAGCACCAGCGCCCCGAGTACGGAAAACCTCATCGTGCCTCACGCGGTGGCACCCACCCCGGGGGAGCCTCAGGCCATACGGCGTCGGGCTGCGCAGGCCTCGCCTGATCGCGGCCGAGGCGACGGGGATCGATCTCGGCGAAGACGAAGTTCTCCGGCGCAACCGGGATTCCTGCCAGCCGGCGCAGCAATGCCAACTGGCCCGCGTGCGTCATCGCGTCGGCGAGGGGGCCCTGCAGCAGGCGCTCAGGCGTCACGCCCTCGCCCAGCGGATTGGTACTCTCGATATGTCCCGCCAGCGTCTCGATCATCTCGTGGAATCGGGCGATTTCGGCGTCCAGGGTCGATAACGGCTCGGGGCGGTAACGCCCGCCGGTGAAAAATGTGCACGCGTAGCCGAGTACGCTGGTCATGTGGCGCACGAGCTCGGCCGGTGAGCGCACGCCCTCCTGGGGACGGAAGTCGCCGAAGCTCGCCGGCGCGTCGCGCAACGCCTTTTGCGTGCGATACGCCAAGGCCGCGAGAAAATGTTTCAACAATTCTCGTTTTACGTCTGGCATGGACTGCAAGATATCTGATCCCGGTAGGTTCAGACGATCACGGCGTTGGGGTGTCGATCATCGCTCTACAGCCTGCCCGCTAGCGGTCGCGCGGAAGGCGCGGGATCCAGCGACCGACCGACTTCCGGTACTGCTCGTAGGACGCGCCGAATTGGCGGCGCAACGTCGGCTCTTCGTAACCGATGATGAAGAGATTCACCGCGACGAGCCAGCACCCGCAGTAAAGCGCGAGCGCCCACGTGCGGGCAATGAGCAGTTCACCCAGGAGGATCGTGGTAACGCCGACGTACATCGGGTTCCGGACGTAGCGGTACAGTCCCTGGACGACGAGGTGCTTCGGCGGGTCGACCGGCGCCAGCGTCCCCCGCCCGCGATACGCGAACTCCCAGACGCAGGTCGCCAAAACCCCTGCGCCGCCGCCGACGAGCAGCAGCCCGATCAGCTGAACGGGATCGCGCCAGTTGAAACTCGCCTGCGCGAGCCCGACGTATCGCCAGGGCACGTACCCGGCCACCATCCCCGGGAGCGCGACCGTCCAGATGAGACTGCGCACCGCCAGCCAGAGCGATGACATTACGGGGTATGGTGCGGGTGATCGGAGCCGTCGAACAAGCAGGCGGCATACCCCAGCACCCTGTCGCCGCCCACCAACCCGCTCGGCGTGGGTTTCCACCCCTGGGCGAGGCGCGCGTCGAGCAGCTCGCGATCGGTGGGCCGGTGATCCCAGACGGCGACCGCCGTCACGGCCCCGAGTCAGCTGGTGTCGTAGACCAGGTAGCGGTTGCCGTAGGGAATCAACACGTCGTGCGTGTACTCGTCCTGCGTCAGCACCGACTCCACGCTGCGCGGTGGGGTGAGCGCGCGAGCCCAGGCCAGCGCCTGCTCGAGCGTGGTCTGCGTCGCGACGGCACTCGCGAGTGCATCCCGCTCTCCGGGCTCGAGCCGGGCGTAGTCGATGAGCGGGATCATCGCAGCGCTCGCACGATCCGCGACCACTGCCACAAGCCATCGGTCGCCTCGCGCGGCAGGCGCTGCCCCAGCTGGCGGGCAATCAGCACGATTTGCCCGCGATGGTGGGCTTCGTGGGCCACGAAGTACGCCAACACGTGGCCGACGTCGAGCGGCAGGTTGCGCCAGGTGTAGGCGCGCGTCGGGGGCACTGTCCCGCCGGCGGCGATGCCGAGCTCGAGCAACGCCGCGATCCCGCGCCCGCTGCTCCGGAGTGCGGCGGCGAGGTCACGGCGCGAGACGGTGCGGTGATCTACCCGGCGCGGAACCGGTACCCCGTGGGGAGCACCAAGTGTGCGAATCCAGTTGCGGCGCGAGTTGTGGAAGTGGGCGGCAATCGAGCCCACGGTGCGCTGCGGCTCGCCGGGCACCTTGGCTCGCCACAGCGCGAGCGGCACCTGGCGGACGAGGTCTGTCGTGACGCGGTCGTTGGTGCGCCAGGCGATGAGCACCGTCGCCCGCAAGTCGGGAATACCGTTTCCGGGGGCTTTCACGCGCGGCGCACTTCCCACGAAGCGACGGGGCCCTTCGTGAGTCGGAACAGCCCGTGGGCCCTGGGCCGGACGCCGCGAGCCCTGCGGTACGTTCCGGGCGAGCGTCGGCGCAGCTTCCGCAGCAGGTGGGACCATTCATACGCGAGCTGGCCCGCCGGCACGAGAATCTGCCGCGACGTCCGGGCGCCCTGTGCCTTGCGTGCGTCGAAGCGGTAGCCGCGGCGACGGGCCTCAGCCAGGACCCCGGCGAGATAGGTGTTGATGGCGGCGACGGGGCGCGGATGATTCCGGAACCGGATGAGCTGCGGGTGGTGTCGATATCCTCGCGTACGATGCTGCAGCACGGCTTTTGCGAGCAGCGCTTCACGCCACACCGCGACGAGCCCCTGTGGGTCGAGATGGCTGGGGTGCAGCGTCCAGAGTCGCATGCGGGGGTCATTCCAACTGGGACATCTAAACCGTCTTTTCCCTGGGAGCGAAATCGAGCTCGAGGGTGTCCCCCGCCGGCAGCGCCGCCCAGCGCGCGAAGAGGTCGCGCCGTGCATCCCGGACCTGGCGCAGCTCGGCATCTCCCACGGTGTGTGGCGTGGCAAGCCGCAGGTCCGCGGCGGTCCATTCGCGGCTGGAGGATCGCTCGGTGTCCAGAAAGCCGACGATCTGCTCGGCCACGTGCGCCTCGGGCGGGATCTCCCCTCGCGGCCACGGCCGGCCGAAGTCCGACAGGTCCCACCCCTCCGCCACGAGGCTGTAGAAGCCGCGCAGGTCGAGCACCGTTTCCACGGCGTAGTGTGTCAGATCGTGCAGCGGGAAGAACCGCCCCTGTGCCCCATCCTGTCGTTGCCACGTCACGGTGCCGTCGGAGCGGACGCAGCTCAGGGCCGCACCGCCGTCGGTTCTCTTCTTGATGCGGATCAGCATGCCGGGCGTTACGGCACCGCTGCGCGGTGCGCGATCGTTGCCTCGACGTCGGCGATGTCGCGCGGTGCCGGTGTGATCCAGTCGAGTCCCGTCGGCGTCACGATGTAGTCGTCCTCGATGCGCGCGCCGGTGTTCTGGTAGCGCTGCACCATGGTCCGGACCTTCGCGGCGAACGCACGGTTGCGCGGCGTATCGGGCAGAATGTCGAGCAGCCGGGTGTTGATGTAGACCCCCGGCTCGATGGTGAACACGTCGCCCGGCCGGAACACGCGCGCGTCATAGTAGCCCTGCATCGGATCGTGTACGGCAAGGCCGAGGCCGTGGCTGATGCCGTGGATCGCGAACAGCATCACCTGCCGGCAACTGCGGGGCTGCTCCACACAGTTGGCGGGCCACGGCGGATCGAACTGCGCGTCGGGAGACTCGATCAGCCCGAGGCGCGCGAGCCCCCGCGCCCGCACGTCGACCGAGGAATCCTGCGCCGCCTGCACCGACTTCCCCGGTCCCGAATTGCGCTCCGCGGCGGCCTGCGCGTCCCGCACGACCTGGTACAGCGCGCGCTGATCGGCGGTGAAGGTGCCGCTCACCGGGAGGGTGCGCGTCACGTCGGCGGCGTAGCCGCCGTATTCCGCGGCCGCGTCGATCACGACGAGATCCCCCGCCTTGAGCAGCGCCCGGTCTTTCATGTAGTGCAGCTGCGTGCCGTTCGCGCCCGTCCCTACGATGGAGCCGTACGCCGGCCGCTCCGCCCCCTGGCGCCGGAAGGTGTACTCGAGCGCGGCCTGCAGATCGTATTCGTGCAGCCCCGGGGCGATGAGCTGCATTGCGGCACGGTGTCCCGCCACGCTGATGTCCGCCGCCCGGCGCAGCAGTGCCTGCTCGGCGGGGCTCTTCGTCGCCCGCAGCCGGTCGAGAGTCGGGGCGGCGTCCAGCACCGCGATGCCCGCATGACGCTGCGCCAGGGCTCGCATGATCTGCCCGCCCCGGGTGAGCGAGTCGAGTCCGGCGAAATCGGCATCCTCGACGTCACGCAGCGCATAGAATGGCAACCCGCCCGCGGCGAGGGAGTCGAGCACACCGATGAGTGCGTCGTTCGAGCGCGACGACAACCCGAGATCCGTCGCGATGGCGGCCGAGTCCGGCTCGATGCCGTAATACAGCGAGCGGCGGGGCGTGCTGCGCGTGACGAACAGCGTCGCCCGGCCATGGCCGCCGCGCACCACCATGACGAGCGTGGCCTCGGCGTAGTCGTAGCCCGTGAGATAGTGGAATCCCGGGACCTGGAAGAACGGCCCGAAGTCGGTCACCGGCGTCCGGCCGCCGAACGCCACGACGATGCCGCTGTCGATGCGCGCAGCGAGCGAATCGCGGCGCGCGGCGTATTCCGCGGTGGTGATCTGTGCGTTCGCCCGGATGCCGGCGACGGCGAGGGCGAGAGCGGCGAAGGCGATGCGAGTGGGAGCGGTCATGAAGGTAAGCTGCGGCGGACGCGGGTCGTCGACAAGTCGAATCACTCACCGGGCCCTCGAGCCCGCGCCGAAGCGCAGCAACCAGGCGATCCCTGCCCCGACGAGACCCGCCGCGACGCCGGAGCCGAACCCCACGGTGAACGAGGTCCCGCCCCAGGTCACCGAGGCGATGCCCGCTGCCAGCGCGAGCGCGATCGTCCAGCACACCAGCATCAGCCGGTTCCAGTGCCCTGCCCGGATGATCGTGGCGATGCTCAGCAGAGCGAACAGGCCATATACAAACTGAAACACCGTCTGGATCGTCTGGCCGGCGGTCTTCGCATTCCCGAGCTGAGAGACTCCGCCGCTGATCCCCGTCCAGGCGAGCACGAGGAGCATCCCGATTGCAAAGATGAACAGCATGCGTCGCACCATGGATTGGCGTTGAAAGTAGCTATCCGATCCGGCGCTCGGGGGGTACCAACAAAGCCTGCACGTCTAACCGCCTCGAAAACCTTTTCGAGCGCACCGAAGGAGGCCCAAGATGAAATCGACGATGGTCGCCGCTCAGGTGAGTACGCCCTCCGAGCGGGAGATTCGTATCGAGCGGGTGTTCGATGCTCCACGGAAGCGCGTCTGGCGCGCTTTCACCGATCCCGCTCTCGTAGCCCAGTGGTGGGGCCGCGGCAACAAGCTCGTCATCGAGCGGATGGAAGTGGCGCCCGGCGGCCACTGGCGCTACGTGGAGCATTCTCCCAAGGGGGTCCAGGGATTCGAGGGACGCTACCGCGAGATAACGCCAGAGAAGCGACTGGTGCAGACGTTCGAATGGGATGGGCTGCCGGGTCACGTGGCGGTCGACACGGCGGTGTTCGAGGACCTGAACGAGGGCCGCACCAAAGTCGTCAATACCTCGCTGTTTCACACCCAAGACGAGCGGGACGGCATGCTGAAGTCGGGAATGGAGGACGGGTTGAACGAGAGCTACTCCGCCCTCGACCGGCTGCTCGCGAAACAGGGGTGAGCGGTCCGCTTGCATGAAGGCCACCCGGGGCTGTTCCCGGGTGGCCGCTAGCGGAGCGAGGCGGCGTACTGACCGAGCCGGGTGAGCTCCTTCTTGTAGATGCGCCGCAACATCGCGGCGGTCGCTGCACGCTTGATTGCGCCGAGCAGCCCCGCGCGAGCGCGAAACGTGGTCTGGATCGTCACCCGGGACGAGTCCTGTTCCGCCGGCTCCACCGTGAAGCGCGTGACGCTGAACCCTTCCGAGTCGACTTCCTCGAGCACGCGTCCCGGCTCGGGCTCGCGAATGGTGTGGGTGAACTGCTGCGTCTTCCCGAGGACGCGAGTCTCCACGTGGATACGCGTCCCTGCCCCGACGCCCCCTGCTTCGACCTCGACCTTCCGGAAGTATTCGGGAGGGACGATACGGGGGTGGTGCACCCGATAATCGGCGATGATCCCGTACACGCGTGTTGCCGGGGCGTGAATGATCGCCGAATCCTTTGCAGTTCCTTCTGTCATGCGGCGTTCACCGGGTCGCGATGTTCAGCTTCGTCATCAGGACAGATTCTCCTGAATAAACCGCGGGCTCAGGTGGATGTCCACCTCGACGAGCGGCGCATCGCCGACGCACTTGAAACTGTGGATCTCCCCCGCTTTGATGACGAGAATGTCTCCGGCGCTCGCCTCGAACTCCTCTCCGTTGACGACGTAGCGGCCGCGTCCCTCGCGCACGAACTGCACTTCGTCGTACGGGTGCCGGTGCGGCCCCGGGCCCTGCCCCGGCTGCGCCCGGAGCAGATATGCCGAGATCTGCACATCGCCGTGGTCGGCCCCGACGAAGTTGTGGGACAGTCCGACGAACGGGAGCGTTTGCTGACGGATGCGATGCATGCGAGCGCCCTCCTCGTGGTAACTTCCCTCACCCATGATCACCGTCAACCCGATCCAGCTCGAGGGTCCTGGCGTCCGCCTCGAGCCGTTGACACCGGACCACGCCGACGCGCTGCGCCGGGCAGCCAACGACGGCCGCCTGTGGGAGCTCTGGTATACCGTCGTTCCCGAGCCCGCCAACGTGGACGCCTACATCGAGACGGCGCTGGCAGGCCAGCGCGACGGCCGGATGCTCCCCTGGGCCGTGCGCGAGCTCAGCGCCGGGACGATCGTTGGCAGCACGCGTTATCACGACATCGTGCGCGAAATCGACCGGGTGGAGATCGGGTACACCTGGTACGCGCAGAGCTGGCAGCGGACGCACGTTAACACCACCTGCAAGCTCCTGCTCCTGCAGCACGCCTTCGAAACGCTGGGCTGTCAGGTCGTGGGACTGCGCACCGACAACTTCAACTTCGCCTCGCAGCGCGCCATCGAAGCGCTCGGTGCCAAGAAGGACGGAGTGTTGCGCCACCACCACCCGCGGCGCGACGGCTCGGCGCGCGACTCGGTGATGTACAGTATTCTGGCCGTCGAATGGCCCGACGTCCGGCGCAATCTCGAGCTGCGCCTGGCGCGCCATCGCGGCACTCCGTAGCCCTCACTGCGGGCGTTGTTCCGGCAGCGTGTCCTGCGGCGGACCCAGCCCCGCCGTCGAGAAGGAGTAGGGGCGATTGGTGGAACTGTAGCTGAACATCCCAACCCGCAGCGCCTGCTGGAACCCTACCGCAACAGTGCTGAGCGACGCATAGCCGCGATAGTGATCGCGCACGTACTCGGCCACCGCTCGCGCCAACACAGCGCGGTCCGAGTCGGGCAGCGCA
>DASSIL010000047.1:0-3680 GCA_035691925.1 Gemmatimonadales bacterium
ATCCTCGGCGGCGTGCCGGTGCTCAACGAGGATCTGGTCAACCTGCCCAACTGGCTGGTGCTTAAACTGCGCATCGAGGGCGACGATCCGATCCGGCTCGCCGATGTCGAGCTGCTCGATTACCGGCACGAGCTGGAGATCCGCACCGCGACCCTGATCCGCGAGCTGCGCTTCCGCGACCCCGCCGGCCGTGTGACGGCGCTGCGTAGCCGCAGGTTCGTGAGCATGGCCGACCTCCATCACGCGGGCATCGAGTGGACGCTCACACCCGAGAACTGGTCGGGCCGGGTGGAGGTGGTATCCGGCCTCGACGGGCGGGTGACCAACGGCGGCGTGGCGCGCTACCAGCAGCTTGAGAGTCGCCACCTCGACCCGGTGTCACCGAGGACGTTCGGGCCCGAGGTGATCGCGCTGAAGGTGCAGACGCGCCAGTCCAACCTGTACATCAGCCAGGCGGCGCGCACGCGCGTCCTCGACGGCGGGGACGAGCCGCTCGCCGTCGACCGCAGCCTCTACCAGATGGAGGACTACATCCAGCAGGTGCTCGCGTTCGGTGTCCGGCAGGGCGTCACGGTGCGGGTCGAGAAGATGGTGGCCTGCTTCACCTCGCGTGACCCCGCGATCAGCGACACGCTGGCGAAGGCTGGGACGTCGGCGCTGCGCTACACCGGCTTCGAGGAGGCGCTTGCGCGGCATGCGTCGGCCTGGGACGAGCTGTGGCGGGTGTGCGACGTCCGCGTGCCGGGCGACGACCGCGTGCAGCTGCTGCTGCGGTTGCACATCTGCCACATCCTGCAGGTTTGCTCGCATCACACCGCCGATCTGGACGCCGGGGTGCCGGCCCGCGGCCTCAACGGTGAGGCTTACCGGGGGCACGTGTTCTGGGACGAGCTCTACGTATATCTGTTCCTGAACTTCCGCATGCCTGAGGTCACCCGGGGCCTGTTGTTGTACCGCTACCGGCGCCTGGGCGAGGCGTGCGCGGCGGCCCGTGAGGCTGGGCTGCGCGGCGCGATGTTCCCCTGGCAGAGTGGCAGCGAAGGCAAGGAGGAAACCCAGCGCGTGCATCTCAACCCGCTCTCGGGCCGCTGGGAGCCCGATCTCAGCCATAACCAGCGGCACGTCAACGCGGCGATCTTCTACAACATCTGGCATTACTTCCAGACCACCGAGGACCTGACCTTCCTGCGCGATTACGGCGCGGAGATGATGCTGGAGATCGCGCGTTTCTGGGCTTCGATCGCCCGCTTCAATCCCGAGCGCGAGCGCTATGAGATCCATGGCGTGATGGGGCCGGACGAGTTCCACGAGAAGTACCCAGATGCCACTGAGGGGGGGCTGCGCAACAACGCCTACACCAACGTCATGGTGGCGTGGCTGTGCGGCGTCGCGCAGGAGGTCCTCTCGCTCCTGCCTGCGACGCGGGCCGACGCGCTGCGCGGGAAGCTCGGCCTCGGCGACGAGGAACTGCATGTGTGGGCGGACATGAGCCGCCGGATGTTCATCCCGTTTCACAGCGACGGCATCATCAGCCAGTTCGAGGGATATGAGGACCTCCAGGAGCTGGACTGGGATGCCTACCGCGCCAAGTACGGGAACATCCAGCGGCTCGACCGGATCCTGCACGCTGAGAGCGACGACCCCAACCGCTACAAGCTCGCCAAGCAGGCCGATACGGTGATGCTGTTCTTTCTGTTCTCAGACGGTGAACTGCGGCGGCTGTTCGAGCGGCTGGGCTACGCCTACGGTCCGGACACCGCGCGCAAGAACATCGCCTACTACGACGAGCGCACCTCGCATGGCTCCACGCTGAGCTTCGTCGCGTACGGCGGCGTGCTCGCGCGGCTCGACGCTGAGGGGTCGTGGGAGCGGTTCCTCGCCGCACTGGAGAGCGACGTCGGCGACGTCCAGGGCGGCACCACGAAGGAGGGGATCCACATGGGCGTGATGTCCGGGACGCTCGCTCTCGTCCAGCGCAGCTACGCCGGGACGGAGATCCGCGACGGTGTCCTGTATTTCGACCCCCGGCTGCCCGCCCGGCTCGAGGGACTGTCGTTCACGATGCAGTTCCGGGGGACGCCGATTCTCGTGACGCTCGCCGACGGGAAACTGACGCTGACCGCACACCGGGAGGGCGTGCGGCGGCCGATCAGCGTCGGGGTCGGCGACGACGTCCGCGAGCTGCGCCCGGGTGACCAGTGCACGTTCGAACTCCGGCAGGACGCGCATGCCGGGCATCAGCAGGCCCACGGCTGACAGGAGGATGCGTGTCGGCGTTCCGGGGAGCAATCTTCGATGTCGACGGCGTGCTTGTCGACTCGCCGCACGAGAAGGCGTGGCGCGAGTCGCTGCGCGAGCTGATGGAACGGGAGTGGGACGACATCCGCGGCCGGACGAGCTGGTCGCCGGAAGCGTTCACGCCCCAGGTCTACCAGGAGCAGATGTCGGGCAAGCCGCGTCTGAGCGGCGCCCGTGCGGCGCTGGAGTATTTCCACGTCCCCGACGACCATGACCTGCGTCTTGCGGAGTACGCGGCGCGCAAGCAGAAGATGGTGGTGCGGCTCATCGAGGCCGGTGACTTCACCGCCTACCCCGACGCGCTGCGGTTCATCATCGCCGTCAAGGACGCCGGCATCCAGGTCGCAGCGGCGTCCTCGTCGAGGAACGCGAAGCTGTTCCTGCGCAAGATCCGGCTCGACACGTTCGCCCAGGAGCAGGGGATCACGTCGGCGTCGCTGCGCCCGGGCCTGACGCTGCTGGACTTCTTCGACGCCGACGTCTCGGGCCGGGACTTCGCCCACGGAAAGCCGGACCCCGAGATGTTCCTAACAGCGGCCCGGGAACTCGGCGTCGCGCCGCACGCCGCGATAGTCATCGAGGACGCCGCCGCGGGCATCGAAGCCGCCAAGGCCGGCGGCATGGCCGCGATCGGCATCGCGCGTGCCGACGACGCCGACGGGCTCACCAGGGCAGGGGCCGACATCGTCGTCACAACGCTCGACGAAGTGGAGCGCTCCGCACTGACCGCGGGCCGCCTGGCCATGAAGAAGGCATAGCGGGCTTGGCGGAGCCTCGGCGGCGGCTCACGGTGACGGCGTCGTTTCGGATTCGGGCGCTCGTATTGAACTCTGACAACGGAGGCCAGCGCTGCTCTGGCTATCAAGGGATCAGGGAGCCAGCGACAGGAGCCAACGCCCTCAGATTACTGGCCGACTCGCCGCCGTGATAGTCGCCATGATGGAAACCCCGCTGATGGTTCCGCAGCCGCCAGGGCCGACGGTCCGGCCCGCGGCCCGCGAGGGACACCGGTCGCCTCAGCCGGTGCGCAGCACCATCGTGGCCATGTGCAGGGCCGATCATGCTGACCAGGCCATGGACATGAGCACCTTCGGTAACTCCGGAGAGCTGGCCGCCACCATCGGCTGAGGGCCGATGCCTTGCCTGCGACGCTACGCTAGTTGTATAAAACTAGCAAATAACTTCCAGAATTGGATGGGATAGTTGGCTGCCACAAGCTGGACCTTCCTGACCAACCACGCCCGGGTCCTGCTGTGCATCGCACACGACCCGGGAGTCCGCCTGCGCGACATCGCGGCCAAGCTCGACATCACCGAGCGCAGCGCCTACGGCATCGTCACCGATCTGGCCCGGGCCGGCTACATCGTCAAGCAAAAAGACGG
>DASSIL010000048.1:0-13489 GCA_035691925.1 Gemmatimonadales bacterium
GCCTGCAGGGCGATCACCCGGAACGCCTGGTGCCGGCCGATCAGCTCGGCGGCTGTAATTCCGGCGCTATCGACTTCCGATGAGCCGAGCCAGGGCCCGGGTGGTACGGTCTCCCACGCCGCTTGAAAGCCGAGCACGCGAAAGAGGTCGCGAAGATCGGAGATCTGCTCGGTGCGGGTGAGAAGCTCCCGGAGCACCACGGGCCCCTCGGTTCGAAGGGCCCCAACATGGGGTGTGGTGCTCCGGAATCAGGTACCGGAGTATTGCGAGCGGGATCGAAATCCCGCGATGCTACGACGCTTTTCGCAGCTGGATACTGCCGTTCACCGTGCGCAGCTCGAGCGATCGGCCGCCCGAGCCGATCGTGCCACGGAGATGCCGCGGGCCGAACTTGCCGGTGACGGTCAGCGGGAAGTCCGTCTCGAGATCGCCGTTCACCGTCTCGGCACGGACCTCGGCATTCAGGTTCGCGGGTAGGGTCAGGGTGATCCCGCCGTTCACGGTGGTGAACCGCGCGACCGACTCCCAATCACTGCGACCCATCGCCGCCCGAATCGATCCGTTGACCGTCGTCGCTTCGACATGCCCCGCCGCCGAGACATCGACGCTGCCGTTCACGGTGCTCACGTCCGCATCGGCGCCGAGGTTGTCCGCCTGGAGGTCCCCGTTGACGGTGCGCCCGTCGAAGTTGACCCCGGCGGGGAGCTTGATCGTAAAGTCGACCTGCACGTCGTTGTTGTCGGTGCTGGAGGACCAGTCGTCACCCGGCTCGCAGCTGTTCTCGCGCCGTGCCCGGCGCGGCGTAGGATAGACCGCGCAGATCGCCACGCCGTCCTCGAAGGGGACGACTTTGATCTCGACCTCATCGGGGTCGGAGCGGTGGGCGGTCTTCCGGGCGCTGACGTCGATCTGATCGCCCGTCGTGGCCATGGCGCGGATTGCGCCATTCACACCCTTGATCTCGAGCCGCTTTCCGGCGGCGAGATGCCCCGTCCAATGGAAGTCCTGCGCGGCGAGCGAGGGCGCCGCGGCGAGGAGTGCGGCGCAGGCCGCGCCGAGCAACGTGATGGTGCCGCGCATACGGTCACTCCTGGTTCTTGTCGTGGACCCTGCCGGGGCGGCAAATACTGATGCTGCCGTCGAACGACTCCAGCTCCAGGCGAGCACTGCCCGTCCCGAGCGTGAAGGTGAAGCGGTGCTTGGTCTTGTCCTTGAGCTGCAGCGGGAAGCAGGTGTCGAAGTCGCCGCTGAAGGTCGACACGGACACCGTAACGTTGGCCTTCTCCGGGACGGAAACGGTGACGTCGCCGTCGTGCGACTCGAAGTGATAGCGGCCGTTGTCCCTGATCGTGCCGTCATATTCGACGCTGCCGTCCACGGTACTGGCGTCCACGTTGGCGGACTCGATCCCGGACATCGTGATCTCGCCATCCACGGTTTCCGCGGTGATGTCGCCGGAGCAGTCCTTCACGCTGATGGCGCCATCCACGCTGTTCAGCTCGATGTGCCCGCGGGCGCCCTCAATCGAGACTTCTCCTTCGACGGAGCGCAGCGACACATTGCCGCTCCCCCCTACGACGTGCACCTCCCCTTCCACGGTTTCAACGGTCACCTCGGCTTCAGTGCCCTCGATCGAGACCTCCGCCGAGGGTGTCCCGGAAATGGACAACGGCATCCAGGTGGGGACCAACAGCTCGTAGTCGACCGTGGCCGGACCGTGGCGTGAAGAGGCGCTGATGCTGACCGTGGACCCTTCGGTCGAAACCGAGATACGGTCGTGACTCGAGTGGGTCGCCTTCACGCGGATCGAGTTCTGGCGCCACGCCTTGACCGTGATCTGACCGCCGAAATCGCTCAGCTCGAGTCGCTGTCCCTGGCGTACCGCGAACGACGTGTCGGTGTCCTGGGGGGGGCCCATCGTCAGCCCGGCGACGGCGGCGAGTACGAACAACATGCAGACTCCGTTCTAGGTGCGCGGGGATGCGATGCGATTCGCTTCCCGCAGAAATTCCATCTTGCGCCGCATCGTGTCGGCGAGATGCTGGTTCAGGTACGCGCTTTTCGGATCGACCGCGAGCGCGCGCTTCCCCTCGGCGAGCGCGCTGTCGATGACCGCCAGGCTGTGCTCGATGCGATGCACCGTCATTGGGCTCAAGCGGCCGGTGCGCTGGCCATCGGCCAGGGCGAGCCGCAAATCCTGTACGTCATGATCGGCCGTCGCGCCCGCCTTCTGGATGGCCACTGGCACGACGCTCACCGAGCCGGGGTTCATGGCTGTGGGCTCGCGGTTCGTGGTGGGCCGCAGCACGAGCCGCGCGACACCCGCCGACAGCGCGATCAGCGCCACGCTCGCCGCGATCAGCTGCGGGACGGTGAAACTCACCCGGCGCCGGGCGCGGCGGCGGGCGAGGTCGTCGGTCGAGATGCCGATGCGCTCGGCGATGCCGGACCAGAGGTCGCGGGCCGGCGGGCGGTCGTCGAGAGCCTGCGCGCGCGCGACGACGCGGCGCAGATCCGCGAGCACGGCGGTGCATTCGGCGCAAGTCGCGAGGTGCGCTTCGAGCGCCATCCGCTCCGCGTCGGCGAGCTCGCCGTCCAGGTACTCCGAGAGCCGGTCAGTCCATTGGTCGTTCATCGTTCACTCCTGCTCCATTTACCGATCCAGATGCTTTCGTAAGGCCATGCGCGCGTGATGCAACTGCGACTTCGACGTGCCGGGCACGATGCCGAGCAGCTTGGCGATTTCCTCGTGCCGGTATCCTTGCACGTCGTGCAGGATGAACACCTGTCGTGCGCCCTCGGGCAGCCGGGCCATCGCCTCTTCGAAATCGACGCCGTGCTCCGGCGCCCGCTCCCGCCCCGCCACCAGCTCCAGCGTCTCGCCCGAGTCGTCGCCGAAGCGGCGGCGCTCGCCGCCCAGGGTCTTGCGCCGGGCGAGGATCACGTTCACCGCGAGGCGGTGCAGCCAGGTGCCGAATGCCGCCTCGCCGCGGAACGTGTGCAGCTTCTCCCACACCCGCACGAACACATCCTGCGTCACGTCGTCCGGGTCGCCGCCGCTCATCATGCGGCGGACCAGCCCGTGGATCCGCGGGACGTGGGTGCGGTACAATCGCTCGAACGCGCGACCGTCGCCGCTTTGCGCCAGCGCTACGTCCGCCGCTTCCGCGTCCATCGCCGCCGTGATCGCATCCGTATTCAGTGTCGGCACTCCCCAACCCGGTAAGCCGGTGTCGGACGATTGGATAGCCGCTTGGGGTCACAAGGTTGCAGTCTTGTGAAGCCCCATAAAACTGCGCTGGAATTCGACTTGTGGGGAGGAAGCCGGCCGGTTAGCCGTGCGGTCCAGGGACGCCCCCAACCCGGGGTACATTGAGGTCTTGGCTACGCCTGCCCGACGCGCATTCTCCCTCACCGGTGCCGACGGTGGTCCGCTGCGCGGCGAAATCCGCTCGGGCGCCGGCGCCCGGCCGGCAGTCGTGATCTGCCACGGATTCAAGGGGTTCAAAGACTGGGGCTACTTCCCCGTGACCGCCGAGCGGCTCGCACGGGCGGGCTTCGCGGCGGTGTCCTTCAACTTCTCGGGATCCGGCGTCGGCGAGAGTGGCGACTCGTTCGACGAGCCGGAGCGGTTCCGGCGCGCCACGTACTCGAACGGCTTGCGGGATCTGGGCATAGTCGTCGCCGAGCTCCGTCGGGGTAGGCTGGGTGTCCAGCCGACGTCCATCGGGGTCCTGGGGCACAGCATGGGAGGCGGCATCGCGGTGCTCCAGACCGCCGCCGATCCCGGCATCGGAGCGCTGGTGACCTGGTCGGCGACGGCCCGCTTCGGCCGGCTTTGGCGCAAAGACCAGATCCCGGAATGGCGGCGGACCGGCACCATCGAGATCGTGAACCAGCGGACCGGAGAGCGGTTGCCTCTGGCGACTGACATCCTCGAGGATCTGGAGCGCAACGCCGACCGGCTCAGTGTCCTGGATGCCGCTGCCATGATTCGAGCCCCGTGGCTCGTGGTCCATGGCGCCGCCGATGAATCGGTGCCCGTGAGCGACGCCGCAGACCTGGCCGAGCGCGCTCCGCAATCCCACCTCCTGTCGATCGAAAACGCAGGCCACACCTTTGGGATCAAGCATCCCTGGAGCGGCTCCACCGCGCAGTTCGATCGGGTGCTGGAGGCCAGCGTCGACTGGTTCTCTCGCCACCTCGTCCCGTGACGCTGGCCGCGGTCCGACGCGTCCTCGCCGGTTACTCGGCGCAGGTGGAGGATGCGCCCGAAGCGCTCCCGGCCGCCGTCGCCCTGATCCTGATCGAGCGGCATGGTCTCGAGGCGCTGTTCATCAAGCGCGCGGCCCGTGTCGGTGATCCCTGGTCGGGCCAGGTCGCGCTCCCCGGCGGACGCTATGAGTCCGATGATCGGGACCTGCTCCATACCGCGATCCGCGAGACGCGCGAAGAGACGGGGGTGGACCTCGTATCTGCGGAGCGGCTCGGTGCATTGGACGATCTCTATCCACGCACTCCGACACTGCCACCCGTTCGCGTACGGCCGTTCGTGTTCACGATCCCTGCTGCGCCTCCGCTCGCCATCAGCGACGAGGTGGAGCGTGCCTTTTGGGTGCCGCTTTCCCGGCTCGCCGAGCCGGGCGTGCGACGCGATGTGAAATTGATCGTTCGCGGCGAGCCGAGAGTCTTCCCTGCCTACGACCTTGGTGAAGACGTGATTTGGGGTTTGACCGAAAGAATCCTTACACCCTTCCTGACCTTGACGGATATCATCCACAATAGCTCCGTCTAAGCATCATATTCGCTTGCCAACAAGCTCATATTAGTATAGACTAACGTTGTGTGTACGCAGTGAGTTAAGTGGCCATCTCGCAGTGGCATGAAGTCCGACATATGACTGGAGTGCTTTCGTGCCGGCCAGTATCCAGGAGCCCGCCCTCAGCCGATCGGTGGAGGACTACCTCAAGGCGATTTTCCGCCTTTCGAATCAGGGCGGGTTCGCTACGACGAGCGACATCGCGGCGCTCCTGGCGCTGGCCCCGCCGTCGGTCAGCGGGATGGTCAAACGCCTTTCCGAAATGGGACTGATCGAGCACGTCCCATATCGTGGCGTGCAGCTGACCGCCCAGGGCCGGCGCGCAGCACTGCGGATGATCCGACGGCACCGGGTACTCGAGCTCTACCTGACGCGCACCCTCGGTTACGACTGGGACAATGTCCACAACGAGGCGGAGCGGCTCGAGCATGCCGTCTCCGATGAGTTGATCGAGCGCATGGCGGCGGCGCTCGGCGATCCGCAGTACGATCCGCACGGAGATCCAATTCCCACCGCCACCGGTGATATCGAAGAAACGGAGCTCGTCTCCCTCGCCGAGGCGAAAGTCGGCGACGCCCTCGAGCTGCGCCAGGTGATGACGCAGGATCCCGCCCGGCTGCGCTATTTCGCGGAGCAGGGTCTCGTGCCCGGCGTACGTGTGGTGGTCACCGACCGGCAGCCGTTCAACGGTCCGACCACGGTTCTGCTGAACGCTTCCGGGACGGCTCGCATCGTGGGGCAGGAGCTCGCGCGGCTGCTCTCCTGCCGCCTCGCAGGCCGCGAGGGCTGAGATGGCGACCCCGGTGCGTCGACCCGCCGAGGAGTCCGGGTGGCGCCAACCACGTCTCGCGCCGAGTCTCGCCGAGGTCTATCGGAGCGTACCGGTGCGCGGGACAACCTGGTGGCGCAAGGCGCTTGCGTTCGCCGGCCCGGGCTATCTCGTCGCCGTCGGCTACATGGATCCCGGAAACTGGGCGACCGACCTGGCAGGCGGATCGCGGTTCGGGTACGCGCTGCTCAGCGTCATCCTCGCTTCCAATCTGATGGCCATTCTGCTGCAGGGACTCGCCGCCAAGCTCGGGATCGTAACCGGCCGCGACCTCGCCCAGGCGTGCCGCGACCACTACTCGCGGCCCGCCACCATCGCGCAGTGGCTGGTGTGCGAGATCGCCATCGCCGCTTGCGACCTGGCGGAGGTGATCGGCTCCGCCATCGGGTTGAATCTGTTGTTCGGGATTCCGCTGACCGCGGGAATCATGATCACCGCGCTGGACGTGCTGCTGGTGCTCTACCTCCAGAACAAGGGATTCCGGCTGCTGGAAGCACTGGTGATCGCGCTGATCGCCACCATCGCGGGATGCTTCCTGTTCGAGATCTTCATCTCCCGGCCTGATGGGTGGGGGATCGCCCGCGGTTTCGTCCCGGGGCCCCACATCCTGTCGAACCCGGATCAACTGTACATCGCGATCGGGATCCTCGGCGCGACCGTCATGCCGCACAACCTCTACCTGCATTCCTCCATTGTGCAGACCCGCGCCTACGACGAGACGCCGGAGGGGAAGCGCACGGCGGTGCGTTTTGCGTTCCTCGATTCGACGATCGCCCTGACATTCGCGCTGTTCATCAATGCCGCGATTCTGATCGTCGCGGCGGCGACCTTCCACAGCACGGGACACACCGAGGTGGCCGAGATTCAGGATGCCTACAAATTGTTGACGCCCTTGCTCGGCGTATTCGGGGCGAGCGCGGTCTTCGCCCTGGCGCTCCTCGCATCCGGTCAGAATTCAACGCTGACGGGGACGCTGGCTGGGCAGATCGTCATGGAGGGGTTCCTCAATATCCGGATTCGTCCCTGGCTGCGCCGGCTCATCACCCGGGCGATCGCGATCGTGCCGGCGGCGATCACCGCCATCTTCTTCGGCGAGCACGGCACCGCCCGGCTCCTCATCCTGAGCCAGGTGATTCTGAGCCTGCAGCTGTCCTTCGCGGTGTTCCCGCTGGTTCGGTTCACGTCGGAGCGCGCCAAAATGGGCGAGTTCGTGAATCCTCCGTGGCTCAAGGCGCTGGCCTACACCGTCGCGTTCGTCATCGCCGTGCTCAACGCCTGGCTCCTGTTCCAGACGGCGCGGGGGCTCTGGTCCTGATGTTCAAGCGCATTCTGGTCCCGCTCGAGCACACGGCGACGGACACCGCGATTCTCGAATATGTCCGGCCTCTCGCCAGCGCCGCTCACGCCGCCCTCGTGCTGATCCATGTCGCCGACGGCTGGGTGGCCCGCAACATCCAACAGCTCGACCTGCGGGAATCGGAGGAGATGCGGGAAGATTTCGGCTACCTGAACCAGGTCTGTCAGGATCTGCGGCGGGATGGCCTCAACGTCGAAGCGGTGCTCGCGGCGGGCGATCCGGCGCGCGAGATCGCCGCTGCGGCCGACCGCGAGCATTGCGATCTCATCGCCATGGCGACCCACGGGCACCGGCTGCTGGCGGACGTCGTGAAGGGAAGTGTCGCGAGTGAGTTGCGGCACATTACGGCGGTGCCGGTGCTGATGGTGCGGGCGAAGAAACAAGAGACGTCGAGATAAAGCGTCGACAGAAACCGTCGAGAGAACTCGTCAAGTGAATCCGTAACTACTGGACGCGTTTACTCGACGCCGCTTCTCGACGACCCTTCTCGACGATTCCTCTCGCCGCCTTACGTATTTCTCGCCTGCTCCAATGCCAGCAATATTGCCCCGAGCCGCTTGTCCCTGGTGAACCGCAGCATGACGATCTTGTCCTCGTACGCCTTCTCGATCGCGGCAATCAGCGCCCGCTGCTGGCTCGGCTCGAGCCGTTCCCACGACGCCAGATCGCTCCACCAGCCCTCGAAGCTGGTGAGCAGCTGCTGCAGGAAGATGTGGACGCCCCCGGCGCCGGCGGCGAGGTGGTAGGTGAGGTGCGGGCCCGCGGCGGCCCAGCCCAGGGCCGGGCCGAGCGATACCGCCCGGTCGAGGTCCGCCACGTCGATCGCGCCTTTCAGGACGAGGTCGATGCACTCGCGCCAGACCGCCGCCGCGATCCGGCCCACGACATAGCCCGGCACGGCTTTGTGCAGCACGATCGGCATCCGGCCCAGGGCGCTCAGGTACGTCTTGGCTCGCTCCACCGTTCCGGGCTCGGTCTCATCGGCGGGGACGATCTCCACGATCGGCAACAGCTCCGGCGGGTTCAGAGGGTGTGCCACGAGGCAGCGTTGCCGCTGCAGCAGCCGCCCGAACAGATCGCCCGGGGCGAGTCCGGAAGAGGACGAGGTGACGATCGCCTGCGGGTCCGCGACCTGCTCGATCGATTCGAGCAGTCGCTGCTTGGCGGTGAGGTCCTCGTGGATCGCCTCGATCACCCAGTCCGCTTCGCGCACCGCCTGGAGCAGGCTCTTCGCCTGCTGAAACTCCATGAGACCGCGCTCGACGATACCCGGCGTCGCGCGTTCGAGGTCGATCAACGCGCGCGCCCGCCGCGGGACGTCCACCACCGCATCTTCGATGGCCCGCGCGTTCGTGTCGAAGATCGTGACCGGCCATCCGGCGGATGCACACAGCGCCGCCCACCCACCGCCGATCGAGCCGGCACCGATCACCGCCACCTTGCGGGGCAGGGCTCCGTCGGCCGGTGTGCCGGTCACTGGGCGGCGCCCGCTGCCCACGCCGGGCGTGCGGCCGTCAGCACGCGGTCGGCGATCAGGCGGTGGGCGACCTCCGTCCGCACCGCCGTCGCGACCCGGGCTTTCGACCCTTCGGGATCGATCCGGGTGCGGCCGCGGTTGTCGCCGTCCTCGAGCTCGACCTTGATTCTGAGGGGCTCGAAGGTGAGGGTGCCCGGCGCGATGAGCTCGGCGATCGGCAGCACGTCGTTCAGAACGCAGCCGTCGAGGTTCTCGCGCTCGCGGTGAAAGGCCAGATAGAAGCGCAGCGCGGCGTGGAGCCACTGCTGTCGCTCGTCGGGGGATTGTCCGAGCCGGGTGATCGTGGATCCCGGCAGGACGAATTGCCGCGTCACATCGAGTCCGATGATCTCGGTCGGCAGCTCGGCGCGCAGCACTTCTCTGAGCGCCTCGGGATCGCACCACGCGTTGAATTCGCTGTATTTCGTCGTGTTTCCGGCGGACTTGATGTTGCCGATCATCGCGAGGTGGCGCGCCACCTTTTCACGCACCAGCTCGGCGTCGCGACGCAGCGCGAGCGCGAGTCCCGTTACGGGTCCCAGCGTCACCAGCGTCACCGGCTCCGGCTGCTCGGCGAGAAGGCGATCGAGCGGTTTGACGTAATCGAGGATCACCCCGGCGCTGGGCACGGGAGCGTCGCCCAGTCCCGTCGCGCCGTGGGTCTCCGGCGCCGTGGCGAGGCCGCGCTTCAGCGGTCGCCGCGCGCTGACGGCGAGTGGCAGTCGCCGGTTGGTACGGCGCAGGATCGCGACGCAATTGCGGTAGGCGTGCTCGACGGTCGTGTTGCCGTAGGTCGCGGCGAGGCCTCGCACCTCGAGCTCGGGGGACTGCAGGGCGAGGAGCAGGGCGATAGTGTCGTCGATCCCGGGATCGGTGTCGATGACGACCGGTCGCGTGGCTCGCACATGGGGCGCTGCCTCGGGCACGGCGTAAGCCTATGGGCCGGCTAACCCCTTGGCAATAGCCATCGTATCACACCAATCGTTTGGACTGGGCGTACAGGATCAGCTCCACGCGGTTCTCGATTACGAAATCGAGAGCCGTGATGGCGCGACTCGGCGCGACCTGATCTACGCCCCTGCGGGCGAAGTCCTCGAAATCGAAGAGAGAGTCCCGCCGGATTCGGTTCCCAGGGCGGTGCGTGTGGCTGCGGAGAGGCAGGTGGCTGGCGGCAAACTCATGGGGGCCGAGCGCGTCACACGGGGAGCCGTCGTCCTGTTCGAGATCCAGATGCGGCGCAACGGGCGGTCGCGGTTCCTGACGTTCGACCCGGAGGGACGGCCGAGCGAGTGATGGCTAGTGGCAGCGCGCGCTGCCGGAGTCGGTGAAGGTCATTCCGGCGACGGGGATGAACTCCCAGCGATAGCTGCCTGGCAGCAGCGTCAGCTTTAATACCCCCCAGGTGTCGCCGTTGCGCACTTCGCTGTTGGCGATCGGTGGACCGAACGGATAGTGATCGGCACCGCCGGTACCCGCCACGAACTCCCGTATTCCGCTGTCGGGATCCGCCCGTCCGGTGGGCGTCTGGGGCGCGAAACGCTCGTAATTGTGCTCATGGCCGGCGATCACGACGTCCGCCCCGTAGTCGTACAACGCCTGCCACAACGGCTGCGTGCTGGCATCGCTGCCGTGCTCGGTGCCGGAGCTGAAGCGAGGACTGTGCCAGTAGGCGAGCGTGCACTTGGTTTTCGTGGCCGCGAGGTCGGCGCGCAGCCACCGCTCCTGGGCCGAACCGCTCTTCATCGAGAGCTCGCTGTTGAGCGACAGGATATGCCAGGCGCCGAGGTTGTAGCTGTAGTAACCGACCCCGGTTGCGCCGGCGCGCGCCCCGAAGTACGCGAAGTAGGGCTTCGCGCCGGAGGTCCTGTAATCGTGGTTACCGGGTGCGGGTCGGGTCCGCGAGAGAAACCGTCCCCAGCTCGGTGAGTAACACCCGGTGAACTCCGATGTGGCGCCGTCGTGGTAGGCGTTATCACCCGCAGTGAACACCGTGCCGGGAATCGAGTCGAGCAGGGCCGCGGTCTGTTCGTCTCCCTCCGCATCGCATTCAGCGATATCGCCGGCGCCGACCAGCACCACGGTGTCCGTGCTCGTCAGCTCCGTGGCTACTACAGGCGGTGGAGCCGCGCGTGGTTCCGACCCCGTGCAGCCGCTCGCGACGATCACGGCGCACGCCAGAACGAATCGTGGGGACACCGCTAAAGCCTACGGGACCTGCATCTCCCCAGCAATGGTCGTCGCCAGCCGGCGGAACTCCTCCGCTCCGCCGAAGCCGAAATAGCGTTCGATGACGCGTCCCCGGCGATCGAGCAGGACGGAGTAGGGGAGCCCCCGGTAGTGATACGCCTGTTTCATCCGGCCACCGCCCACCAGCACCGCGAACGGCGGGCGGTACTGGCGCACAAAGGCGAGCATCCTGGGGCGATCGACGTCATCGGAGATCGCCACGATGTCGAAATCGCGATCATGGTAGCGCCGGTACAGATCGATCATGTGCGGGAATTCCTCCCGGCACGGGTCGCACCAGCTGGCCCAGAAGTCGACGAGCGTGACCTTTCCCGTGAACTGGGCGAGGGTCAGGGTCTCGCCCGCGGTATCGGGCAGTGCGAACGCCGGCGCGAACGGCTCCCGCTCGCTCACCGGCGTACCAGCCGCGAGTGAATCCGCATTGAACATCGCCAGCCGGCCGTGCGCGTCCAGCGCGACCGCCGTTTCTCGCGGCCCGAGGTGCCGGGTCTCGAGGATCGTACCGCCGGCGGTGTCGAGCACGTCGACGCGCAGCCTGGTCCCCGCCGAGTCATCGGCGCCCAGCACGTACAGCCGGCCGTCCGGTCCGAGGACGAGGGCGACGTTCACGATCGCCTCGTCCACCCGGAGCTCGCGTCCCTTGGCGGGGAGATAGACGGGATCGGTTTCCTTCGGGTACAATCCGCGGCGTGCGATCCACCGCTGCATCCCGCTGCGATCGAACTTGATGATCTCGTCCCGGACGAGAGGGGCATAATAGAACGCCCCGTCGCCGTCGAGCGCCGCCGGACCCGCGTTCGTGATCCCGGTGAGAAATGGAGTCGGCGGCACGTGGATCGTCGCCAGGCGATCGAGCGGGCGTCCCAGTGTGTCGAGCAGCTGGACGAGCGGAGCATCGGCGGGTTCTACCGTGAGGGACGGAACGCGGTAGGGTGAGCGCGTCGCGACGATACGCCCGCCTCGGGCATTGTAGAGCGCGACGCCAAACGGCGCCGGGCTCGGCCATTCCCGCAGTTGATTGCCGGCGGTGTCGAGTACCACCCCGTCACCCGCTTCTTCGCTGACGAGCAAGCCGGCGCCCAACGGCGTCACGCTCATCGGGAGCGCGATCGCGGGACCGGAGAGCGTCCGCACCGGGCGCAATGCGCGATCGAAGGCGACGAGCCGGCTATGGTCGGGATCGGCCGCCCACGACCGGTCGCCGACGATGGCCGCGGGAGAGTGGTTGAAGAAAAGAAGCGTGAGGCCGCTGGGCGCCCCGCCGTCGGGCTTGCAGGCCGTCGCCACGACCAGCAGCGCGGCGCCCAGCGCATGACGCACGAGCTCAGCTCGCTGCTTCGATCGTCGCGATCTCGATCGTGTGAAGGCCGCTCGCCATCCGGTGCGTGCCGGTCACCTTCACCTTACCCTCGACGAACGACAGGAGGCGCGAGTTCTGCGGGTCGGCGGGCTTGGAGCTCACCGGCATGTAGATCGTGCCGTCGGTGGTGAGAATCGCGAGCGCCACACCTTTGTTCGCGCAGGCGGTGGCGCAATTCTTGTGCTGCGCCCCGGTGAGCTGATGCGTCGAATAACAGTTGACGTCGATGACGGTCCCCGTGAGGGTGACCTGGTCACCGCCGCCGGCGGCGGCCTGCGCCCGGAGCGGCAGGGCGAAGAGCGCCAGCGCGGCCGTCGAGACCAGCATGCGCTTCAACATGGTTGTACCTCCTCGAGAGGTGATGAGCGTCCCGGAACGGGACACTCCGTTGTACGTACGCCGCCGCAGCGGGTTCCGGATGTCTGTATATTTTGCGGCCCATGGCGCCCACCCCGGTATACCGCGAGCTCATCGACACCTTCGGCGATGCCTGGCAGGCGGCCGACATCGATCGTCTGGTCTCGGTCTTCACCACCGATGCCGTCTTCGTCGAGACACCCTTCAGCCGCAAGGACGTCGGCATCGGCGCCATTCGCGCCTACTGGCAGGACCTCCCCTCGACGCAGGCCGAGGTGTCCTTCCGCTCGGGAGAAATCTTCGAGGCGGGGCCGTGGTTCGCCACCGAGTTTCGCTGCACGTTCCGGCGCCGCAGCAGCGGAGAATGGGTGGACGCCCGAGGCGCGATCTTCTGTGAGACCAAAGACGGGAAGATTTCCGAGATGCGCATGTACTGGCACCGCTACGCAGGGGGAAGAGAGGAACCCAAACCCTGAGCGGCTGTAGCCGCCTGGTCACGGTCTGTCCGTCTGATCACCAGGCTGGCTTTTCGCGAACTCCAGCGCCCACTCTATCAACTCCGCATTGCGGGCCCCGGACCGCATTGCTGTCGTGACCGCGTCGTCTTCAGCGAACTGCTGATCGAGCATGAGGTACGGGATCAGAGTAGCCCCGACCCTGTTTCCGCTGGCGCAGTGGTACATCATCTTCCGTTTGCCCACGTTGGCCGCCAACACCTCCCGGATGCTGCGCAGCGTTTCATCATCTCCGCGCGTGTGGCCCACTGGAATCACGATGTACTCCATCCCCGCACGGCGAACTTCCTCAGGTTCGGAGAGGGGACGCGGTTCCATCGGGTCGCGGCAGTCGAGGATCAGCTCGCACCCTGCCTGTTTGAGGGCGGCGAGGTGTCGCGTCGTCGGTTGGCCGCCGGTGACGAGTCCCGCAATGGGCTCGCTCGCATTGGCGATACCGGAAATGGCGTCGAGCAGGGCAGTCATGGCCTGCAATAGTAACCCCGGGGA
>DASSIL010000049.1:0-3569 GCA_035691925.1 Gemmatimonadales bacterium
AGCCTATCTCAGCGCTGCCGGGCCAGACGGACAGGTTCAGCGCCATCACCTCGTCGCCGCCGGGAGTCGACTGCTCTGGTGGCGCAGGGGCCGGCTTCCCGTGCCGGATGAGATGGATCAGTTCCTCGCCGATGGCGACCGGGTGCGGCGGCTGTTCATGGAAGACCAAGGGTGAACGGTCCCCGCGGTTTTTCGCGGCTGAGAGCCACGACTCGGCTGACTGTCGCCAAGGGCGACAGATCCCTACTGGTGTCTCGTCACCATCGGTGACAGATAGCCGAGCCGCGAGTTCACTCGCGAGTCTAACGACGGAGACCGGAGCATGACGGCGTTTTCTGATCTTCCTGCGATCGTCCTCGGTCCTCTGAAGGACCGCCCCGACGCCGACTGGTACAAGGCTCCCCCTGGCCACTGGACCTCGGCGCAAATCGTCGAACACCTGGCCCTAGGGCTAGAGTGGTGCGCCGCCGGATTCGAGGACCGCCGCGCCCGCGACCCGATGGTGCGCCGGCCCCTGAAACTGCGCGAGCGCATCGGGCGCGTCCTGGTGCTGGACCTCGGCGTGTTTCCCCCGTTCATGCGGGCGCCCGATCGCTCGGTCCCCCCGGAGCGGGTCGAGCGCGGCGCCGCCGAGATGCACTTTCGCGCGGCGCTCGAGCACACCGGGAAGGTCGTGCAGTTGCTCCTGCCGGCGCGCGCGCGCGACCTCTTCGTCAAGCACCCCCGTCTGGGCGACCTCACGCTCGACGAATGGCTCGAGTTTCACGTGCGCCACGCGCGCCATCACGCGAAGCAGATCCGGCAGCGGCTGGCGGGATGACGCGTCGCGACAAGAAGAAGCTGACGGTGCGGGTGCCCAATCCCAACGCACCGGTGAAACGCCGCCTGAAGGTTCCCTCGCATAAGGTGCACAAGTCCAAGAAGGCCTACCGGCGGAGAGAGAAGCATCGGGGAGGGGAGCTCGAATAGTGGCGTGTGGCTAGTGACCCCGCTAACCACTCGCCACTAGCCACAAGCCACTATCCTGCAGGAAGCACCAACCGCGCCACACAGCCCTGCGCGCCGCCGGTTCGATTGGCAACCGTCAGTCGACCACCGTGCGCTTCCGCAATTTGTCGCGACAACACCAGCCCGATTCCCGACCCGGTCGGTTTGGTCGTGAAGAACGGCACGAAGAGGTTCGACGTCTCGGGGAGCCCGGGGCCGTCGTCTTCCACGACGACCTCGAATTCCTGCGAACCCGCCGCCGGACCCCAGCGCACCCGCACCCCGCCGCCCGTGGTCAACGCCGCATCCGCCGCATTGGTGATCAGGTTGATCAACAGCTGATCGAGCTGGTCGCCGTCGGCACGCAGCGTCACGGCGGGGCCGGGCGCGACGGTCACGGGGACTCGTTGCTCGAGCCGGGCAACGCGTTGCACCCAGGCGGGGACGTCGACCTTGCCGATCTTCGGGGGCGGCAGCCGCGCGAGCCGCGCATACGACGACAGGAAGCGTGTGAGCGACTCCGACCGCTTCGCGATCAGCTCGAGCCCCTTGTCCAGGTCCTCGCGCGACAGCTCGCTCGACCCGTTGCCCGAGACGATCTGCTGCAGCTGCTGCGCCACCGACTTGATCGGGGTAAGCGAGTTGTTGATCTCGTGCCCCAGCACGCGGATCAGCCGCTGCCAGGCGCGGCGCTCCTCTTCGCGCAGCGCCCGGCTCACGTCGGCGAGGACGACGAACTGGTGCGGCCGGCCGCCCTGGCGGAAGGCGCCGCGCCGCACCTCCCAGCGGCCGCTCGAGGCGGGGAAGGCGAGGTTGATCACGCGCGGCGCGTCGCCCTTGAGGCATTCGCCGAGACCGAGCTCGGTGGCGGTCCGTCCCAGCAGCCGCTCGGGCGTTGCGCCCAGCAGGCGCTCGCCGCTCGTGTTGACGAGGCGCAACGCCGCGTCTTCGTCGAAGGCGAACACGGCGACGTCGATCTCGCCCATGACGCGCTGCAACAGCGCCGTCGCTTCGAGGGCGCCGAGGCGGCGCTCTTTCAGCTCGTCGGTGAGGATGTTGAGCTCGAGCATCACGAGCCCGAGCGCGTCCTCGGTGTTGGGGCGGCGGGCGCGCAGCGAGTAGTCCTGCTCGCGCAGCGCCGCGAGCATGTTGGAGAGCGTCTGCAGTGGTCGCACCACCCGCTCGCGCAGCGCGAGTGCGAACAGCAGCCAGCAGGCGACGATGAGGACGCCGAACGTCCAGCGCACGCGGTCGCTCGTGTCGCCGGAGAACAGCAGCCACAGCGCGAGGATGACGGCGGGGAGCCCGCCCAGCAGCGAGAGGCGAGTGACCTGCGACTCGTGCGAGCGCGGCCGGCGTTTTCTCGTCAGAGGCCGTGGCGCTCGAGGCGCCGATAGAGGGCGCTGCGCGACAGCCCCAGCGCCTTGGCCGCGGTGCTGACGTTGCCGCCGGCCCGGGCGAGCGCTTTCTGGATCAGGACGCGCTCCACCTCTTCCAGGCTCATGTCCTCGAGCCGGCCCGGGGCATCGCCGGGAGGTCGCAGGTTCAGGTCGACGACGCGCACCGTGTCGCCTTCGGCCAGCAGCACGGCACGCTCGACTGCGTGGGCCAGCTCGCGCACGTTGCCGGGCCAGCCATAGGCGAGCAGCGCCCGCATCGCATCGGCGTGAAACTTGTTCAGCGGCTTGCGATAGCGGGTCGCGTACTCCTTGAGGAAGTGCGCCGCCAGCAGCGGGATGTCGTCGCGCCGCTCGCGCAGCGGCGGTAACCGAATCTCGATCGTGTTGATGCGAAACAGCAGGTCCTCGCGAAACCTCCCGGCGCTGACTTCGGCAGCGATGTCGGCGTTGGTTGCCGAGAGCACGCGCACGTCGACTTTGCGCGTCTTCGACGAGCCCACGCGCTCGAGCTCTCCGGTCTGCAGCACGCGCAACAGTTTCGCCTGCTGCGACAGGCTGAGGTTGGCGATCTCGTCGAGGAACAGGGTGCCGCCGTCGGCGACTTCGAAGCGGCCGACGCGGTCGGTCTTGGCGTCGGTGAAGGCACCCTTGTTGTGGCCGAACAGCTCGCTCTCGACCACCCCTACGGCGAGGCCGCCGAGGTTGACGGTGACGAGGGTGCGACCGGCGCGCGCCGAAGCGCCGTGCAGCCAGCGCGCGACGACTTCCTTGCCGGTGCCGTGTTCGCCGGTGATCAGGGCGTTGGCGTCGGAGGGGCCGACGCGCTCCATCAGGCGGAGCACCGGTTGCATCGCCGGGGAGGTCGCGATCAGCTCGGGGGTGCCGTCCTTGCGCAGCGTGCGGTTTTCGCTCTCGAGCCGCTGGCTCATGCGAATGGCGCGGCCCAGCTCGATCTGGGTACGCAGCTGCTGCAGCAGGCGGGCGTTGTCCCACGGTTTCTCGATGTAGTCGCGCGCGCCGCGGCGCATTGCCTCGACGGCGCCTTCGATCGAACCCCAGGCGGTCATGACGAGCACGGGGAGCGTGGCATCGAGGCCTTGTAGCCGCGACAGCAGGTCGAGGCCTTCGATCCCGCCCGTGGTGTCGCGGGTGTAGTTCATGTCCATCAACAGGGTGTCGAAG